>CAXUEY010000277.1:0-2349 GCA_964250225.1 uncultured Ktedonobacteraceae bacterium | reverse complement strand
ACCTCCGTTGCGGAGACGATGCGCTGGAGCAGTCCTTCTGTCTCATTCTCAAGGGCCAGGATATTTGCGGTAATTTCCTCCAGGCTGCGCAGCGGTTGGTACTGATAGAAATAGCGGGTAAACGAAATTTCGTAGCCCTTAAGCGTCTTGTCGGGGTTGATCCAGGCGTCGGACGCGTAGGGCAGCACCTCGCGCGCGAAATAGTCCTCGATACGTTCTTTGAGCGGCACATTCTCGGTGTCGCGCAGTTCGGGATCGGCCTCGTAGATAATCTGGGTGCGCGTCTGCTGCTCGATGACGGGTGCGGCCTGCTCGTCGCGTGCGGTGAAGGCTTCGCGCAAAGCTTTGAGGTCGCTCTTTTTGAGGGGGAAGAACTGGCTTCTGGCCTCCGCCTCCAGCAGACGTTGCACGCTGTTCCAGTCGCGGTTCGGCGCGTCCCCCAGCAGCGTATGCAGCCGCGTGGCCAGGTCGAGTAGACGCGGTTCGGCGCTTGCCTGGAAGCTGGCCAGGCGTTCGGGCGTGATCTGTGTGGTCAGACGTAGCGGGCGCTCAACCGTGATTTTCCAGTAGCCTAAGTCCGCGTTATCAAAGACTTTGCTGTCAGGTGTCTCCGCGAAATTCAAGAACAGCTCTGTGATCGCTTTGATATCCTGCTGGGTCAGCTCGCAGTTTTTCTTGCCCAGGTTTTTGCGCAACTTGCCAGCATAATTGGTCGCGCTGATAAGCTGAACTTTACCACGTCGATGCGCTGCTTTGCGGTTGGAGAGCACCCAGATATAGGTTGCGATACCTGTATTATAGAACATATCAAGCGGCAGGCCGATAATAGCCTCCAGCCAATCGTTCTCAATAATCCAGCGGCGAATATTGCTCTCACCCTGGCCAGCGTCGCCGGTGAAGAGCGCCGAGCCGTTATGAACAATCGCGATGCGGCTGCCCAGCGGGGTCTGCTGCTTCATCTTGGTGAGCATGTTGACCAGGAAGAGCAACTGGCCATCGTTGACGCGTGGCACCAGCGCGAGCCGCTCAGGGCCAGTTGCGCCGGGCAGGTTAGCAGTGTAGCGGGCATCGGTGATATATTTTTTCTTGCCGTCGAAGAGCGAGTCCTGGTCCACCTTCCAGGATTTGCCATAGGGAGGATTGGCCAGCATAAAATCGAACTCCATGCCCTGGAACTGGTCGCGGGCCAGGGTTGAGCCAAACTTGATATTGGCCGCGTCGCGTCCCTTAATCAGCATATCTGATTGGCAGATCGCGAAGGTTTCGGGGTTGACCTCCTGCCCATAGAGTTCGATCACCACCTGCTTGCCCGCCTCTGTAGAGAGCTGCTTGAGAAACTCCTCGGCCTCGGTGAGCATGCCACCGGAGCCGCACGCGTCATCATACACCAGGTAGGTTGTGCTCGCGATCTGCTCTTTGACGGGCAGGAAGATCAAATTCACCATCAGTTGGATGATATCGCGTGGTGTAAAGTGCTCGCCCGCCTCTTCGTTATTCTCCTCGTTAAAGCGGCGGATCAGCTCTTCAAAGACATAGCCCATGCCCCGGTTCGTCAGTCCCTCGTGAATAATATGTCCGCCGCCATTCGTCACCGCTTGCGGGCTGAGATTGATATCTTTGGAGACAAACTTCAGCACGAGGGGATAGAGCCGGTTGGCCTCATATAAAGTGAGGATCTGGTGGCGCAGCTTGAATTTATCGATAATTCCCTGCACATTCTCGCTAAAACCATCCAGATAGGCCTCAAAATTGGCGCGGATCGCGTTGGGTTCATCCAGTAGACGACGGAAGGTGAAGCGCGATTTATTATAGAAGGGATAGCCCGAAGCCGCGCTCAAGGCGTCCGTTTGCTGCTGGATATTGTGGCGTTCCAGAAATTCAGCGCTCTCAAGCACTGTATCTTTGGTAGGTTCCAGCAAACAGTCAAGGCGACGCAGCACGGTCATGGGGAGAATGACATCGCGATATTTGCCGCGCACATAGACATCGCGCAAGACATCGTCGGCGATATTCCAGATAAAACTCACAATAGAGTTATGGGTGACATGGTTCATACCATAGACCTCTTCTATACATTGAACGATGTAAATTGCTATGTCAGCACTACCAACCTCCAGTACACGGCGCACATTGAGGGTATTACGGCACTATTCGTGCGGTGCATGCAATATTCAGCGCTATGTGCTGCTTTTCAAGCGTAATGTGACCGTGCGCAGTATAGCACAGATTAGCAGAGGATACCATTGTGGATTCTCACGATAAAATTCGTTTTTTGGTCAGGTAAAGGAGAGAGAAGTGGGGCGCAGCCCCACGTCCCAGGTGAAGGGCTGCCGCCCGTACCAATCCCGC
>CAXUEY010000276.1:0-2480 GCA_964250225.1 uncultured Ktedonobacteraceae bacterium | reverse complement strand
GTCTGGCCCGCGCTGTGACGATGCACAATACGTTGTAAAACACGCGGCTCAGTGACCGGCTCAGTGGCCGCGCCGATGATGATATCCATGCGTTTCAACTCCGCCAGTTCCGCCGGACCACCAGGCCGAATCTCCAGCAGTTCCATGCCGGTCAGTTGTTCCAGCTTCAGACTCTGGCGCAATTGCGCGTCGAGCGGCACGCGCATACCTCCTACGCCCAGCGAAACACCCGCGGCCCCTGCATTGCGTTGCTGCTGAATACGCGCGATAGCTGACGTGACGGTTTCCAGTGGAATGGAGAAACCGAGGCCCTGCGCCATAGGCATCATGGCTGTGGTGATCCCGACGACACGTCCCTGGCTATCGACCAGGGGACCGCCGGAATTGCCTGGATTGATAGAAGTGTCCGTCTGGATCAAATTGGTCATTTTGCGCACACTCTGCGCGTCGAGCGTGCGGTTGAGTGCGCTGACCACGCCCGCGGTCACCGTCCAGTTTAAGCCATAGGGGTTGCCCACCGCGATCACCAATTGCCCGACCTTCAATGTCGCGCGACTCATCTCCGCCACGGGCAGACGTTCGGCTCCAATGCGTACCACGGCCACATCCACATCACTATCCGCGCCGACCAGCCCGGCATCGAAGGCGCGTCCATCGGCCAGCGTCACACGCACGCGACGGGCGTGGGCCACCACATGGGCGTTGGTAAGGATCTGGCCGTCAGAGGCAAAGATGAAGCCGGAACCGAGTCCGCCAGCTTCGGAATGACTATAGCCGCGATAGCGTGCGCCCTCGCGTTCGATATCGATCCGCACCACAGCCGGCCCCACGCGTTCCGCTGCTGTGGTCACTGAGTGTGAATAGGCGTCTAAAGCCTGTGCATCTTGCTCATCTATACTCATGTTTTTTTGACACATTCTGTGGAACCCATCCACGGGGTTGCGCGTGCGAGGCTACGATCCCTTGAGGTTTGGTCGTATTGTATCACATAGGCGACGATGGCTGCTCGGATTCTGGCAAGACACGGGTAATCGCGGAAAGCAGGGCTTGCAGTTTGAATGGCTTCTCCACCAGCACCGCCTCTGGCGCGATAGTCAGGGCCAGATGGATCTCGGAATGTGTAGCTGCGGTACAGAAGATCAAGGGCAGTGTGCTGGTACATGGGCTGGCGCGCAGGAGACGCACAACCTCCAGCCCAGACAGGCTCGGCAGGTGCAAATCGATAATCAGCACATCTATGGGCAGTGCGAGCACCTGTGCATCCTCAGTGTGTGGGGGTGGCACGTCCAGCAGAGAGAGCGCCCGCAAACAGTCCAACGCTTCTCCATATATAGTAACCTCGTGCCCCGCGTAACCGAGCATGGTCGCGCTGAGTTTTGCGATACGAGAATTATCTTCTAGAAGGCCAACGCGAGCCATACTGTTTCTCCAGGCTGCTTCTTGCTTGCATCTTTGGCAAGGTGATGATAAGAGCTTTATCCAGGTGCTGTCAGGCCAACTTTGGCCACATGCGCTATAAATAGATGCTTGTATACTCATTCAGACTTCCTCTGTATAGTACGTTGGAAAGGGGAAAATGGTCCAGAGAAGCCTGCCCATCTGGCACAAATGGGCAGGGTCATCGACTTTGCCTATCGACGGATAGGATTTTGTGCGTTACAATCAGAACATACCAGAAGTGCTGGCACGCACCTTGTGAATTCACGACGAAGCTCTGGCGTTGGCCAGATATTTATAAAAGAACCGTAGAAATTATGAGCGAACATCAAACCGCGCACACGGTCCCCGTCAGCGTAGTACGCTATGGCATGGGCAAAGAGATCCAATTGTACCCGGATGAACTGGTAGTGACGAGCCGCGAAGAGGGCAAAGAGGTGCGCCTGCCCCTGGAGACCATCGAGCGTTTGACCCTGACGCCGGGCGACCCCAATCCCGCGAAGCTCGTGCTGCTGGCCGACCTCACCGACGGCTCAGATATGTTGCTGGTCGAGGGCATGACTAACGCGCGCGATTTTCGCGAAATGCTACCCCGCCTTACCGAACTGCGCCCGGAGATCCAGCTCGATCCACCCGATATGGCTGAGCAACTGCGCCAGGCACTCAACACCCGCCGCGCCTGGAGCCTGACCTGCTATGGGACGATTATCCTCCTCTGCCTCCTCCTCTATGGCCTGTATCTACTGGTCACGCTGATTGGAATGCATCATTAGAAGAGAGATAGTGCCCGCGCGATAAAAGCGTATGTATTTTTTTATTTTTTATAAATTTCCCGGGCCCACCAATAATTATAAAAAAAAGAAAAAAGATACAAAAGAAGACGAGCGCCGAAGGCGCGAGAATGCGAAGGAGATGTGGATCAAACTCGCTCTCTTAGAAAGTGGCTGTAGCCGTCTGCTATTGAAATGCATTCTATAGATTCTGTTGATACGCCCACGCCATGATCGTGACCAGGACCGAGAGCGCCACGACCTAGGAGAGGC
>CAXUEY010000275.1:0-2726 GCA_964250225.1 uncultured Ktedonobacteraceae bacterium | reverse complement strand
TTTGCCTCCATAGAGCCGGAGAGGTATGGTTTGCTGTCGAGGCGGGTGCCGCTGAGCGCGAGCCAGGAGGACATCACGGGATTGTCGAAGTTTGTGAGTTTCATTGGCCTGGCTCCGGGTAGCGTGTACGAAACTCTTTATACTTTTCAGCGATGACAGGCAGATCGTCATCGACCTCTTTACCGTATATGGGAATGGTTTTCGACACCAGACGGCCCCCTTCCACTTTGCGCACAATTCTCTGGCCCACAACTTTGATAATATCTTCACCATCGGGGTTGCGCGTATAGAGCGTGTTGCCACGACGGTCAACGCCAACCTTCTCCGCCACGGCCATGAAAACGGGATACGCCCCGGCCTCGCCTTCATTAAACGCCGAGGCGCGTATCTCCTCATCGGTCTTCTTCTTGAGGAAGAGCAGGCTGGTTAAAATATTGACATTGGCCTCAACAATAAAGGCTTCGATTGGCAGGTCGATGCTTGCCAGCACCCAGGCGTTTTTTAAGATCCACTGGCGAATGTATTCGTCGGCTGGATTGCCTAAAATGCCATTGGGCACCACAATGCCCATGCGCCCACCGGGGCGCAGCCAGCGCAGGCAGCGCTCGATAAATAGCTTTTCGGGAGCCACGCTGCTCTGCATACGGCGCTGATTTGGCTCGTTATTGATGCGCCACACGCCCTCCTCGGGATCGCGTTTCCAGTTGCGCGCAAACTCGAACTGTTCCAGGATTTGTGCCTCGCTGACGGGAATATCCGAGCCAAAGGGCGGATTGGTCATCAACACATCGATGGTCCCAAAATCGATATCCTGTCGTGCTCTTGGTAGCGCAGCAAAATGGCCTTCGGGGAATTCCAGCGAATTCATATGGTAGAGGTGTCCGCGCCCGTCGCCCGACATAACCATATTCATTTGTGAGGCGCGAATTAAAAACTGGTCAAAATCGGCGCCAAATATCTTGTCCTCGGCAAACGCTTTGAGACGCCTATGCACTTCTGGGAAGGCTGGATGCTCTTCTTTGTTACGGCTCTCCGGGTCGATACCCGCCTCGCGGCAGAATTTCTTGAGCATATACTCTAATGTGGCGACCAGAAATCCGCCCGTGCCACACGCTGGATCGAGGATGCGTTCCTCTTCCTGGGGATCGAGGATCTTGACTGCCAGATTGATTACGCCGCGTGGCGTGAAATATTGGCCGCGATCACCGCGCAGGTTTGTTCCTACAATCTCCTGGTAGGCAGCGCCTTTGGCATCGATCTCCGAATGTGTAAAGTCGTAGCGCGAGAGTTCAGAGACCATAAAAGCCAGCGCACGATCTGAAAGCGTGATTTCTTCATTGCCGCGAAAAATATCTGTGTACTGGACTTTTACCTGCGCAAAAAGAGAGTCGATACGTTCCCTGATGCGCTCGCGGCCCTCTTTCGTAAACTGATCGGTCATCGCTACCCAGAAGCGTCTCTGGTCAGGTGGCGCTTCTTCATCATGGATCTTGCAGAAAATCAGATAGAGGAACTGCCAGAACGCGGCATCCTTAGGCATACCTTCGTTGCCGTGGATAAAGTTATGGCAGCGCCGGAAGGCAACGCGCATCATCTCTTTATCCGCTTTGTGGAAGGTGATTCTCGACGTTGGGCTATGCTCATTGAGCGACTCACCTGCGAGAGGCCAATCGGCAATGTGCTCAAGCTGGACATCGAAGCGTGAACGTTTGCATTTGACGTAAAAAATATCCAGCTTGTTTGTCCACAGCCCGTACTCGCAGGTCCCGACCTGCTCCATAATTTCCTGAAGGATGAGCAGATCTTTCTCGGCCTCTTTGGGGTCGCGCACACGCGCCGCGCTTCTACCGGATGCGGGCATGGGACGACATACTATGGCGCGGCTGAGATTGAGGACGGTATGTTCTTTCTGATGATGGAAGATAGCGATATCGACGACTCTGCGATTTTTGCCGCTGCCCACTACAAAGTCGGCCTGCATATCTTCTGGAGGAATATTGTATTCATGTTCCAGGGCTCTGGCGATAAATTGGCGCACCTGTTCCTTTGGTGTATCTTTAACCAGCTTTTCGCCTGTGATGTGATCGATGATGTAGCCATCGGTGGGAATGGTATCTTTTTCAGCTTCTGCTATGTCAATGGATGTGTCGCCCTGCGATGCAGGGATTCCTTCTGGCATAACTCCTACCAACTTCCTATTAGTATTATTCCGAATTATTGAGCCTGGCGTCTCGCGCTTCATTGTAGAGCTGTGTCAAGCTTGAGGTGGCACGTTCATCCGTCCTGGAGGCGTGCGGCGGCCCACAGGGCCGATAAATCGGCGGTGCGCGCGATAAATCGGCGCCTACTTGTTTGTCAAGGTTCAAGTGAACGGTGGCACTGGTACGGTGTGTCTCGCCGGCTTGCGAGGCGAGCAGCCGCATGAAGCTTGACTATCCATAGTAGTGTGTCAAGGTTCAAGTGAACGGTGGCACTGGTATGGTGTGTCTCGTCGGCTTGCTCGACGATGCGCCACATGAACTTTGACAGAGTACTAAGTACAATCACCCAAAGATTGCAGGATCAGAGCTGATTATTGAGCAGAAACGATGCCGCGAACGTTTCTTGATTGTCCTTACGCTACGCGGTTCGTCTTTTTTGTGTGCAGCGCTGAGATGGTTCATAGTCACCTCAGCGCTGCACATAAAACAGACTGCTTAGCGTTGCACGTTTAGCAACGTTTTAAA
>CAXUEY010000274.1:0-2932 GCA_964250225.1 uncultured Ktedonobacteraceae bacterium | reverse complement strand
TATTAGTGTAGGTGGAAATGCTCAGAATCCAGTGATGGCTGGCGCAGCGCTTTTGTTGCTGAGCCAGCCATCACCGTTTTCAGGTGTTGAAAAACCTGTGGTCAGTCATCAGATGAGGTGAACGGGCGCAGGAAAACGGCGGGTTTGAAGTTGATAAACGAAGGCGCAAACTGATTGAAAGTCGGGCCAAACGCGGCTGCTTCCCTGTTCATCAAGCCGGGATCGGTTGAATCGTCCCAGTGGCCAATATTGATGCGCTGAATCAATGTAGCAATGGACGTCAGCCTCTCGGCGGGCGTCATAGCACAGTGACCGGCGCGATGCACGAAGACCTGGCGCAGCAGGCTGGAGTCGTCATTCTGACGCACGCTCTGCGCGTAGATCTGCTCGTTGGGATTAACCACGAGCCCATCGCCGGTGGTGTGCATGGTCAGCACAGGAATATCCAGATCGCCATTGAAGGTGATGAACTTGTTCAGGTACTGCACAGCTTTCGGATCAGGAGTGAAGCGCTGAGCATCGTTCAAGGTATCCAGATCTTTCTCCAGGCTCAGACCAGCGCGCTTGTAGAGAGCCTCGACCTCACTGCGGTCAACGGATTTGCGCAGTTGCTCGCGATAATTGACGCCGATATTCCACGAGGGATTGCCACCGGCGCGCATCTCCAGTTCCTGGCGACCCAAGAAGGCAAAGGGCAGATCAGTCTTGCTCTGCCAGAGAAACTGCATCTTCTCTTGTTCTACAAAATCTGTTTTTGCTGGCTCAGGCGAACCAGGGGTGAACCAGCCAGGCAAATCACCCAGAGCCGAGGAGAGCGCGATACGCGCCTGCCCCTGCGGTGTGGCCTGGGCCGCATTGATAGCTGCTTCAGCCGCATTGAATCCACCGTTGGGATCGGTGATATGCACGACAGTCAACTTGCCTCCCGCTAAGAGGAGATTGAAGGCCTGCGTCGAGTCGAGCGCCTGGTTCCAGGTGCCGATGCCCCCGGAGAGCACGCCACACAATGGCATCGCGCCAGCAAAACGCCACGGCTGGAGCTGCACCAGACCAGCGGTGATGATCCCACCCAGCGAATCGCCCCAGGGGACCGTGCGCATAGGGCTGCCGCAGGTCTTGTTAAAGAAGTCCAGCAGCGCAAACTGGTCGTGAAAGGCCTGCTGCAACGCCCAACCATCCTGGCTATAAGAAGAGCCAGCCAGGGCAAAACCCTGCTGCAAAAGCGCTCCTCCGGTCACAGAATCGCTACTATCCTGTGGGGTAAGTGGCTCGCCCGTGAAACGATAGCCGTGGCTGTAGAGCAGCAACGTTCCATTCCAGTTCGCAGGGACTTCAAAGAGAAAATTGGCGCCGTCGATGGTGCCTGTACGCGCATCCGTGGTGCCATTGGCATTGACACAACTGCTGGACATATGCGCCGCGCCACCCTGGGCAGAAGCCGTACTCGTCATCGAGAGTGTCAGGAGGCTACATAACGCAAATAGCGCGCAAAAAGTGGATAAACGACGTTTCACAGAGATACTACCTCGCTTCCAGTGCAAAGGTTTCCACATTGAAACTACATCCTACGGGGTACATACGAGGGAATAGGCCCGACGAAAAACAGGCATTCTTCCGAGTATCCTCACATGTTACGCGAAAAATACGGTGGCACTCGCCTTATTCGTCTCCTGTTGGGTACTATACCCGCTAAATATGGATGACGTCAAGTCAGTTTTAGCCCTCTTGCGGATATATAATGAAGAGTGATGATAAAAGGTCAATTTTCGAGAAAGAATGAGGGATACTCCTATGCTACCCATGAAAATAGAAGGTGTGCGCAGGAATTTCGGGACCAGTAGTGTGTATATGTATACTGTTACTTTGATCGATGAAACAGGGCGATGCATCTTCACTCCTGGCCTTGAGCGCCACGAAGCGCTACCCATTGTGGCAGCGTTGCACAATTTGACGTTACCACGTCCCCAGACGCTCAATATGATGGTTGAGACGCTCAAACTGCACGACCTGACGCTCACTGAAGTGCGGCTTGAAGATCACATCTGGATCTCGCCCATCTATCTATACACAACCAGCCTGCTCTGGCGCAAAGCTGATGGGAGCGAGGTCGAGCAAAAAATGGACCTGCGCCCCGGTGATGCGCTTGGCCTGGCCCTTTTGATGGGTAGCCCGATCTTGCTCGCGGACAATCTCACGCGCTTCTGTATCACGCTAGCGGAGGAACAAACACCCGAATTGTTCGCGATCCAGAATCTGCTCAAAAGCGAGGAGATTACCCTCCCAGCAGGAAAAAGTCCGCGCCTGGGCTTTAGCAAAACGCCTATGCGCGACGCCCTTGTCAAAGAGTTCAAGGGCGCTCTCGTAGGTAAAGCGCCACCTTTTCCCGAAGAAGATCTGGAGCGACGCAAAAAAGAGTATCTGGCTTTTTTGTTGGGATAGTTGTTATGCGAGCTGCTGGCTTTTCTTGTTCACGGAAGAGAAGCCCCACATCTCCCGCATCAGCCGCAGCGTGGTAGGATTTACACCTCCGGTAATGTCGCTTGCCGCATGTGTCGAGAGAGAAACAGAAATCCGGTTATCAGAAGCAGGCCACTCCACACGATGCCCACGGTCGGCAAAACGCCCAGATGCTCCAGGCTCAGCCCAAGTGCAGAAGAGCCGATGGTGAGGACGCTGAACAAGATCAGGCGATAGATGCTACTGACACGGCCTTGCAGAGCATCTGGTACGACAGCGAAGCGATAACTGTCCATGAAGACAGCACGGACCGAGTCGGAGAGAGCGATGCCCGCGAAGACGGCTCCCAACAGCAGTGGCGTTGTGATGAAGCCATAGAGAGGCCAGAGCACCACGAACACAATCAGGACATAACCCAACGCACGGCCTATGCGTATGCGCCGCTGCAAAGGCGGGCAGAGCACCGTGCCAAGCA
>CAXUEY010000273.1:0-3142 GCA_964250225.1 uncultured Ktedonobacteraceae bacterium | reverse complement strand
CTGGGCAACCAGGCAACGGTCGCTGAAAGAGGAACTGAACACGGTTGATTCTGGCGTGTCCAGAAAAGACCACGTTTCAGAGTACGGAATAGATACAGTATGCACACGACAAAGAGCAACGAAGTACGAGCGAGCAGCGGCCTGTTCAGGTCGCCAAGTGTGACGGTGGCGCGCCTGACCCTGGCCAGCTATCTACGTAGCGGCTGGATGTGGGCGGAGTTTATGCTGGCGCTGGCCTTTTTCGCCCTGCTCTTCTTCCCCTATCTGGAGAACACCATCTATTTCAACAGCATCGCGACTGTCTGCCTGGGCGCCATCGCGGTGCTGGGACCGGCCGTTATGGTGCGTCAGGCCACCAGCGCCCGCACATATCTGCTGCTGGCCCGCCTCAGTTCGCGCGCGGCCTATAGTCGGGGGCTGATGTTGGCCGCGGCAGCCCTACGCATTCCGCTCTACGCCTTCTTCCTTGCTCTGGTGCTGCTGACCCATCGCCTGACCGATCCCACGCCGACTGCCCTGCTCTGGGGCGCGCTCGGCACACTGCCCAATACCATCCTGATTGCGCTCCTCACCGTCGCGCTCTCCACGCCCATCGCCACACGTCTCAAACGCATCGCCTTCCTGACCTGGTTGGCCCTGGTGCTTTTCTCCTACAAACCCATCATGGCTCTTCCCACCTGGCTGGAGAGCACCCTGAGCCTCACTCAGATCCCCCTGTGGCCTCTCGCCGCGTGCTATACATTGGGCGTATCCGGTACTTTCGATCTATCCAGCCTGTGCAGCCTGATTTTGCTTGTGATGTATTACATCCTGATCGCGCTAATGGCTGGCTACTGGCTGGAAAAACGCGAATTGCTGTTGCAATAGATAGAGCACGAGACTCCAGCTTAGCAGAACAAGAGAATGTTTAAGCATGGTGATTAAGCTCCAGTAAGGGCAATCTCTTTAGTATCAATATGAGACGGCAATCGGACGGCTCCAGGGCGACCACGAGGATCTCCCTGGAGCTATGGTGATTTTAGCGCTCTATTGATGTGACTCGAAACTGATTCCGGAAGGGTGGGGCGCACCTTTCCATAAGATCGGCTCAGGTATGCTTTTGATATGTTGGTTAAAGAACGCTATCAGATAGCCGTCATAGATGTGAACAGCCCGCGTCCCTTTGATCGTGCCGACATCAATTGCTGTTATCTGATCAGGAACGAGGGGCGCAACCAGGGCCATAGCGGCTGCGTAGGTCAGGTGCGCTGAATTCTTGAGGCGCAGGAGGTAAGCCGGATCGCTGAGTTTATAATAACGTTGTTGTTGAGCATGGTATTGCGCTAATGCTTCTTCATACTGCTGGCGCGTAATACCTTCTTGCTTCAACTCCTCATCGGTGACTTTGGGATCATCAGAGAACATAAGCATGGTTGGTTTCTGAAGGCCGGGATGTGCAGCAGGCTCAGCGAAGGCAAGCCCTCCATCCACATTTATGACCGCCTTGATGCGGTTGTCCACTTTACCTGCTTCAAGGGAGACTGTGCCGCCGAACGAATGACCAAACATACCTATGCGTGAGAGATCAAGGTGACCGGCGAAGCGCGCATCACTCTGGTTAAACTGTGCAAACTGGTTCATAACAAACTGTGCATCGTCTATCCAGACCCCTCCAACCCTTTCGCGAATCTGTAATTGCTGGTTCTGCTCATCAGGATAGTGGTCGGGATCAGATCCCGCTTTGTTGGCAAAGCTAACGCGACCATCTGGAAAGGCCGTAAAATCACAGCTGTAGGTATGCCAGAGTGCCGCTACGACATAGCCGTGGCTGGCTAAATCCTCCAGGGTTGGCGCATAAAAGAGCGGGTCAGTACCCCAACCAGGCGAGAAGAGTACAACCGGGTATCGTCCAGGGAAGCGTGCGAGTGGCGCTTTTATATAAGCGTTGGAGTGGAGCGCGTTGTTTATAAAATTTGTGGGGAGATGGTATAGCTGGGCAAATGTATCAAGCGTCTTGCCCTCCATAAAAGGAGATGGTTGCGTGCCTAGTGCGGGGTCAGCAGGATAATAGACATTGACCAGGATCTCCCGCTTTGCCTGTGGGTCATTGGTGAAAATCTCCCTACGTGACTGATCTACCAGGTCGTAATCGACCTTGCCCACCTGGTAAGGACCGGTATGGGGGAAGTCGATAGGGGTTGCAATAGATCGCTGTGTAGCAGCACTTTTTGCGAGCGAAGGCACCACAGCAAAAAAACCTGCCATAACAATTGCTATAACGATCACAACAGGAAAGGCAAGTGTAGACAGTTTTTTCCTCATAGCATTTCATCCTTAAGCGTTTTACTGATGAGTAACTCTCATCTGCAGGAAGTATAAGAGGTAAATATAAACTTTCTATCTACAAATTATAAATTCTTGCGAGGATCTGTTATACTTTGGTATCATCTACTCATTTTGATGTATCCAGCATGTATGGTTTGCGCGTGCTCACGGTGGGTTAGCGCCCTGATCGCGCTGAGCATGGGCCACTTGCTGAAAGAACGCGCAACGCCCTTGCAATAAAATAGGAGGCTCAGGAAGCATGGAAGGTCTTTCGCAATGGTTTCACGCGCAACTCACCAGCAGCGCCGAGGCGTTTACCTGGGCAGTTGAACAGGTACCGGCGGAGCGGTTATCGATCACGCCGCCAACGATGCTGGGCGAGTGGTCGGTGGCCAGGCATGTGTTTCATCTGCTCTCCAACGAACGCAGACTTGCTCTCCCCAATATGCGCTGCTGGCTGGGCGAACTATTTGAGCGGGACGCAAACTATCAAGAAGAGGTTGAGTGGGCTAAAGGGCATGATTTCGCCACGCTACTGGCCGAATTCCAACGCATCCGAGCCGAAGAGATCTCATTATTAAAGCTCTATAAAGCACAAGATTGGGAGAGGATCGGAGCCTCTTTAGTCTGGCCCGATGTCTCGCTACGTTGGGTCGTGACGAAAACGCTGCAACATACATTCGATCACGCCAATAGCGTCCTGGCGATAGCGCTTTTCTGGGACTTTATGGATAAATGAGGAACGATATGTGATATGGGTCGTGATATGTGGGATCTGCCCAGTTGTTTGGCTATTAAAAAGGGGATATACCACATATTAAGCTTAATGGTTTTTCAA
>CAXUEY010000272.1:0-3542 GCA_964250225.1 uncultured Ktedonobacteraceae bacterium | reverse complement strand
CCATGCCCGTTAAGTGCCAACTCTATTCGTGGTCATCCATTTGGATTGAGCGAGCCACAACGGTCCCAACAGATAGACAGAGGCAACGAGGAGAGGCTAAGATATCAGAAAACACTGTTCAGCCGATTGGAGCAAACCCATGCCAGAGCCAGAAATTCAGTTTGTGCCTGAGATGAGCCAGGATAGCCGTGTACACGTGTACCGCAGCAACCGTCTGCGTGTTTGTCAGGATGGTCTTGAGGGGCCGGAAGAGTTCGATGGAATGGAGGTCGATTGTTATCTGTTGGCGACAGAGCGCTTTCTGCTGTTTTGCGATACATTGATTCGTCCCGCGGATATGGCCACGGTCAGCGCGATGCTGCCAGGCGAGCTGCGCAAGCGGCCCGTACTGGTGATGGATAGCCACGCGGACTGGGATCACGCCTGGGGCAATGGGTATTTTACAGGAGAACACGCCGCGCCGCTTATCGCCCATGAGCACTGCCGCCAACGCCTGGAGTCAGAAGAAGCGCGCACGTTTCTAGCCAGCTATCAGAAAACCTATCCGAACCATTTCCATACAGTCGTGCTCACTCCGCCGACAGTGACCTTTCATGACAAACTGTCACTGCATGGGGGCGACCTGACGGTTGAACTCTTCAGCGCGCCAGGACACTGCGCGGATCATATTGCCGCGTGGCTGCCTGAACTCCAATTGTTGCTCGCGTTTGACGCGGTTGAGACGCCCATCCCGTTGCTCAAAGACGCGGCCAGCGCGCCGAGCATGTTGAGCACACTCGAACGCTTCTTGAGCCTGCACCCTCAACGCGTCCTCTGCTCACATGGCCGAACTACCAGCCCCGCGATCATTCAGGCGAATCTGGCGTATTTTCGTGAGATAGAACGGCGCTGTCGCGCGGTGCTGGCGCGGCATCGTCCAACAGAAGTCGAACTAGAACATGCCTCAGTGCTGCTTGACTACTCGCTTGATGAGGTGGTAGCGCAAGTAACAAGCCTCATCGACATCCCCATCCCTTTTGACCGCGACTTTTACAGTTGGGCGCACGATGGCAATACCCGTTATATTATGCAATGGCTGATGAGTTAACGTCAGATAGTAAGAAAGGCACCCACATGTCAAAAACAACGCACACGATCCAGACCGGGCTTGAGGTCTTCCTACAAGACGGTCTGCCCCAATTGCAGGGCCAGCGGGTCGGGCTAGTGACCAATTACAGCGGAGTCGATACACGCCTGCGCACAACCGTTGATCTGCTCGCCGCCGACAAACGCATCCATCTCAGCGCGCTCTTCGGGCCAGAGCACGGCATACGCGGCGATGCCCAGGCGGGAGTCGAGGTAGGCAGTTCCACCGATCAGCGCACAGGCCTGCCGGTCCACAGTCTGTACGGGCAGACGCACCGACCTGGCGCCGAGATGTTGCAGGGGCTCGACGCGCTGATCTACGATATTCAGGATGCGGGCGCGCGCTACTATACCTATCTCGCGACGCTGGCCTACGCGCAAGAGGCCGCAGCAGAGGCGGGACTGACCTTTGTTGTGCTGGATCGTCCAAACCCCATCACAGGCAGCCACAGCGAGGGCAATATTCTCGACCCCAATTTCGCCTCGCTGGTGGGCATTCACCCGCTACCCATCCGTCATGGCCTGACCGTGGGCGAACTAGCGTGTCTGTTTGCCGCCGAAAGAGATTGCCCACCGCCGCTCGTCGTGCCCATGCGCGGCTGGCAGCGTTCCTACTGGTTTGACGAGATCGACTTGCCCTGGATCTATCCCTCGCCGAACCTCCCCACGCTCGACTCGCTTACACTCTACCCTGGCACCTGCCTGCTCGAAGGCACCAACCTCTCCGAGGGACGTGGCACCACGCGCCCCTTTGAGCTGATTGGCGCGCCCTGGCTCGATCCCTACGCGTTACAAGTCGCACTGGAGCAGCTCGACTTGCCCGGCGTCGCCTTTCGCCCGGCATATTTCACGCCTACCTTCTCCAAACACGCCCAGACATTATGTAAAGGCGTTCAGATCCATATCACTGATCGCGAGAGCCTGCGCCCCGTAGAATTGGGCCTGCACCTGCTGGCCACGCTGCGCCGCCTGCAACCGGACGCCTTCACCTGGATCACCAGCAGCAACAATCGCTACTTTGTGGACCGACTCTTCGGCAGCGACCAGCTCCGCCTCGCCCTGGACAACGGCGCGGACGTGAGCGACTGGAGTGCCAGCTGGGATGCCGGGTTGGCCGAGTTCAAAGAGCGCAGCCACTCACATCTGCTGTATGCTTGAAATACAAAGGGGCTCTGACACAGCTTTGGGAATAAACGCTCCAATAATGTGACCAGCGTGACATTTTTGAGCCAGGCGAGGACATTTCCCAATTCAGAAACCCCATGCGTAGGAGTATTTCTGAGGGGAAATGCCCTCATGTCACTTACTCCCCCCTGTTTTTAATGCGGGAAAGTGCCGCGTGATTTGAAGAGTTCAAGGGCATATCCATCGGGGGCCGTGAAGAGTGCGACGCGGGCAAAACCTGCCGGGTGATCGTGTGGTGGGGCAAGAGTGGGAGCACCGCGCTTGACGAGATCGGCATAAGTTGCCTCAAGATCATCGACCTCGAAAACAATGACTCCACGGTAGCCCTCCTGCGCGGCAGCGGGTTGGGCAGAGCCGACCGAGGCAGCGAAGTAGTCGGCTTTGAGCAGTTCCAGGCGCACGTTGCCAGCATCCAATTCCGCGTAGGTATTGTTCTCGTCTCGAAAGATTGTGGAAAGGCCCACGATCTCGTGCCAGAAGTGAAAAGATGCCGCAAAATCGTTGACCAGCAGGCG
Organism: uncultured Ktedonobacteraceae bacterium; assembly: GCA_964250225.1. Lineage (GTDB taxonomy): Bacteria > Chloroflexota > Ktedonobacteria > Ktedonobacterales > Ktedonobacteraceae > Paraktedonobacter. The sequence continues at coordinate 717 of CAXUEY010000272.1, read as the reverse complement.
AAAGTCGTTCAGTTTCATATCCTTCTCCTTTGTTTCCATGCTTATGTGTCGTTTATTCAATTGCCTTGATATACAAAGTATACCTTCAAAGGAGGACATAAACCGCCCTTATTTTCTCTGCTTTTTAGGAATGTGGCTTGAAGCATTGGCGATGGAGGAAAGATTTATTATTGAGCGTCATTGACCGGAGATGTCAGTGCAGCGTATGATAATCACCATGAACGATCAACAGATATGCTGTGATAGGTTCGCCTCAACAACTCACCAGCAATCTTTTCATCATCCCAAAGCACAACGTATCGCGCACAACACCGCCGCATAAGCCAATAAATCGAGCTTATGCGGCGGTAAAGAGAAATGTGCCGACGTGGTACGTGCATGAGAAAGCGCTTCTGCTCTGCTGGGAACGCTCGCTCGCCTTTGTGTTGGGCGATTTCATTATCTCCACGTCCCTCTTTTGTGGACATATTCTTTGTACAGACCTCACTCAAGCAACCTGCCACAAGTGTTGGGCTTTTGTGGATGGTTTCTGGCGCTGGAGGGCTATTTGGGAGCCTCCTGCTTCTGTTGCTGGGCAACCGACCACGTCAGGAAGCCATCTTGCTCGCTGGTCTTTTGCTCAGGGGCATAAGCCTCATCTGGTACGCGACGACGACCAGCTATGCCTGGGCTCTACCAGCGGCGTTTTGTGCTGGACTGGGCGACGACTTCATCATC
>CAXUEY010000271.1:0-3710 GCA_964250225.1 uncultured Ktedonobacteraceae bacterium | reverse complement strand
TTCATCCAGAGACGCATATATGCTGCCAGGCACGAGGCCGTTGGAGGATTTCAAAGTGCGCAACAATCTGTGATACTCTGTACGTAGAGTATGCCGCCAGACCAGGAAACAAGGTGTCTCCTGGTCTATTGAGAAAGGTCCACTATTTATGCCAGAACAAGAGAACGCGACACCAGAGCAGCAGCTTCACACGCAGCAAGAAATTGAGGCGACCATTGGCCAGCTCTTCGCCCCCGAAGACGAAGCCTTGCGCGCGACGGTGCAGGCCGCGCAGAACGCCGGGATGCCGCCCATCCAAATTTCACCCATCCAGGGCAAATTGTTGCATATGCTCGCCCTGACCTGCCATGCGCGCAAAATCCTGGAGATAGGCTCGCTGGCGGGCTACAGCGGCATCTGGCTGGCTCGCGCACTGCCGCAGGATGGCCGCTTAATTACACTGGAGATCGATCCCAAACATGCAGAGGTCGTGCGCTCGTCTTTTCAGAAAGCGGGCGTGGGTCAGCAAACCGAGGTACGCGTGGGCAGCGCGCTCAGCCTTTTGCCGCAGCTTGCCGCCGAAACTCCCTTTGACCTGGTGTTTATCGATGCCGACAAAGATCCGTATCCGAGCTACCTTGAATGGGCGCTCAAGCTCACACGGCCAGGTAGTATCATCGTCGCCGACAATACGATCAGGGGCGGCACAGGCCTGCGCACACCCGCCGCTCACGAAACGACGGGTGTTGGCGTCTATAACCAGCACGCGCTACGCCATCCACGCTTGCAATCGCTGGCCCTGGCGCTCGATGACGAACATACCGATGGCTTCACGATCTCGGTGGTTTTGCCAGTTGAGCACACAAAGTAGGAGGCCAGCTGCCCCCCTTTCCCAAAGATATAGTAACTATGCAGGAAGGACGCCGCCCCACCCATCGCCCAGGCTGTCTCTCATGCCCCACGTGCCACTGACCTGATGGACGTGGGGGGCGGCGCCGACGCGCCGCCCCCCCCCCCCCAACAAGCCCCCCGCGCAGGGGCTGGGGTGTGTGGGGGGCCGCCGGGCCTGTGTGGTGGGCCGTCTGGCCTGTGGGGTGGGCGCCTGGCCTGTGTGATGGGCCGCCTGGCCTGTGTGGTGGGCGCCTGGCCTGTGGGCTGGTCTCCTGCATAGTTACAAGATATTTTAGGAGGAACGCTTCTCCACGCGATCAATAAACGCCTGGATGGTTTGCATGTATAGCTCCTTCTCTTCAACGTGCGCCATGTGTGAACTCTGCTCGAAGATAATCCAGTCCGAGCCTGCGATGGCGTTGTGCATGATTTCGTTGATCGGCGGCGTGGACTCGTCGAAGCGCCCGGATGTGATAAGGGTCGGGACGTGAATCTCGTGCAGGCGGCTCACGCGGTCCCAATCTTTGATCACGCCAACGATGTGGAATTCGCTGGGACCGTTCATGGTCAGATAGACCTGGCCAACACTGTCCAGGGAGCGCTGGACGTGCGCGGGGATGGGATCGACGCGCACAACATGGCGCTGGTAAAAGGCCATCATGGCGTCCTGGTATTCGGCGCTATCGGTTGTTCCGGCGCCCTCGTGGCGCTGGAGTGTGGTCTGCACCTCTGGCGGCAATTCGTTGCGCAGCCGATTGGCCTCGGCCAGCCAGAGCGGAATACTGGCAGAGGTACTGGCGAGGATCAGGCTGACCAGCCCCGCTGGTTGGGTTAACGCATACTCAATTGCCAGCATCCCGCCCCAGGATTGGCCCCAGAGATGGATTTTGTCCAGTCCCAGATGGCGGCGCACAACGTCCACCTCGTCCACAAAACGCTGGACCTGCCAGAGCGCGGGATTGTCGGGCTGATCCGAGCGTCCGCACCCCAACTGATCATAGAGAATGACCCGCCGCGTCTCTGTGGCCAGCGCCTGCATATCCTCGATATAGTACGCGGGGATGCCAGGTCCGCCGTGCAGCGTCAGAATAGGCGTTTCCTCATGTTCAGCGCCGCCGCCGACGCTGCGATACCAGACCTTGTACTCGCCAACAGGAATATAGCCTTCTTGCGTGTGTATTGTCATCGTATGCACCTTCCTCATGTGTACGCACATCTTCGTGAGGCAACCGGAAACGTCGGATACAACGTCCCTGGTTGCCAGCTTCGCACTTCAACAGACGAACTACGCCTTTTCAACAGGAAGATCAGGTTCAGCGGGCGCATCGTGGGGAGCATCCTGGTCAGCAAAAACATCGTTGCTGCGCGCCAGGGCCACGGGTGCGCGCCAGCTTAACACTGCGACGATAATCAGGCCGAGCACAAACCAGATCGCGACAATAGGACCAGCCAGATTCAAAGGAGAGGGTGGGGGTGGCGCAAACTGAAAATAGACGACGACCAGCAACACGAGAAAAGGAATAGCCGGGATGATGATATGGCGCCAGACGCGGAACTCCTCGCGGTGCTGGCGCAGATAGAACACAGGCACCGAGACGCAGCTCGCTATGTACACGATGAGCAGTGGGATCGTCAAAAGAGTGCCATCGAAGGCGAAGGCAGTCGTGGGGCCATACTTTAGACCCAGCCCCAGGGTGATAATCACACCGAGGATCATGGTGAAAATGATGGCGATACCCGGCGTGGCGAAGCGGTTGGTTTGCCCTAACATACCCGGTAGCGTCTTCACGCGCCCCATCGCGAACAACACGCGCGAGCCGGCATTGATCCCTGCATTCCCATTGCCCAGACCGCTGTTGAGGATGGCCAGAATCGCGAGAAATGAGAATGGACCCCACACGCGATTCGCCAGCGTACCCCAGGGATTCTGGTCATTGGGGTAGGTCGTGATCTTGTTAAAGCCCCAGCCGACCACACCTGCATACGCGCAGAACGCGAAGAACAGGCCAATGATGAGGGTTGCCAGGAAGATCGCGCGACCAACGTTCCGACGCGGATTGCTGGTCTCTTCCGCCAGGGGCGCGCAGGACTCAAATCCCGCAAACGCCAGGAAGGTGAAGACCATGCCATGCAGGATACCAACCCAACCGCCCAGGCCATGCTCGAGGCTGGAACTGGGTAGGAAGGTTGCCACAGTGTTGCTGCTGCGAAAGGTCACGATCAACCAGGTAGCCAGGACGAGAAAGATCCCTATCTCTAACACGCCCGCAATAATACTCGTGTTGGCTGAAATTTTCACGCCAAAATAGGTCAGAAGGAAAATAATCACGGCCCAGACCACTGCCCAGATCGCCCAGCCATATGTTCCTAGCGCGAGATGAAAGGTCGAGGCCATAAAGCCATCCGTGACCTGTCCCTGCACAAGCAACACCAGGGGGATCACCAGCACATACGTGAAACTATACAGCCAGCCGGTCATCCAACCAGCGTGTTTGCCCAGGCTGCGGCTGACGTAGGTGAGATAGCCGCCAGCGGAGGGAAGATGACGGGCCAGGGAACTGATGCTCAACGCGATCAGGCCACATATAACGAGTGCAATCAGTACGGTCAGCGGCAAAGCGCCTCCCGCCTGGGGAATCGCCGCTCCCAGGCTAAAGGCAACCGCTCCAGCAGGTGCCATTGTGGTGATAGATTGGAAGAGGACGCCTGGCAGACCGATGGCATTGCGACGCAACCCTGGCTGTCCCGTCAGTTCGGTAGAGGTCATTTCAGCGGACATGGACACTTCTCCTGCTATAACTCGGACGACGCATTCCAAAAACGCACTCCGGGATCGATAT
>CAXUEY010000270.1:0-3767 GCA_964250225.1 uncultured Ktedonobacteraceae bacterium | reverse complement strand
CCGTTCTTCTTTCGCTCTTGACGCCGTTGAGATGCCGCTGTATCATGCAATCAAGAACGAGAAGGCAGATGCGCGCGATCAGCGGTGACGTGTTATCCTACGCGGGTCACTTCACGCTCTGGATACAGCACGCGCATATGCTGGATGCCAGGGTATGGCGCTCTTTATTCTCGCTGTGGCATGCGTAGAGGTTGGTGGGGTGTTTGCGTGTTACTCAGCAAAACCAGCCAGCATACATATATTTGTCAGGAGGAATAGAGGATGATTTGTCCCAGTTGTCACGCAGGATGCGCTATAGAAGATCTCTTTTGTCAGCGTTGTGGGGCCGATCTGCTCGCGCCCTCAAAGAGCCTGGTTCCAGTGAAACAACATCTGCCCACGGTTCTGCAACATCCGCAATTGCCACGCGTGGCTGCCGGGGTGGGCGCATTGGCAGTCGGGGTGGGTATCACATTGGCGCGGCGTGGGCTGCTGACTCGCGTGCTGCGCCTGTTGCGCCTGGTCCGGCCCGCGCGCAAGTCGTCGAAGCTGTTGCCAGCGCTCTCGCCTGAGGCCGCACGCGAACTCTTCACATCCTCAGAGCAGAAGTCCATGAAGCTGCCCAAAGGCTACGCGGTCCACGAGACGATGCTCTATATGAGCCGGGTTGTGCGCAGGGAAGACTGAGCGCACAGGTTGGACGTCAGGCTTTTGTCCAGCCCTGGTCAGTTAGGCACCATTTTGACGCTCACTCGACTACCCAACAACAGTTTGTTGGCCGGGCGTTTTCTGATATAATCAGGAGCACATAGCGAACATCAGAATTGGACTGAGGATATGGCTCTACTCTTACATGACGCAGAGGTACGCTCCCTGCTGGATATGCCCGATTGCATTGACGCGCTGGAAGAGGCGTTTATCGCGCTTTCGCACCGCAACGCGATCAATCGACCGCGCGCGCGCCTGATCCAGAAGCAGGGCATTCTGCATATACTGGCGGCCTCTTTCGCGGGCGCGGGCGTGCTTGGTCTGAAAACTTTTACGGTCTTTCGCCAGGGCACACGCTCTGTGGTTCTGCTCTTTAGCGCTGAGGATGGTCGCCTGCTCTCGATCACCGAGGCCGATTGGCTGGGCCGGATGCGTACCGGAGCCACGAGCGGCCTGGCAACACGCCATATGGCCAAACCTAACGCCGCGCAGGTGGCCCTGATCGGCGCGGGCAAGCAGGCAGAGACACAATTGATGGGCGTGTGTGCCGCCCGGCCCATTCGCGCGATCTCCGTCTACAGTCGCCGCCACCCTGAGTGCGTGGACTTCTGTCAGCGTATGGCTCAGCAGTTGCAGATCGAGGTGCTACCAGCCGCCAGTGTGAGCGAGGCGGTTGAAGAGGCCGATGTGGTGATTACCGCGACGACCTCTGGCGAGCCGGTGCTCGATGGCACGTGGCTGAAACCGGGCTGCCATCTCAATGTGATTGGCTCAAACTGGCCCAGGCGCCGCGAGATCGACGATGAGACGTTGCAGCGCGCCAGCCTGATCGTGACCGATTCGATTGAGCAGGCCCGTTTAGAGGCTGGTGATCTGCTGATCCCCGCCAACGCAGGCAATCTGGACTGGGAAAGCGTCTGGGAACTGGCGGACGTGGTGGCCGGCGATGGCCCCCAGCGCGATTCTCCTTATGAAATTACAGTGTATAAGGCGGTGGGCGTGGCGCTGGAAGATATCACCATCGCCGCCCGCGCCTACGTCCGTGCTCGCGAGCAGGGTGTCGGCGAGGAAATCGATTTGCTCGGTTAATTTGAGGATGCCATTATGAGAACATGTACGAACCGACGAGCATACCAGCAACCGGGTCTACCACTTTTGCTGCTCTTCTTATTAACATTTGCTCTTTCCTCCTGTGGCACACCTGGTTCTGGTATCTTCTCCGGCGGAAACTGGCAGAAGAGCGGCCTGCAAGATCAACAAATCCAGACACTGGCAGTGGACCCCAATCAACCGCGCAATATTTACGCTGGTGACGCGCAAAACGGCGTTTTTGCAAGTACCAATGCCGGTGCAAGCTGGAAACAGAGCAACACTGACCTCACGCTGCCTCAGTCTGTTGCCGCGCTCTCATTTGATATTTCTGGCAAACTCCTCTACGCCGCCACCTCTAGCGGACTGTTCGTCAGCAACAATTCTGCCGCGACCTGGCACGCGGTGACGGGCCTGCCCACCGACAGCTATACCGCGCTGGCCTTTGATGTCAATGCGCCACAGACCATCTATGCTGGTACAGCTCATTCAGGTGTGCTCAAAAGCGGCGACGACGGGGCACACTGGGAAATCATCAGCAACGGCCTGCCATCCGGCGCGCTGACCAGTCTGCTCTACAATTCCAATCTCAAGCAGCTGTGGGCAGCCTTCGCGGGCTCGTTGTATCGTTCGGACGATCAGGGCACGAGCTGGCACGCTATGAGCAACGGCCTGCCAGCTAATGTGGGGATCAACGTCGTGACTCTGGGTGAAGTTCCCAGCAGCAATAGCAGCCTGCTCTTTATCGGGACCAATCATGGCTTCTTCCGCTCAACCGATGCGGGTCAGCATTGGGCGCCGAGTCAGCTCAAACTGACTAACCTGCGCATCTCTGCTGTGCTGGTCGATGTAACTCAGGCAAATGTCGTCTATATTGCCACCAATCTCGGCGTGCTATTCAGCAAGGACAATGGTCAGAACTGGAGCCAGTTTGCTTCAGGGTTGCCAACCGACCAGCCTATCAATAGTCTGGTGCAGGGCAGCGATAATAATGGGCAACTGTTCGTCGCCTCACGCGGTATCTACGCCTATCCCGGCAATGGAGGCGCTTTGAACCCCGCACAGCTCTTCCCAATTATCCTGGTTTTGCTGTTCTTCGGGCTGATATACTGGTTCTTAGTCGGCCGCAGGCGACGCTCAGCGATCAGGCGCGCAGCGAACATTAATACAACGAGCAAGCAAAATACGCAGAAAGATGAATAATGGCGTATCCACAGCAACAGCCACGTGTCCTGCTACTCGGCGCCAGCGGCTATCTTGGTCGTTGCCTGTATAGCGCGCTGCAAGGCCAGGCACGTGTGCTCCCCACGCACTGTACACAGGCGCGAGTGCCTGGTTCGCGGCCCTACGATTTCTGGCACGATGATCTTCAGCCGCTCCTGGATGAGCAGCGCATCGACATCGTGCTCATGGCGGCCAGCGTGGCTGCGGCTAGCGTGGTTGGAGCAGCCGCGAGCCACGAGAGCGAGATGGGCGTGTATCAACAGAGGGTCGAGCGGTTTGTACAGGCGGCCAGCGCCCGTCGCCTAGTCTATGTCTCCAGTGACGGGATTTTTGGTGGGCAGCAGGGCCTGTACGCCGAGACTGACCTACCCACACCGCTGACAGCATATGGACACAATCTGCACGCCTTTGAGACATGTGTACAGGCTAACTGCGCCAATTATTGCATTGCGCGCCCCAGCTATCTGTATGGATACACCGAATCGAACCTGGATCGACGGCTGGCGCGAGTACGAGCGGATCTGCTGGCAGGCAAAACTGTGAGCGCCTTTAGCGATATGTTTAAAAGTCCCATGCAGGTGCAGCAGGTCGCCACAGCCATCGCTGCCCTGGCCCTGTCCAGCTACAATGGGATTGTGCATGTGGCGGGACCACGCATGAGCGTTTACCACTTCTACCGCGAGGCTATGGAAACGCTGGGTGTCGCCTACGACCTGCTTTTGCCAGCAACTATCCCCGCTGGCATGGTTGTGACGCACGACACCTCA
>CAXUEY010000269.1:2020-3840 GCA_964250225.1 uncultured Ktedonobacteraceae bacterium | reverse complement strand
TATATGTTCTATCCAGAAAACACTCGCGTCCCTGAAACCCTCAAAACCGCTGAATTCCTGGTGCGTCCGTTACGCGCTACCGATGTGGAACTGGACTACGATGCCGTCATCTCCAGCCGCGCCGAACTGTGGTTGCGCAATGATGGTGAGTGGCCCCGCGAGGGATTTACCCTGGAAGAGAACCTCGCCGATCTTGTGCGCCACGAACGCGAGCATCTTGAGCGTACCGCCTTCACCTTCACCGTCATGAACTCAGGCGAGACCGAGTGCCTGGGCTGCATCTATCTCAATCCCCTGACGCCGGTTCTCAAGCGGGCTGGTGGCAGCGCGCAACAATTAGCTTCGGTTGGCGCTCACGAGGCCTGGGTGACTTTCTGGGTGCGCCAGAGCCGTCTGGCCGATAACCTGGACACGCGCCTGCTCCACCAGCTCCTCACCTGGTTCAAAACTGAATGGGCCTTCACCCGCGTCGTTTTCGCAGCTCGCAAAGAACAGGAGCGCCAGATCCGCCTTTTCAACGAAGCTGGCATGAGGCTGCTCTATACTCTGCCTCGTTCGTTTGTTTATTGGTAAATGCCCTGAAATGTGAGCAGCTTCCCCAGAAGGTGGCCTCAACCGTTTTGGCAAGTAACACAAAGAATAACGCAGTAGAACAACCAGAAAGAAGAGGGATAAAGCATGTTGGAAAATCAACCTGCACCTACCATTACTGATGAATATATGTTACAGATGCGCGCTCGCACCAGGAATTATAGCCTGCTTCTCCTGAAGTTTGGAGAGGCTCGCAACCAGGAGGGTGCCGATAAGATCATCTGGGAACACGGACGCCGCAATCATGCCCTGCGTCTTCAAGGAATTCTCTCAATCGTTTGCCCGGTGGGGGGTGGCAGTGAATTAGCAGGCATCGGTATCTTCAACGCCTCTGTCGAGGAAGTCAAAGCCATCATGGACGAGGACCCTGGCGTCAAAGCTGGCATTTTTATCTATGAAATTCATCCGTGTCGAGGTTTACCCGGCGACAGCCTGCCAAAGGAGAGAGCAAACCAAACCATATGATGTCAGCTCGGTTTGCTAGAAACGGGCCAGGAAGTGTTTTTGGCTGCTTTTCCGTATGAATGGACAGACTTCTATCGTTAGTAATAGAACATGTACAAAATGGCTGAGGGAATGTTTCACGTGAAACATTCCCTCAGCTAAGGAAGTTGAAAAATGTCCATCCCTTATGCTATACTCAACAACCAGAGATACTTTGTGAACCAGTAGTATGTGCGTGTGGGCGACGCGACAAGAATCGTCCAGAGGAGGTGCCTATGCACAAGACATTCATGCCTACCTTCAACGTCAAAAAGCCTGTCACGTGCTATTTGCTAGTGAGCGCCTGATCGATCTCACAAACCTTTGCTGCCAGAGCATAATAATATGTGACAGTTGAGCTACCTAAGATGATAAGGAGAACAACGATGTCTCACGTATCCCATCCTGCTCTGGACGATGTGTCTATCACGATCCCTTTTCCGGTAACCCATTCCATTCCCTCTACTACTGCTCTCTGCTCAGAGATTCTGCCCCGTTACGGTCTCGGCGCTCAGGCCACATGCGTGTTTCTGGCACGCGGGGTCAATGATACCTACCTTGTACAGATTCCCACAGAAAAGTACATCTTGAGGGTGTATCAGACCGGCTGGCGCACCCTGGCGGATATTCTCTATGAGCTTGATGTGTTGATCCAGCTTGGTCGCCAGGGCATACTGGTCTCGCTGCCTGTGGCTCAGGCAGATGGTCACGCTGTCTGCACGCTTCAGGCGCCCGAAGGCCCGCGC
>CAXUEY010000269.1:0-1920 GCA_964250225.1 uncultured Ktedonobacteraceae bacterium | reverse complement strand
CCGCGCTCTGGCCGAACTGCACAACGCCAGCGACCCTTTCACGAGCACCCACACACGTGGTGCCCTGGACCTCGCGTATCTCATCGATCACTCACTCCAGGTGATCCAGCCACTCTATACCGGTTCCTCAGCCGATTGGAGCTATCTGTGCGACCTGGCCGAACGTCTCTGTGCCCAGATCCAATCTTTCGCCACGCAAGGGCTAACCTGGGGCATCTGTCATGGAGATTGCCACATGTTGAATGGCCATATTAGCGCCGACCAGACCGTCACTTTCTTCGACTTTGATTGTTGCGCGCCAGGCTGGCGAGCCTACGACCTGGCTATCATGCGCTGGAGTGAGGGATTTTATCAGATGGACCCCGGCGACACGCTCTGGCAGGCCTTTCTCAAAGGCTATACCGAACGTCAGCCTATAGCTGAAGCGGACCGCGCCAGTATTCCCGCGTTCGTCGCGCTACGCGAGATCTGGCACATGGTCCTCATCGCGTGGCTGCAACCCGCCTCAGGCAACCAGGGCTTTGCTAAGATGATGCACAGAACCCCGCGTCTGTTGCGCGAGTGGGAAACTACATAGCTCAGCAAGTGTTTCACGTGAAACATTAACCCAACAATGAAACGAGAGCAGGGTCCAGGGAGTGTTTCACGTGAAACACTCCCTGGACCCTGTGAAAGAGGTGACGTTATTTTGCGGAAGCGGCAAACTTGAGCCAGCGCCCATGACTCTCGCACTCAGCCAGTTTCTCGTGCTCTATGGCGCCGTCGTGGTACCAGAAGAATTCCAGTTCCGCCTGGGGAACTTTCGCGTACCACTCCTCGCAGACGCGAAATAACTCCCGCGTCCGGGCGAAGTCGGCAATCTGGGCGAAGATGCTCTCGCGCACCAGATCCGGCGTCTGGTTGAGCGCGTAACTATGGTAGATACACAGCGTCATTTCAGCGGGCACCTGCGCCAATACCTCTGGCAAACGCTCAACCGCATCGCCAGCGATAATAGGCAAATGTTGCTGTTGGGCCATTGCCAGGGCAGCCTCGATGAGCTGCGCTCGGTCATGGTGCTCAGGCCAGATCAGTGCTCGCAGCCAGCGCGCAGTCTCTGGATTATGCACATCCAGCGGGTTCAGGTCGATACCCATGCGCCAGCCCACTGTCGGGATGGCTTGTGGTAGTGCTGGCACGATCTCACCGCGCAGTTCACAGTGGAGCTGCACGGGAGATGCGCGCTCCCCAACATAACCCGCCGTTCCATAAGCATAGCCATAGCGGTCCCAGAGCATATTCAGACCCGCGCTCGGACCCAGTTCCAGCATGGCCAGCGGTTTACCATTTCCCCGCTGCGCGACTCTATCAAACGCGAGCAACAGGTCCGCGCAACGTCCTACTTCGTTGGTTTGTACGCCATAGGTGGTCACCAGCCGCTCAATCTCCCCCGCGTGCCGTAAGCAAAAGGCGCGAAAGCAAGGATACGCCTCCTCGCGTGGTCGTGGATTCGCCGTAAGGTTGGGATAAAATTCGGCTAGCTCGTCCTGAACGCCGCTAAATAAGAGATACTGCACCGCCGCAAACAGCATATGCGGACGTTGGGGCCGCGTATTCGCGTGCAACACGAGCCGCAAAATTTCCTGATCTTCAGCCGCCTGCAACGCCAGCCACGCGTAGAGTGGGGCAGCATTCGGTCCATCCGCGCGCCCCAAGCTAAAACGCCCATGATGAATGAAGCTCTGCCTTATATATGCCAGTTCCGTCTCTTCAAGCGTTTGTGCATCCATGAAAAATCTCTCCTTGCTAAACACGATAGGATGGGTTTCCTTCAATATCATAACATCTCTACCAGCTACAAGCAGTTGCGCAATGCCAGTATGCTCAATCTCACCCATAAATCTCCATAGGGTAACCCCGAAAAGTGTTTCACGTGAAACA
>CAXUEY010000268.1:0-3905 GCA_964250225.1 uncultured Ktedonobacteraceae bacterium | reverse complement strand
CTCAAGCGACAACCGCCGCTTGAGAGAGCACTGAACAATTAAACCCCAGAGGCCACGCCGCCTGCCTGTGCTTGCAGGTAAGAGTGGATCAGCGGGTCCACATCACCGTTGAGGTAGCCTTCGGTATCGCTGGTCTCGAAGTTGGTGCGATGGTCCTTGACGATATTGTAGGGATGGACGGTGACAGTGCGGATCTGCGCGCCGAAGTCGGCCTGCACAAATTCGCCTTTCAGTCGGGCGTGTTCTTCGGCGCGTTTCTTGACTTCGAGTTCGTAGAGACGCGCTTTGAGCAACTTTAAGGCGACCTCGCGGTTCTGGATCTGCGAGCGTTCGTTCTGGCAAGTGACGACGAGGCCACTGGGAATGTGACGCATACGTACCGCCGAGTCGGTTTTGTTGACATGCTGGCCGCCCGCGCCGGTTGCGCGATAGGTGTCGATTTCGAGATCGTCGGGCCGTATGTTGATCTCGATGGTATCCTCGATATCGGGCATGACCTCGACTTTGGCGAACGAGGTGTGGCGGCGGTGCGCGGCATCGAAGGGTGAGAGGCGAATCAGGCGGTGCGTGCCGATCTCCGAACGCAGATAGCCATAGGCGTAGCGCCCGGTGATCTCGACGGTCACGCTTTTCACGCCCGCCTCTTCACCCTCGTTATAGTCGTAGATCTCCGTGCGAAACTTATGGTCCTCAGCCCAGCGCAGATACATGCGCAGGAGCATCTCGGCCCAGTCCGCAGCGTCGACACCTCCGCTACCGGCGTGAATGCTGATAAGCGCGTTTTTCTCGTCGTGCTCGCCGCTGAGCATCAGCGCGAATTGCAGCTTCTCGACCGTTTGCTCGCATTTTGCCAGGGATTGCGCGACCTCGGCGTGCATCTCGGCGTCCGGCTGCTCCTCTAGCAGTTCGGCCAGGCTGAGCAGGTCGTCGAGCTGGGCGGCGAGACCTTCCCAGGTGGTGACCTCATCGCGTAGAGCGGTCATGAGCTGCATATGAGCCTGAGCCTTGCGGTTATCGGACCAGAAGTCCTCGGCCATGCTCTCAGCCTCTAATGTATCGATCTGACTTTTTTTGCTAGCCAGGTCAAAGACGCACCATAGTTTCATGGACGCGCCCTTGCAGGCGTTCAATCTGGTTGGTTAGTTCACTCATGCATCGCATTGTACCATGTTTGTGCGGTGAACGCGAGAGGGGGAGGACACACAATGACGGACGCCGGACGCGAGGGCCGGCGCTACACGCGAGGGGTTGGAGCGGTAAGCACTGGGCATTGGAGGTGAGAGGTGTACTACGGATTTCCAGTAGCGCAATTCTCTCGCTGATGGTATAATCACGGCACCACCATAGTTGGCAACTGTATGCAGATCGTAGGAGTAGTGACGTGCAACAACAACAGCAGGAAGCTGCCAGGCCAGCGCAGACCCAGAACAAGGGCGTGCAGCATAGATCTTTTCCCTGGGGACGTATGCTTGCTGCGTGTGCCATTATTCTCATTCTGGGTACTCTGACAGTGGTGGGATTGCTTGTCACTGGACACATCTATGATGTGTACTGGGTTCGTCCTATATCTCCGCCTTCTACAACTTGCAACAGCCGGGCCTTTACGCCAGCACAGATACGTTTCTCAATGGGCTGGCAGATGGCATCCAGCGCGCTATGGAGGCCAGGGGCATGCCTGTGAAGGGGCATGTTGCTTTTCCCGGCGAGAGGCGACGCGGCGCCAGACTCTACCATGCCTTTGAGCGCTGGCTAGGACAAGTGGAAGAGGTGCTCGAACGCGAGCAACGCACATTGCTGCTGACCTTTGACGAGTTTGAGATCCTGGAGGAGGTCGAGCAAGCGAAGCATATGGAAGTGCGCCCCTTACTGAACTGGATGCGCAGCGTGATCCAGTTTCACCCACGCGTGGCCCTGTTGTTTAGCGGCGTGAAGTCTTTCGACGAGATGGGTACGCGGGACAGCATCGATTGGAACGGCTATTTCATCAATGTGCAGAAGTTGTGCGTCTCTTTCCTCAAGCCCGACGAGGCGCGTCACCTGATTCTCAAACCAACGCCTGCGTATCCCGGCGAGGATATTTTTCCCTGTGAAGTTGTGGATCTGATCGTTGCTGAGACCGGTTGCCATCCCTTCTTGCTCCAGGCCCTGTGCTCGGCGCTGATCACACTCTTGAACGTGGAGCGGCGCGAGCAGGCGACTCCCAGCGATGTCACACGAGCTGGTGAGAAAGTCTTGAGCGATTGGGCTGGCCACTTTACCCACCTCTGGCGAAGCTCGGATGAGCCGCAACAAACTTGCCTGGAGGCGCTGCTGGCTGTGCCACAGGCTGACCTGCAATGGCTAGCGCAGCACACGGGTCTGGATGAGAAAGTCGCGCGCCGCACCATGCAACACCTGCTCAATCGCGATCTGGTGGCATATGCCTCGGATGAGACATATAGTCTAGCGGTACCGCTCTTCAGACGCTGGTTAGAGCAAAGATAAGAGAGTATCCGTTGCCTCCCTCCTGGGTGTAGCGGCGCCCCTTGCGTGCGCCGTTACACCCAAGACGGAGGCAACGGATTTGATAATACGCAAAAATCACGCTCGTCAGCACCAACTGGCCCGGTTCTTTGCCCTGATTTTTCGTCTGGGGCAATGATTCGATCAGGATCACACCTTGCTGACCGCGTAGTAGGCCGGAGTAGGTGAGCGTGCCGGAATAGGTGCTGTTGGGTCGAACGCTCACAGGGACGTTGGTGGCCTGGGATACGGGTGTCAGTGTGTGGTCGAAGAGCGTGGCGCTGGTGTGGCCGTCGATGAGGGCGCTGGTTCCGCTGAAGTGGATCGGCGAGCTTGTGGTTGGCGGAAACGCTTCGCTGGTGCTGCCTGCGCGTGTGAGCAGCATGCCTCTGGTGCGCGCATCTGTGACAAACCAGAGCCCATTGCTGCCCGGCTGGATGAGCTGCTGGAGCGTGACCTCAAGGGTCAGGTGGGGATTGCGCGAGGTGAGTTCTACCTGAGCGGTGCCGTTGGTCTGGGAGACCAGATGGGCCGCGGGCGTGCTGGACCAGTGCAGGAGATCCTTTGCCATCTGTTGCGCCGTTGCCAGCGGGTCGTGCCAGGGCAACTGCTGCCCATTGTTGAAGTTCTGCTGAAGCGCCTGGGCCTCGACCCTGCTGGCAACGGGATAGAAGCCGGGGAAGAGCACCTGCACAAAGTGGTCGGCGCGCCAGGTATATTCATGGTAGATATTTTGTTGAAGTGGCTGTAAGAATGGGATATCGTTGGGCGGCAGGCTGCTGTCCAGGGACGAGGTAATCAGAGTATGGGCAGGCGTCATTTCGAGATTCCCCTGGGCGAGTCCCTGCTGGGAGAAGAGCTTGAGCAGGTGGGGTTGCTGGTACACAAGGGAACAGCCAAAGATATACACATCCAGGGTGTTTTGCGGATTGTGCGTCGTGACCTGGACCAGCGCGGCAGGCTGACCCCCGGTCAGATCATTGACCATCTGGATGGCTGCCATTTGCTGGTTCGCGGGCCGAAAACCGACTGCCTGTGTATAATCCACCGAACCCAGCAGGTTGGCGCAGGTCGTGGCTGTCGGCGGCGTCCCGGCGATATGGCTCATCGCCACATGGAGAAGGAGAATGATAGCCAGGCTGCCACATAAGATGGCGAGCAGCCCCGCTTTGTGCGCGTGACCAGACGCGCCGCGTGCGCGTGTTGGTTGGGTCGCACTGCTTGCAGGCGCGATTATTTTTTCTCTGGATCTCTCATTTGTTGGTGGCATTTTTGTGAACATACGTATGAGCATCTTTCTAGTGCAAGAACTCGCAAGCGTGGAGGGAAGGGCAGGTCATTTTGCCACTTCTCTCCCAAAACGTTGACACGGATCATACAGGGATCTTACAAATCCCTGAGGG
>CAXUEY010000267.1:0-4213 GCA_964250225.1 uncultured Ktedonobacteraceae bacterium | reverse complement strand
GATTACATCCATATTCATGATGTGATCAAGGGGCTCTTGCTGCTGGCAGAGAAAGGAAATATAGGGGAGATTTTCAATGTAGGCTCAGGCCAGGAAGTATCCATGCAGCAACTGATAGATATGATCAGTTCGGTTACCGAGCGAAAAGCTACCGTGGACAATGACACGTCCACAACGGCAGATTCCTATCGGCAAGTTGCTGATATCTCAAAGCTGCAAGCACTAGGATATAAGCCTCGCGTCTCGTTGATTGAGGGTATCATAGGCCTCCGGGAAGCACTGGGAGAGCGTCCTACACTACCAGGGATCTCGCAAGGTTTGTGACAAGCATCCTGTTTCCGCCATCAAAATAACTCATATACATAAAGGAGTATATGGTGATGTGATAGTGCTCTGTACATTTTACATATTATAAAATATAATATGTATCTTTCAGTAGCACTTACATGCGTGTAGCATATGTTATATGATGTTAAATATGTTTTGATATGAGGAAACAGGGTACTCTTCCTGAAAGGATCAGAAAATGAATATAGAGACACGACAGAGCGTACAGGCCAAAGAAAAAGAAGCATCATTACTCTCCCTATTACTCGTATCATTTGGTATCTTTGGCATGCTGTTTGGAGTCTGGCAAACGCTCCTCACCGATCTTGAGCATAGTCTACACTTCTCTTCGGGTTCACTTGGAATCGCGATCTCTTTTGGCCTGACAACATCTTTACCTGTAATGTTTATTGGTGGACAAATTGTAGATCGTTGGGGACTCCGTACAACACTCATTGGTGCTATCAGCACGATGAGTATTATGTTTTGTCTGCTTGCAATTGTTCCGACGTATATTCTCTTGCTGCCAATTTTAGTTGTGTTTTATGCAGGAAGCGGCGTATACGATATCAGTATCAACGCAGCCGCGATACACTATGAACAACGCAGTGGACGCCGCATTCTAACGTTTATGCATGCTTCCTTTAGTGGAGGAGTGGTTATCGGAGCCTTGTTCTCCGGTATTCTCACTTCATTCGGCATTTCCTTCAGAAGTCTTTATATCGCGGTAGCCCTTCTCCTGGGGGGACTCCTCTTTTTCATCTGGCGTGAACAGAACCTTGCAAATCGAAAACGGACGCTTCGGCAGCAATGGCGCTGGCGACATATTGCCTCGTTACTCACACTGTCCATCCTCCTGCTGACTTTTATCTCGACACTCGCCTCTTTTTCGGAAGGTACGCTCTCATACTTCTCAGCAATCTATCTACGTTCTTCACTTGGGCTTTCATCTTTGCTCGGTGCCATTGGCGTTGTGAGTTTCAACACGGCTATGATGATGGGTCGCATATGTGCAGCGACTGTAATTGCTCGTGTTGGGCAAAAGAGTACCCTGGTATGCGCAGGCGTTCTTGCAGCAGGAGGCATGGCCCTGGCTCTCGCCACTACACTGCCGCTCATAATCCTGGCGGGTTTTCTTCTCGTGGGCCTGGCAATTTCTGTCATCGGCCCCGTAACCTTCTCACTTGGTGGGAATGTCGCTCCTGAAAAAGCTGGAGAGATAAGTTCGATAATTGCCATTTTCGGATACTGTGGCCTGCTAGTCGGGCCATCGCTGGTTGGTGGAATTGCAGAGGTTGCAGGATTACGCATCGCTCTTGGTAGCGTTATTGTGGCGGGTATCGTGATTGGCCTCCTTGCTTTAAGGACAAATACTTCGTCACAACGTGCCCAGGCTGATAGACCAGAATACACAGAACGCAGTTGATCTGAGACTAACTGCTTTTCAGCATTTGATAATGTACTTTTTTCTAACATGGAGGTACGATTCGTGAAAAACATTATATGTAAGGCAATACTCTTTGATCTGGATGGGGTGTTAGTTGACTCTGGCATTTCAGTTGAGAGACATTGGCGGCAATGGGCAAAGCAGCATGACCTGGATGTTGACACCGTCCTTGCAAAGATCCATGGTCGCCGTACGCTAGAAACGATTCAAGAGGTTGCGCCTACCCTTCCTGCTATAGCAGAAGCCCAGAGGCTAGATGAAACACAGGCTAGCGATCCAAGTGGAGTAGTGGCAATCGACGGTGCCGCGCATCTACTTTCGCTGCTCCCTCCTGACCAATGGGCAATAGTCACCTCTGGCTCTCAGGGCATCGCGCGAGCACGTTTACAGAGGGCTGCTCTGCCCATACCTCCAATTCTGATATCTGCTGACGAGGTAAAGCTGGGGAAACCGCATCCCGAAGGCTACCTCCAGGCGGCGGCCCGGCTCGGTGTAGAGCCGAAACATTGTCTCGTGATAGAAGATGCTCCTCCAGGGATTCAGGCAGCGCACGCAGCCGGAATACCAGTGGTTGCTGTAGCATCCACCTATCCAATAACACGCTTGCAGGATGCCGAATGGCGGGTCTCTTCCCTGACCGCGCTTTCTGTAAGTAGAAATGGAATTAGCGATACAAAATATGAGACGCTTGTGATCGCGCTGTGCTAACTGTCCCAGATGCTCTGAGTCTCGGTGAGCGCGTTCTACGCCTGGAAGAAGCGCCCTTAATCAGCCAGGGCCAGGGGGCTTTTGAAGGATCTCTGCGATTGAACCTCAGCACACCACCAAATAAACATTAGAGTGTCGAAGCAACACAATTGTCCCGTAGAAAAAAGCGAGTAAACCGTCCGCTCAGGCTTTACCCAGACGGAGCAGAGCCTGATAGATAGCCTCTGCGCCTTTGTGCAAGGCGGCCACCGGGATACGCTCGTTTGCCGCGTGGATGGTCTCCATAAAGTTGAAAGCCTCTGGCAGTTGCACTGGTATAAAACCATAGGTCTGGATGCCCAGGCGCGCAAAGTGGCGCCCATCGGTGACGGCGGGCATCATATAGGGGATCGGCACGCCATCGGGGTCGCTTTCGCGCAAGATCTGGGCCAGGGTGTCGTACATGCCTAGATCGACCTCGGCCTGCCCTGGATCAAAATACGTGATCTCCAACTTAGCTTCATCACCAATGACCGTCCGCAGCTCGACCAACATTTCCTCTGGGGTAAAGCCTGGCAGCAGGCGTCCATCCATTTTCACCACTACCTGACTGGGGATGACGTTGAACTGCTCGCCGCCCTGGACGATGGTCGCGTTGACTGTGTTGTGCAGCAGCGCATCCAGCATTTCCCCCACGCTTCCTAGCATCTCCAGAACGTTATTGGTCTGCTCCGCGTTGAGCAACTGCATGAGTAGTGCGTTCAGTGGCTCTGGCAGGGCCTCAGCGAGACCCTTAATCATCAATTCGACCACCGGCACGATGTGCACGGGCAGGCGCTGGCTATCGAGCTGCTGTAGCATTCTGCCGAGCCTGGCCATCGCGCCGCCGCGCAGAGGAATAGACGCGTGACCACCGGGACCGCGCAGAGTGGCCTGGATAGTACTGCACTGTTTCTCTAAGACCTGAATGGGGTAGAAGCGCTTGCCCCCCAGGTGCATGGTAAAGCCGCCGACCTCGCCCAGGGCGTAGCGCACACCCTCGAATAGATGCGCGTGGTTCTCTGCCAGGTAGCGTGCGCCGTACTCGCCCCCCACTTCTTCATCGCTCAGCACAGCCAGGATCACATCGCCTGGCAACTCCGTTCCCTCAGCTTGAGCGCGGGCGAGGGCTGAGAGCATCATGGCCACGCCGCCCTTCATATCCAACGCGCCGCGTCCCCAGATAAAGCCCTCTGCCTCGACACCCTCAAATGGCGGATATTGCCAATCCTGGTGCGCCGTCGTCACTACATCCACGTGTCCCTGCAACAGCAGAGGGGCCGCGTCTCCACGCCCCCGCACGCGCGCGATCAGGTTGGGCCGCTGTGGGTCTTTCGCCACAATCGTCGAAGCGATGCCTACCTCATCCAGCACGCTCTGAATATACTGAATACAGGCCAGCTCGTTGCCTGGTGGATTGGTTGTGTTAAAACGAATGAGTTGCTGCAATACGCGCGCAGGTTGTGTATACATTGACATAATGCTACTGAATACCTTCTAAACGACTGTTTTTATGGGTAGTGCAATTGTATCACAGTCCAGGCTTGTTTCCCACCTGGACCAGAGAGGATGGTGCGCACCAAATTGTTCACCACAGGCCAGCTTGTCTGGCCTGCTACGCCTGACGGACCAGTGGGGCAAGCCCGCTGGTCCGTTCGCTGGGCGAGAGCAGCGCTCTTCTGAAACGTTTCCACATCTCTACACCTCACCCCC
>CAXUEY010000266.1:0-4287 GCA_964250225.1 uncultured Ktedonobacteraceae bacterium | reverse complement strand
GATCAGGCAGCGTTTGCGGCGAAAAACCTGTACAATCAGGCACTCTCCCAGATTCGCCAGTCCTTTCTCCATGAGGAGAAGTATCTGCCGTATGTGGAGATCTTCCATCGCTTAAAGCACCATGAGGCCTACCGGGCGCTGCCCGCGAAAGTCTCCAACTCCATCCTGATCCAACTGCACAAAAACTGGATGGCCTTCTTCGGAGAACTGAAAGCCTACCGGGAAACGCCTGCAAAGTTTCTGGGTTGTCCCCGTTTTCCTGGCTACAAAGACAAGGAAAAAGGGCGGTTCCTGCTTATCTATGACAAGCAAGCTCTGGGCAAACGTGTCTTCAAAAAGACGGGCAAGCTGATCCCATCGGGACTGGGCATCGAGATCGAGACGAAACGGACCTGGGACCAGATCGATCAGGTCAGAATTGTCCCGCGAGGAGCGTGCTACGTCATTGAGGTGGTCTACACAGTGAAAGAACAGCAAACCAACGTCGATCCGAGGGTGATCGCGGCAATTGATCTGGGAGTCGATCAGCTTGCTGTGCTGATCAGCACCAAAGCGGGCTTTGTTCCCAGGCTCATCAATGGTCGCCCCCTCAAAGACTTCAATCACTACTACAATCAGCAACGCGCCCACCAGCAAGAGAGACTCGCCAAGCACCACAGCAAAACCTCGCATCAGTTAGAGCAGCTCACGACGAAGCGCACGCGCCGGGTCAACCACTATTTGCACACGGCAAGCCGTCGGATGATTGATCTGTTGGTAGCAGAGGGCATCGGGACGCTGGTGATCGGGTTAAATCGGCAATGGAAGCAGGAAGTGAACCTGGGGCGGCGTAATAATCAGTCCTTTGTGCAGATTCCTCACAGCCGCTTTATCCAAATGCTTGAGTACAAGGCGAAGCTGGTCGGTATTCGCGTGATTGTGCGCGAAGAGAGCTATACCAGCAAAGCCTCCTTCCTGGACTGTGATGCTATTCCCACCTACAATCCCGCGCGGACCGAAACGCCGCGCTTTTCAGGCAAGCGGGAGGAGCGTGGGCTGTATCGGGCAAAGAGTGGCAGGCGCATTCACGCAGACATTAACGGCGCGTATAACACGCTGCGTAAAGCATTTCCCGATGCATTCCCACACGCATTCTCTGACTCCCAGGCTCGACCTGGGCAGGAGATAGGGGGGCAGCAGTTGTCCCTTGCCGCCTGGGGGAGAAATGTAGGAAGGATACCGGTTCCTTCGTCTCCACTGGCCGTCTAAACGAGAGATGCTAGCAAATACTAGCATTTTTAAGATACTGTTTCATAGCGGTCATAGATACTGCCTTTGTGGCCGCTCCCCACGGCTCGCGCCAGGGAGTTTCCCAGAGGCATGCCCGGCGCATCGGTTCAGTCCACAACTGGACGGATGCGCGGGCCGATAAAGAAGCACGAGAAAAGGAAATAATCTCATGAGTCCTGAAGCATTGATTGGGATGGAAGTGGGGCAGGGCGTGTTACAACGCCTGTTGGGTCAGGGAAGCATGGGCGCCGTCTATCTGGCCTCTCAACCTCAACGCCAAATAGCTGTGAAAGTCTTTTTCCCGGCCTCGCCGTTGGAGCAGGCCGATCACGACGAATTTCAGAAACGCCTGGCACAAATTATCGCCCAGAGCGCCTTCCTCGATCACGAACATATCCTCGGCGTGCTTGACTATGGCCAACAATCAGGCCTCCTCTACCTGGTAATGCCCTATATCGCTGGCGAGAGTCTCCAGCAGTTGCTCGCGCGCTCCGGCCCGCTCCCTTTCGCCCAGATCCAGCTCTACCTGGAACAACTGTCCTCCGCGCTGGACTATGCGCACGCCCACGGCGTCCTGCACCGCGATCTCAAACCGGAAAACATTCTGCTCGCACCCGATGGACGCCTGCTCATCACTGATTTCGGCCTGGCTGGACTGACCACCGAAAAAAATTTTGCGCGTGTGCGTCGGGCCGCTCCCGGTATGCTCAATGCTATCGCGCCCGAATATGTACTCAGCAAGCCCGCTGACGAGCGCGCCGATCTCTATTCATTGGGAGTTGTACTCTACCACATGGTCACCGGCAGAACACCCTTTCAGAGCACCTCGCTCGTCGAAGTGGCGATGCAACACGTCAGAGCTGCTCCACCCGCGCCCGCCTCACTGCGTACCGACCTGCCCCAGGCTGCTGCACAGGTTATTCTACGCGCTATGGCCAAAACCCCGGCTGAGCGCTTCTCACGCGCGCAAGAACTGGCCGAAGCGTTTCGACTGGCCCTCATCAATGAAGCTGTCCCAAAAACGGCTCAGGAGGCGCTGAGCACGCTTCCTGCTGGTATCACGGCCTCACGCATTGCGGTTCCACGCAATGGCGGCCTGTTCGACCCCAAATGGCGCTCGCTCGCTGCCGCATCAACAACTACGACATTCACACAGCCAGATGCCAACGCTACCGCTCCCGCGCCAGCAGAACGACCAGCACACCCTGACAAAGGCTTCAGGCGCCCCGACCTGTTGCGCCTGGAGAATCTGCAGACCAGCTCCCTGGACACATCTGCCATGCCAGATCAGGGACAGGCAGCGCTCAATGCTCCATCTGCGCGCACGCCAAGCAAGCAACTGTCCCTCGACGAGCCTCCTACCCGCAGAACAGGCATACTCGCTGACCAGCCCATGCAGAGCGGACAATTCACTGGAGAGAATCTCCTCAAACAGCACGAGAGAACCGAGGAATTGAAACTTTCCGCACTCCGCTCGCCGCAAGCGGGCACGGGACACGATGCTTTCCCCAATGCCGATGAAGCGACCAGAAGGCTCACCCTTTCGGAGCCACTCAAAATTGTCCAGATTCCCGTTGAGGGTCAGCCCGGCAAATTCTCCACAGGCTTCCTGCCTGTTCAACCAGAGAACAAGCCAAAGTCCGCTGGCAAACGCGGCAAGAGACGCGTGCAGGTCGTCGGACTCGTCCTGCTCGCGCTGCTTATTGCTGTCGGGTCGGGCGCCTTCTGGTTGCTCCAGCAAGCGCCGTCTCGCCAGACCCAAACAGCGCCCAACCCTCACGAGCGCGCTACGGCCTCTAGCAAAGCCACAGCGAATGCTAATCTCATTCTCTCCGATGATCTAAGCCAAAATATTCATAATTGGCCTGTCGGAACCCAGGGATCTTTCCATTATGCTTTCCAGAATGGTGCTTATCTGATCAGTAACATGGATAAAATCAACGGCGCACCCGCGCTGCTGCCCAACAAAATGCTCAGTGCTCCCTTCGCCTATAGTCTGACGATGGAGCAGGTGCAGGGCGATCTCTCATCCCCCAATAATCAATTCGGCCTGCTGCTGGATATGACAAATCAGAAAAGCAGCGGGGCACAAATAGAGACGTTCTATGCCTTTGAGGTTGTAAATAAACCTGGTGGCCAGTACCAGTTCTGGAAATATGACAATCGCAAAGATGGCGCTCACCCCTGGACGCTGCTCTGGAGCAAAAACGTTGGCACAGAGTTCCAGCAAGGCAGTGGTCCAGCCCATGTGAATACGCTAAAAGTCATAGACGCTGGCAAAAGTTTCACATTTATGGTAAATGGAACACAGGTGGGAATATGGAACGATAGCTCCTTCACTAGCGGGAGCGTTGGTATGCTGGTCAACCTGACTGGCGCTGAAGTCGCTTTCTCTCACTTACTTTTAACGTACACCTAGTTTTTGCATGTATTTCGCCCTTTGTGGGCCTATCTGGTGGAGGCATCATTGACAACACTTCTTTTCGCCGCGCCTGTCGTGGCCATGATATCTGCCCCTCATTCGTTGCTTGATAACGACGCGCTAACCAGCGTGTTAATCACCGTCACGCTGCTCGGCACGGCCTTTCTTTTTCTTTTGAACGCCGCCTTTGCCATCTTCTTTCGTAAAAGGCGCGTGATTGAAGTGCTCTCTTTTAGTGCCGCCAGTCTGATCGAGCTAGTGCTCTTTGTCTTTGTGCTGCTGCTACGTCTACGTATCCTCACTCAGGTACCATTCAGCCTGCCAGCTCACCTCCCTATTAATCGTGCTGAGCTCGGCGCCACGCTTGCCCTGGCCATCGGCCTCTTCCCAGCCGCGTACTGGCACCGCATGTCGATGTCCCAACTGCGCCAGCGCATGGCCGACGATGCGAAAGTCATCAAGAATCACGAAGGAGGCGTGCGCATCCGCAGCAATGCTCCCGGGGAATGGCTGAATTAGTCGCCTGAAGAAAGACAAAGACTCGGTAGAGAAGGGTAGAAGGGGGGGCCCGCGCGCCGGGCGCGCCGCTGGCCTAA
>CAXUEY010000265.1:1136-4299 GCA_964250225.1 uncultured Ktedonobacteraceae bacterium | reverse complement strand
ATCCCACACAAAAAATAGTGTTTTTTTTTTTTCTATATAAATAAATTAAAAAAAAAAAACACCCACGACTTTGCCATTTTCTTCTGGTCGCGTGGCTGAGATATAGACCTCTTCCAACGTGCGCGTCAGCGGGTTAAGGGAGTGGATGGGTACCCCCGCCTGTACCAGCGCTGCCAGCACCTCTTGTTGCGCCGCTGCTGTGACCTTGAGCAAGTTGTGTTCACTCTCCAGGGTGTGTTGGGTAATGGCCAGGCGCGCAACAACCTCGCTGGCATTCTGGTCGTCGCGCAGCAGGATCTCAACGGCGTCCTGGGTACGGATCAGGTCTTTCACCGCGCCGTGCTGGATCAACTGGCCGTGTTGTAGGATGCCCACAGTATCACACAGCGACTCGACCTCGGCCAGATAATGCGAGCAGATCAGTAGCGTCCTGCCCTGTTTGCGCAGTTCGGCAATAATCTGGCGTACCTGCCACTGGCTATAGGGATCAAGGCCGCCCGTCGGCTCGTCCAGAATGAGAAATTCGGGGTTGGTCAGTAGCGCCTGGGCAATGCACAGTCGCTGAAGCATGCCTTTGGAATAGGTGGCCAGTTTCTCATCGACGGCTCTGCTCAACTCCACCTGAGCCAGCACCTCGTTAATGCGCCGGGTGGCCTGTTTGCCCCACAGACCCGAAAGCTGGGCCATGTAGCGCAGATATGCTCTGCCTGTGAAGCGCAATTCGACATAGGGCCGCTCATGCAGGTATCCAATGCGCGCGTGGGCGCGACTGACCCTGCGCTCGCCCAGCACGCTGAGTTCGCCGCGCGAGGGCAAGATAAAGCCCATCAGCAGACGCACGAGGGTCGATTTACCCGCGCCATTCTCGCCCAGCAGCCCGAAGCTCATTCCCTGCTCAATGGTCAGGGTCAGTTCCCGCAACGCAGTCGTGCCGCTCTCGTAAGTCTTGGTCAGGTCAGTGCAGACGACAATCGCGCCCGTTGTGTTTGCTGCCGACATCCCTATCCTCTCTTTTATACTCAGCTTCGCGGTGATGGAAGTCCTTGCTCAAGTATAACATCTGCCGGGAAATGTCTGGCAACATCCGTCGATGTGAGTACTGATGTCTCATATCTATCGAATGGAAAATATACTCTACCATAAATGTGCTATTTGGGATCGTATTCGTCAGTTCGCCAACCCAGCCTTGACAGGATCATAGAGATGTGGCCAGGAAACCTCGCGTCTTTAGACCGGGGAGGAATTGCCACGCGCCCGCAGGCGCTCTTTCTTGCCATCCTCCTCTCGTTTGAAGAGAGTTGACACATTCAGGTATATATGAGATCCTTTGTGCATGGAGAGAACCATTGTCGTCCAACTCGAACCGACCAAAGAACAAGCCTGTCTCCTGCAACGCACGTTGGCAGAGCATACCGCCTGCTTTAACGCGGTGGCCCATCTCGGCTTTGAGACGACCTGCAAAGACGGCATCGAGTTGCACAAGCAGACCTACTATCCTTTGCGCGCGCAGTACCCCGATCTGCCTGCCCAACTGGTCTGCACGGCCCGTGTCAAGGCGACTGAAGCCGTCACATCCGCGCTGAGCTGGCAGCAGAAACACGCCGCTCGTTTTCCCACACTGGTCGCCAAAGCCCAGAAACAAGGGAAAGAACCACCGACGTTCCGGCCGGTCCGTTGCCCCCACTCGGCATGTGCCCCATCCGCTACGATGCGCGTTCGTATTGGGTGAAGTGGGAGAGCCTGACCTGTAGCCTTGCCAGCGTGTCCGGGCGGCAGGAAATGCGTTTCACGGTTCCCAAACACGCGCGGCAGTACATCGGGTGGAGGGTGTGTGCGGCGGACCTCTGCTTGCGGCAGCGGCGCTATTTCCTGCATATTGTGGTCTCGCAGCCATCTCCCGTCTTTACCCCCAGCGAAGAAGTCATTGGGGTGGACCTGGGCATCAATCGGCCTGCCGTCACCTCCACACGGGATTTCCTGGGCGATCCCCACTGGAAAGAGCAAGAACGCCGCCTCTTCCGCCTGCGTCGCAAACTGCAAAAAAAGGGCACCCAATCTGCCAAAAGGCACCTGAAAAAGCTTTCAGGCCAACTGTTTCGGCAGAGAAAAGATTATGACCATGTGCTCTCCAAGCGCATCGTGCAGCACACCAGCCCTGGTAGTATCATCGTGCTGGAAAATCTGTCGGGTATACGCACCCATGTCAGCCGTCGCCGTGGCTCTGACATGCGCAAGATGCACTCCTGGAGCTACGCCCAATTGTGGAGCTTTCTGGATTATAAAGCCGAGGCGCGTGGCATGCAGGTGGTCAAAGTGGACCCCCGGCACACGTCTCAGCAATGTAGTCGCTGTGGGCATCTCGCGCGCAATAATCGTCGGTCTCAAAGCCTGTTCCTCTGCCGCGCCTGTGGCTATTGCATCAATGCAGACCTCAATGCGGCGTATACTATTCGGGATAAACACCTCGTTTATCTTGCCAGCCTCGGTAGATCCCTGGCTGGTGGGTCGCCTGTCAAGCGGCCTATGGTCTCCACTCTTTGGAGTGAGGGACAAGCCCCGCGCCTGTAGGCCGGGGCCACTTGACCCCCGCTGATCTTTTTGAGGTCTGCCCGCCTCTGGATCAGGCGGAACGTGTGCGGCACGCGAAACTAGTAGAGCCTGCGCTCCAGCCATTCGCCCAGATGTGGTTGGATGCGGCGGCTCTTTCTGGAGAAGTGAGGCCCGCAGTTTCGCTCCAGCGGATCATCTGGGATGTGCTTGAACATGACATCCATCACGGCAGCGAAATCTCCACCATTCTCGGCGTACACGGCCTGCCAGTAGTCGAGTTGGATTAAGAACAGGAACGTCTTCAGTTCCCCTCTCTCATGGGCAGAAAAAGGGGAAAGACTGAATGGAGAGATACACAGCATAGATCTGTTTTCCGACGGATATATCTCAAGAACTGCGCCCGCGGTTAGAACTGGTGCCAGCCGAGATAGCAGAGAGCTACAATGGTCCCAATACGCGCCTGGATCAAGCAGCCCTGGCCAGCATTTTAGCGTGGCTGGCTGCCCACGCTTGACCAGTTGCGCGCAGATTGCCGCTGATCTACGCGAACGGCCGCAATATTGAAAGCAGAAGACGCCAGCGCCCAGCATCAAACCACTTCCCACCCACCCCC
>CAXUEY010000265.1:0-1126 GCA_964250225.1 uncultured Ktedonobacteraceae bacterium | reverse complement strand
CCAAATTTTTAAAGCACACCCCGGGCGGGCGTGGCAACCGCGTGGTCCCCGCGCCCGCGCGTCTTCGTCTTGCATTAGAAATTTCGTTGTTCCCCACCCACCGTCTGCATCTCCCGATAGCGGCTCAGCAGCCCATTTGAGCGTCCACCACCAGCGCCGGCACCCACCAGTTCTGGTTCCTGCTGCCGACTCGTGGCAAACGAGGAGAACTGGCCCACTCCAACAAGCTGCGGTTCTTGCTGGCGGCTTGTGGCAAACGAAGAGGGCTGGCCCACCACGACGAGCTTTTCGGTGATGATGTCCTCGATCAACGGCGAGAACGAACTGGCCACGGAACGCGAAGAGAGCAGGCGCGTGCGATGCAGCGAGTTTGGCGCGACTGTGCCCGCCTGCTGTACCGGATGGCTGGGCAGACCCAGACCCGGCAGATGTCCGACCCGTGGATAGCCCTCTACAGGCGTATTGAACGACAATTGCCCGGTGTAGGGTGAGTTCTCCAGTGGGTTATTGAACGGCAGTTGCCCCGTATAAGACGTGTGCTCTGCATAGCTCTCTAACGGCGTATTGAACAACAACTGACCAGTATAGGGTGTGCGCTGGGCATAGGCAGCTCCCTGTGCCTGCATGGGCACCAACGTGTCCAGGGAGAAGAAGGCGTCTGACGCGTAGGTTGGGAAGGCCGCGTTGCTCGCGGTCAGCGCGCCAGTTGAGGGGGTGAACCAGGTCAGATCCTCAGTAATGCGCCCAACGTTGCTAGCGGCAAGGGGCTGGAAGATCGCGGCTGCCTGTGGGAAACTGGCGCGCAGCTTCTCTTGCAGGTTGCCGCTGAGCAGGCTTGCGACCTGGACATTGCCGCGGTAGCGTTTGAGCAGCGTTTGAGCTAGCAGACCCAATCCCAACGCCAGCAGGAGATCGAAGAACACCAGGTAGAGTTTCAAGTTGCCACTCAATCCACTCGCGGCGGCTGGCTGCGTATTCGCATCCTGGTTTGGCGGCGTATTTGGCGGATAAACCACGCCCTGATCCTGTTGGGCAAGTATTTTCGCGTGGCGCGCGATATTCGCATTGGCGCTCGCGCTTGTCGAACTCGCGGTCGCGGTTGGGGCCACTGTCGCTGTTGCGGGTG
>CAXUEY010000264.1:0-4376 GCA_964250225.1 uncultured Ktedonobacteraceae bacterium | reverse complement strand
CTTCGGGGATTTCGCCTTTGTGATGAAGGCGCGTGTGGAGACCTTGCGCGATACGGGAAGTTGCCTCAGCCCGTTCAATTCGTTTCTGCTCCTGCAAGGTCTGGAGACGCTGAGCCTGCGCATGGATCGCCATTGCCAGAACGCCATGCAGGTGGCGCGCTTCCTGAGTGAGCATCCAGCGGTCAGTTGGGTGCGCTATCCCGGCCTGCCCGACGATCCCTCGCATGAACTGGCGCAGCGCTATCTGCCACGCGGGGCAGGCTCGATCTTCGCCTTTGGCGTGCGCGGCGGCTACGAGGCTGGCAAGGCGGTCATCAATGCCGTGCGCCTCTTCGCGCACCTCGCCAACGTCGGCGACACACGCAGCCTGCTGATCCATCCCGCCAGCACCACGCACCAGCAGCTTTCCGAGGCCGATATGCTGGCAGGCGGCGTTACACCCGATCTGATCCGGCTCTCCATCGGTTTGGAGAACATCGAGGATATCCTGTGGGATCTCGACCAGGCGCTGCACAAAGCAGCCAACGCCACGAGTATCGCGGCTTCCGGCACCCACCAGATGACACGAGAGGCATAACATGAGCAACAAACCAGAACACACCGAAAAAGCTGAAGCTGAGCAGGCATTAAACATGCCCGATATGTATGGGCGTTTAAAGCTCCTGCGCACCTATAAGCATATCGCCATTGTCGGCTTCTCGGCGGACCCCTATCGGCCCAGCTATTTCGTCGCCGTCTACTTGCAGGCCGAGGGCTACAAAATCACGCTGGTCAACCCGCGTTACGCCGGACAAACTGTGCTGGGCGAACGCGTCTACGCTTCACTGACCGAGGCGCGCGAGGCCGGGGAGCAGATCGAGATCGTCGATGTCTTCCGCAAGCCCGACGCGCTGGAACCGGTGCTGCAAGAGGCCATCGCCATTGGCGCGCCGGTGCTCTGGCTGCAACTGGGCATCCGCAACGACGAAATTGGACGCCGCGCTATCGACGCTGGACTACAATTTGTGCAGGATCATTGCGCGAAGATGGAGCATGCTCGTTTTTTCGGCGGCCTGCATACGATAGGACTGAATACGGGCGTCATTCTATCGAAAAAGTTATAGAGCAAGAATAACGAGATGCAGGCGTCTGTAGCATGCAGGGCGCCTACGTCTCTCTCGCAAAAATACGCAAGTGTTGAGGAAACGGCAAGCCATCTTTGCAACCAGGTGTATGCGAGACAAAAAGAATAGCGGCAAGAAGAGATCACAAGTGGTAATAATCAACCAGTCTATTGAGGCTGAGCTAGATAGTTGAAATGAGGTGATGCGAGATGTGTCGAAACATTCGGACGCTGTTTAACTTTGAACCGCCAGCTACGGAGGAAGAGATTCACGCGGCCTCGCTGCAATTCGTCAGGAAGATCAGTGGCTTTAACAAACCCTCCAGGGTGAACGAGGCCGCTTTCACCGCGGCAGTCGATGAAATCGCCTTGATCTCAGCCCGGCTGCTCGACTCGCTTGAATCTGCCGCAACCCCGAAGGATCGGCAGGTAGAGGCGGCGAAAGCGCAGATGCGCGCTGCTCAGAGATCGAGGTCGTAATCAGAGAGGAGATAGGCTCATGACACAGTCCAAAACCAACTTCTACGATGATTTTGCCGCGAACTACGCCGAGATGGTGACGCAACGCGAAGAGGCCGGGATCGAGCGCGACCCGGTGATGCCGCGTTTGCTGGAGGTGATCGGCGATGTCAGCGGGCTGAACGTGCTCGACGCGGGCTGTGGCGAGGGCTATCTGGCACGCATCCTGGCCCGGCCCGGCGCGAGCGTCACTGCCATCGATATCGCCGCCAACCTCGTACAGATCGGACGCGCCAAAGACCCGGCAAGTCAGATTAGCTATCAGGTGGCCGACCTCTGCACACCTCAGCCAGCTCTGGAGGGGCGTTTCGATCTGATTGCCAGCCATCTTGTCATGAACGACGTCCCCGATCATCGAAGCTTCCTGAACACGCTGGGCACGCTGGTCAAGCCTGGAGGCCGCCTGGTCTTCTCGATGAACAACCCCTACTCATTTGTTGTGCGCAGCCATATCACCGATTACTTCGACACCGGCAAAGCCCATTCTTATCGAGGCATGGCGGAACGAGGGGTCAAGGTCCACTTCTACCATCGCACGCTGGAGCAATACCTGGACGCCAGTCTCACCGCCGGTTTCCAGTTGCAGCGCCTGGTCGATATTCCCACCCCCGAAGGAGCCTTCACGCGCCAGCCTGATAACCTGATCCCTGTGGGCTACGATTTCCCGTTTTTTATGGTGCTGAGCCTGGTTAAGCTCTAACAGGTCCGCCAAAAGCTGTTCCCATTGAGCAGGCGATTTGCTGATAGGCGACAGGATAGTGACAGATAGAGATATGCAGGGGTAGCTGCATACCCTGCATCGGCATCACTTTAGCGATCATGCACGCGGCGCGTCTCGCGGATCTCGGCACAGTGCTCCGCCAGATGCCTGTTCATCCCATCCAGAAGGTCTCCTACCACCAGCTTACTGCCTTCGTCCTCCTGGCTCGCGAATTTCAGGAACACATAGCGCTCGCTGTAATCAGGGATATGCTGCATAAGATGCGCGAGGTGCTGGCGCGAGGCTTTGATAAGCGCGAGGGATGGTTCAATGGCGCACTTCTCGTAGGCCAACTCCTCAGCCCATTGAGCCTGGTCGTAGGGATTACGAATATAGGTGCTACCAGATTGTGCTAGCGCGGATTTCAGAGTCAGCAGGATCAGTGATTCGCTTTCGGCAAGGTGATGGACGATCTGGCGGATCGACCATTCCCCAGGCCCGCGTGTGAGATCGAAGCCGGCCTCGCTCAGTCCAGCCAGTGCTGCCTCCACATCCTCACCACCCCTGGCATAGAGCGCAAGTGTCTCCGCGGGAGTACGCTGCTGACGTTGGGTATAGACGAGCTTATAGCCACTGGGATCAGTGATCGTCAGTTTGCGGTCCCCCTCCTCTGTCTGCTCCTGGTGGAGATCGGTCAGGCCGCGCGCGGTAAGATCTGCCTGGCGCGCGTCCAGATCTTTTTCCGCGAAAGGGAGTGTATCGCCTGGTTTAAAGACGATGCGCGGCTCATCTAACTGGCTGCTCACATTCCCCACCGTCGGGCCAGCCAGCAAAAGAGGGTTATGATCGTCGGGATCGAGGACCACAGCCATATCTGCGCCGGACTGCTCGTCGGCGAGCGTCCAGCCCAGGCGCTCAACAAAAAAAGCCTGGCTGGCCGCAAGATTGTGTACTTTCAAGGCGACACGCGAGCGTTGTGGCATAGGTATTCCCTTTCTTTTGAACATATGTATGGATTTATTTGTTTCAATGATACAAGAGTAGTATAGCGCGTGGATGAGGGAGAAGGCAAGAAATACTCTATTGTGTTCTAACATTTTGATAGAAGGACATATTAGAAAGCGGTGCAAAGTGCCAAAATATGGTATGTTGTCTTTTATAGACAACGGAGATTTAGAAAGGCTGAAAGAGCAATGTCAAAAAATTCGCGTCGTGTAATAGTGATTACCGGTGGTGGCAGTGGGATCGGGCAAGCTGCGGCTGCCATGTTTGCTGCCGCGGATGAGCAGGTGGTGATTATTGGGCGCACGGAATCCAAAATACAAACAGCCGCGCAAGCATTAGGAGCGGATGTCGCCTGGTATCGTGCTGATATCAGCCAGAGAGAGCAGGTCGCAGAAGTCGTGGCCGCCATTGTTGAGCGTTTTGGGCAGATCGATGTACTTGTGAACAACGCGGGTTTTGTGCTGGGGGCAACAACCGATATGCCACTTGAAGAGGCTGAAAAGGCCTGGGATGCTGTGCTAGATACCAATCTCAAAGGTAGCTTCCTGATGACTGTAGCGGTGGCCCCACATATGCCGCGACCAGGCGGGCGCATCGTGTATATTAGCTCGATTGCCGCGTATACCGGCGGGAGTCGGGCGGGTTCGACGGCGTATGCGGCGGCAAAAGCTGGCGTCATCGGCCTGATGCATGGCTTTGCGCGTGAATTGAGTCCTCAGGGCATCACCGTCAATGCAATTGCACCCGGTTTTATTGCCAGCACAGAATTCACGGGCCAGTGGTCCGAAGAACGGGTCAGCGGTATTGTGGCGGAAACTCCCGTTGGACGGCCTGGCCGCGCTGACGACATCGCGATGGCCATACGCTATCTGGCGTCTCCAGAGGCTTCGTTCGTGACGGGAGAGGTCCTGCACGTCAATGGTGGCTGGATCTTTGGTTCATAGGCAAAACGCGCAGAAAATGTGCCGGGTTGGGGAGATCCCAACCCGGCACATCCGTTCTTCTTTCGCTCTTGACGCCGTTGAGATGCCGCTGTATCATGCAATCAAG
>CAXUEY010000263.1:0-4465 GCA_964250225.1 uncultured Ktedonobacteraceae bacterium | reverse complement strand
GAGCGACATCGCGATGAATCTGGAACTTTCCGAGGAGCAACAGGAACTGGCGTACAGGGTGACGCGCGCGGTGCGTGAAGCGGTGGGACCGGACATGAAGATGATCATTGAGACACACGCGATGTTGAATGGACCCACCGCCATCGCGATGGCGCAACGACTCGCGCCGCTGCAAGTCGCCTGGTATGAGGAACCGGTTGGACCAGAGAACGTCGATGCATTGGCTGCGTTGCGCCGCCGCATCGATCCATCAGTGCCGATCTGTGTCGGAGAGCGCCATTATACCCGCGCGGGCTTTCGCCCGATCCTGGAACAACACCTCTGTGATGTGATTATGCCCGATATTACCCGTTGTGGTGGTCCCTCCGAAATGAAACGTATCGCGACGATGGCCGAGGTGTACAATGTCCTGATAGCGCCACACAACCCGAATGGTCCTCTAAGCACGCTGGCCAGCGCACATGTCTGTGCTGCCATCCCAAATTTCTATCGCCTGGAATATATGTTCACGGATGTCTCCTGGCGCGATGAGGTGATCGACACCCCGCTTGATGTCCAGGAGGGACAGCTCCAGCTTTCTGAGCGTCCAGGTCTGGGTGTTGATCTGGTTGAGGAAGTCCTGGAAGCTCATCCGGGTGTTCGTCAACCACGCACGGGCTTTTATGTCTAATCAGTGACTCGCTGTTCTCACTATGCGCTGGCGAGTCAAGAAAAGGTGGATCTGATCCCATGTTACCTATTGATCTCACAGGCAAACGCGCCCTGGTGACGGGCGTGACAAGTGGCATTGGCGTGGGTATCGCGCGCGTGCTGGCGCAAGCCGGGTGTGATGTCGCTGGATGTGGCCGCAGTCCACGCGAACACGAAGGTGCGCAACACTTTCTCAGTGCGGTGGAACAAGAGGGCCGCCGCGCCTGGTATGAACGGGCGGATTTGCTCGATCCCAGCGCACCAGCGCGCTGGGTCGCCTGGGCAGCGGAGGCGCTGGGCGGCGTTGATATCCTGGTTTCAAACGCTGGTCGTAATATTTTCACCGGGACAGCGACGAGTACTGAGTCTGACTGGCAGGAATGTCTTACCCTGGATCTTGCAGCCCATTGGCGGCTGGCACGAGAGGCTCGCCCGTTTCTCTTGCAAAGCCAGGCCGCAGTGATCTGTATCATCAGCTCGAATCACGCCTATGCGACCATACCGGGTTGCTTTCCGTACAATGTGGCGAAGGCAGGACTTGTCGCCCTTGTCCAATCCTTAACCATCGAATGGGGACCGCAGATTCGCAGTGTTGGTATTGCGCCTGGCTTCGTTGATACACCAGGCAACGATACCTGGTTTGCTTCCTTCGCCGATCCCGCAGCCGAGCGTGCGCGCGTCGAGAGCCTCCATCCAGTGGGTCGCATTGGCACGATCGAAGAAATTGGGGCACTCTGCGCGTTCCTTGCCAGTCCCCTGGGCGGCTTTATCGCGGGCACAACTTTGCTCGTTGATGGTGGACGTTCAGCACTGATGCAGGATGGGTAAACGGGTGAGATGAAGAAAAAAAACGATGTGTGGAAAGAGGTGGCGCCTCGCAAACACAGGATTTGTTCCAGACACAAGAGGAAACACAAACATGAAACAACTTCAAGGCATTCTTCCCATCCTTGCTGTCCCGTTTACAGAGGATGGCGCACTCGACACAGAGAGTTTTCAGTCGCTCGTCGCCCATCTCTGCCAAACGGGTGCAAGCGGCGCCATGCTCTTTGGCCTGGCTTCAGAGTTCTATAAACTCACCGACGCGGAACGCGAAACGCTGAGCGCGTTGTTCCTGGCTCAAACCCGCACGCATGCCCATTTCGCCGGAATTATCTCCATCACCCATCATAGCTGGGAGGTCGCAGTCCTCCGCGCCCGCCAGGCCCAGGAGGATGGCGCAGATGCGCTGACGATTTTTCCGCCCTTCTTCTTGGGTCCAACCGAGGAGGCGATTGTGACTCATATTGAACGGGTGCTCGCGGCAGTCACGATCCCCGTTCTCATCCAATATTCACCCGCGCAAACGAATATACGCATCAGCACCTCCACATTCGCGCGTCTCGCCGAGCGGTATCCCTACCTCTGCGCTATCAAAGTCGAAACGCAACCCCCTGGACGTTTTATTACTGCCTTAGATGAAGCATCGCAGGGCCACTTGCCCGCGTTCATTGGCTACGCCGGGGTACAGATGCCTGACGCGCTGGAGCGAGGTGCCGCTGGCATTCAGCCTGGATGCTCGTTCACGGAAATCTATGTTGATCTCTATCGCCGTTTCCAGACAGGAGACGTGGAAGGCATGAAGCACCTTCATACCCGTCTGCTCCCCTATATCGGGTATTGGATGCAGCAAGTCGAGTTGATTATCCAGGTTGAAAAAGTCGTTCTGGCGCGGCGAGGCATTCTTCGCACGCCCTATTGCCGATCTCCCCATTATGCGCTGGACAGCAAAGAAAGGCTTTTCATTGATCAGTTTCTCGATGAATTTCACGCCTTCTTCTCTCGCTAGGGCATCCACCTTCTGGGAAAAAGGGATGTATCATGCATATGAGAAAATATATTTTGCACTACATCTAACGTAATAGTAGCAACAATTCCCTTTCTAGGGGTCGTTCTCACAGCATTATGAAAGGGCAAAGAAGTACATGCAGCATATCAAGGGAGACTACACCTTTCTTCAACTAGAGCACGTTCTGTTTGGCGCTGGCAGCGTCCAGCACCTCGCAGATGAAGTCAGGCGTCTTGGAGGTCAGAGAGTACTGGTGATTACGGGCCATAGTCTGGCAACCCAAACCGATGTCATTCAGCAAGTGATCAATGTATTAGGGCCGCTCCATATCGGCACGTTCAGTCAGATTCGTCAGCACGCGCCCAAAGGCGGTATAGCACAGGCAACTGACCTGGCACGATCTCTTAAGGTTGATACCCTGGTAAGTGTAGGTGGAGGTAGCCCTATTGACGCATCCAAGGCAATCGCCCATGCTCTTCTCCAAGAGCGGAACACTGCTTTGCCCCATATTGCCCTCTCCACCACGTTGTCGGCAGCCGAATTCGCGCATGTGGCAGGCGTCACCGACGAATCTACGAATGCCAAGACCGGCTTTACGGATACGCGTATAGC
The DNA here is from genome assembly GCA_964250225.1 of uncultured Ktedonobacteraceae bacterium. Taxonomy (GTDB): domain Bacteria; phylum Chloroflexota; class Ktedonobacteria; order Ktedonobacterales; family Ktedonobacteraceae; genus Paraktedonobacter. The sequence continues at coordinate 1,335 of CAXUEY010000263.1, read as the reverse complement.
TCCACGCTGTGTCATCCTCGACGCGGCCCTGACACGTGCCACCCCCATGCGGCTCTGGCTCTCGACAGGGATTCGTGCTCTTGATCATGCGGTGGAAACCCTCTATGCACCAGGTGTACATCCTATCAACGATGTTCTTGCCCTGGAAGCGGCACGCAAACTCTTTATCTATCTCCCTCGCACTCAGACCCAGCCGGAAGACCTGGACGTGAGAACCGAACTGCAGCTTGCTGCCTGGATGAGTTTGTTTGGTGGCGCCAACGCCCAATTTGGTCTCAGCCATAACCTGGGCAAGCGTATGGGAGCAACTTACAACGTGCCTCATGGCATTACTTCATGCATCACACTGCCAACAGTTATACACGCGCTGGCTGCTGAACACGCCACACAACTCGCGCCGCTTGCTCGCGTACTACAGCTCTCCATCGACGCAGATGATCCCGTGCAGGCCACACACGCTGTTGCAGATGCTGTAGATGCATTGATCAAAGAGCTTGGCCTCCCCCGGCATCTGCACGATGTTGGCATCGGCGAGGCCGATATTCCGAGTATTGCCGCTCATACAGTCGGCGAAGACCCGCAACGTTCGATGGTAGAGGGTCTGCTCCATCAAATGCTATAGACAGGCAGCCTGAAATTGTTGCAAGCGTTTCTGCACACTGTTCAAATTGATAACTGGCGCTGGATTGATGCATAGCACTGACGCAGATACTCCTGCAACTTCATCCAGTCAGCCTCCACGTCGAGAGATTGCCCATGAGTAATGCGATCAACAGTAGCAGCAGCCTGGACACGCAGCTCCGCCGATTCGCGAACTTGCTCCAGGGTAAGACTAAAAATGGCGCTATGCAGAGCCACCAGGGTCTCTACCAGTTCCTGCTTATCATCGGTATCAACTAGACGGCGATGCACAGCAAAATAACGCAGCTCTTGTTCAGAAACCTTGACAGGATCGAACGGCAAATGAGCGTAGCGATGCACCAGACGATAAAATTTCTCCAGGTAGAGGCGCACCCTGGCGAGATCGTGATCGATGGGAACCCAGGCAATTGAGGCACGAGTTGTATAGTAGGCAGCGAGCAAAGAAACCGGAAAGGGGATACGAAATTGTTCCTGGCAGAGCATCACGATCAGATAAAGCAATTTGAGCCACTTGCGATCATAGTAGGCACGCCAGCCAGCAGCCTCAAAATACGCGATACGCTCCGGGGCAAAGCTATATGGCTTTGTCATATCATCTCCTCCCATGCTGTTCTGCGCGAAGAATCTTTGAGATGCCAGAGAAGAGCACTGCCGCATAAGAAGTTCGGGGGGGGGGTGTGGGGACCGTGGACG
>CAXUEY010000262.1:0-4472 GCA_964250225.1 uncultured Ktedonobacteraceae bacterium | reverse complement strand
CATTGTATGGTATGCTCCTCCCCAATTTCACCCTGAAAGAGATCGTAACACTGTAGAGTGCACGGTTCGGCGAGGGCATACAGCACCACATCAGCATTCGCATAGCCTTGCTGCTGGAAGCTCTCTCGTATGGCTGGATTCTCCCAGTTGAAGCCATGAAACCAGACACAGAGGTCCGATTGTCCATAGGGCACCTCGCGTAGTGTCTTTAAGAGCGATATGCTATCCTCACCCTTATAATATACCTCGATATTGTCTTGCTTCTCTCCTGTGAAGAAAGCTGCCACGTTCCCCATATGCAGCGGACTCTCGACAGAAACGGCTTTGCCAAGGATAGCGCATGATGCTGTCACAAGATCCTGATCTACCAGGTCATATATCAGCGCGCTAAACTGCTCCCTGGTCATTGCCAGTGGTACTCTCGGTGCGACTAGTAGAGCCATCCAAACGCTCATTATAGCATCCTCCTTGCCCGTACAATTTTTTCGTGTAAACTAAACCCTCATTACAAGTATTCTTCTTTTTTGCAGAGAGTTTTTAGGTAAAAAAACATATAAAACCGGACAAGTTACCCCGTTGCCAGGTAAAGGTTGGTCAGAAATCATTTGCTGGCACAAGGCTTGACAATCTTTACAAAAAGATATAGCTTTGAAAAAGGTAAAGATATATCTTTTTTGTAAAGAAAAGGAAAGATTTCTATGAGAGAGGACCATCATCATCACGAAGAGTTGGAGCATGGGGAACGTAGGAGGCGCGGAAAAGGACAGCGCCACGAGGAGTCGGAGCACGCGGAGCGTGGGAGACGCGGAGCACACAGCGAAGGGCCGCACCATCACACGTCCTGGCGTTATGAAGACGAAGATGGACAACGGAGTGGTCAGCGCCGGGAACGGGTCGAGCGTGGCATGCTGCGCTACCTGCTACTCGATGCCCTGCGTTCTGGTCCCAAACACGGCTATGAGATTAGCAAATGGCTGGAAGAACAGACCTATGGTCGCTACGTTCCCAGCCCGGGGACCGTTTATCCAACCTTACAACTTTTAGAGGATCAGGGGCTGATTCTGGCGGAGCGGGTGGATGAAAAGAGCGTCTACCGCCTGACCGAGAAGGGAGAGACAGAATTGCAAACCCATGCAGACTTCACCCGGGCGTTCTGGGAACGCTATGGGCATCCTGTGCCTCCTCCCGCCACGCGGCTGGAGACCGAGTTTGTCTACGAGGAACTCCAGAGCCTGCAACGCACAGTGGAAAAAGGGATGCGCGTACTTACGCAGCAGGCTGATCAGCAAAGCCTCTTGTCGCTGCGTCAGGCGCTTGAGCGCAGCAAGAACGAGATCCGTGATCTGCTCGCGCGCAACTCCGCTCCTCAGCAGATGAGCACAGGAACGCATGACTCTCAGGTCGATGCTCGTGAGCTGGAGGAGGCCATTGTTCAAGTATTTGTGTCCGAGGACGAAGCGCTACAGCAAACGCTCGTCAGGGCCAGAGAGCACGGCTTGCCTCCCATTCAGATTTCCGCACTGCAAGGCAAGCTCTTACAGGTTCTGACCAGAGCCTGCCAGGCCCGCAAGATCCTGGAGATCGGCGCGCTGGCCGGGTATAGCGGCATCTGGTTGGCGCGAGCCTTGCCTGCAGATGGACGACTGATTACACTGGAAATCGATGCAACCCATGCTGAAGTGGTGCGCGAGTCGTTTCGCCAGGCCCAGGTGGATGATCGCGCTGAAGTACGCGTTGGCCCCGCACTTGAGACGCTGCCTCTCCTGACGGCAGATGGACCATTCGACTTGATTTTTATCGATGCCGATAAAGATGCCTATCCGCAGTACCTCGCATGGGCGCTCCGCCTCGCGCGCCCGGGCAGCATCGTTGTAGCCGACAATTGCATCCGAGGGGGAAACGGGCTGCGCGTTCAGGAAGCCGCGAACTCGCGCTATACAGGGATTCGCGCGTATAATCAGAACGCGAGCAGCAATCCCGCTCTGTGCTCAATTGCACTTCCTATCAACACTGGTATGACCATCTCCGTCGTACTGGCCAGGACAGAGCAGGAGCAAGCCTGATCAGCCGTGCCTTTGACCTCTGGCTCCCTACCAGAGTGCATCACCCGGACAGGGAAGCCAGAGATTGGGGCCCCGATAGATGAGCTTTCTATCTTTTTTTGAAAATCCAGAGTCCTATGATAAGATCCGCCAGGCCACCAATCAGTCCTCATATCAGCCGACCAGTATGATTGCACAGACGTTTGGACTAGGGCAGACGTTGATTACGATGGCTTCCCTGCTCTATTTGCTCTTCCACCTGGCCTGGTGGCTTGCGGTCATCTCGCTGGTCATGCCGATACCGGCATTTATCTTTAGCGCGCGCTATGCATGGAAGGGCTATCGCCAGATGCGTTATCAATCACCGGAGCGCCGTCTGATGGACTATTTTACGCGACTGCTGACGACTGATACGTACACGAAAGAGATCAAGCTCTTCAACCTGAGCGACTTTTTTATCAACCGTTTCCAGACGCTGGCGAAAAAGTTGTATCTGCAAGACCGCGATCTGGCGCTGCGTCGCTATCTGACGAATTTTGGTTGGTCGAATCTCACCATATTTTAATCTACAAGCAGAGGCATACCGCTAGCGGCCTGGCAAGTTGATGTAGCAGGAGGAACTTATTATGCAAAAAGAAGTTAAAAAATTTGAACAAGTAGTTCAGAAAATTGATCCTCAGGGCAAGCTGCTGCGCGCGTGGGAGTTGAAAGGGGGAGTCTCAGCGCAGGTAACAGCGCTGGAGATTGAGCGGTCTGGTGACCAAACGCAGAAAATGGTTATTCGTCGATATGGGGATGTCGATCTCAAACATAACTCGCATATAGCCGCAGACGAATACGCTCTCTTGCACCTCTTGCACTGTGTAGAATTAGCTACACCGACGCCTTATTATTTTGATCAATCCGGCGAGATTTTTCCCACACCATACATCGTCATTGAGTACATCGAAGGAGCATCGGAATTCGCGCCCTCTTATATGCCCGATTTCATCCTTCAGCTCACCACGCAGCTATCCAGCATCCACATGGTAGAGAGCTCGGAGCTGGATTTGTCCTTTCTACCTCAACAGGAAAACATCTATGCTGAGATGTTTAGAGAACGGCCCGCAAATGTCGACGAATCATTGGACGAAGGGCGTATTCGCGCTGCATTGCAAGCAGCCTGGCCATTCCCCCGGCGCAATGCACCGGTGTTGCTACACGGAGATTTCTGGCCAGGCAATTTATTGTGGAAGGATGAGCAGCTTGTTGCCGTCATTGACTGGGAGGATGCGCAGGTAGGAGATCCACTCGCGGATGTTGCCAATTGTAGACTCGAGATGCTGTGGGCCTTCGGAAGCAACGCAATGCAGCACTTCACCGAGCAATACCAAACAATAACAGGTATCGATCTCACAAACCTCCCATATTGGGATCTCTGTGCTGCTCTACGTCCAGCTTCTAAACTTGCCGGATGGGGCCTCGATGCGGCCACAGAAAAAACGATGCGCGAGAGACACGGCTTGTTCGTCACCCAGGCATTTGAAAAGCTAGCCTTTCAATCAAAGCAATGAAAGTTGCCAATATCCCAGCATCACTTTGCCTGGGTCATTCGCTTTTGCGATCATAGAATCCCGGACTGCTTACAGAGCTCCTGAGGATCATAATCTTCCATTGCTTCAGCGAAGCTAACCAGGCATGATGTATACTACAGGAGTATTGAACCTTTGGGGAGAAGCGTATACTGACGATTCGTTGGAGGTTTTACTATGAGTGAGGCCCACACTACTCCAACACACCTGGCGCACTTTCGTATTGGCGTCTATGCGCTCATTTTTGAGCAAGGGCGCGTACTACTGGCACTGCGTCGTGATATCGATTGGTGGAATCTACCAGGTGGTGGTATGGAACTGGGCGAAACGGTAGAGGAGGCCACGTGCCGTGAAGTGCTTGAGGAGACAGGACTGCTGGTCGAGGTTGAGCGCCTGGTGGGTGTTTACTCGAAACCTCAGAAGCAAGAGGTGGTATTGACGTTTCGCTGCCAGATTACAGGTGGCCAGCTCATCTCTACTGCAGAATCGCGCGAGTGCCGCTTTTTCCAGCCTGACAACTTACCCATGAACACTCTACCCAAGCATCGCCAGCGTATCGAAGATGCTCTGCTCAACCAGCCACAAGCCGTTATCCGCGATCAGCGCAGCAGTTCAGAAGAAGACCAGCGCCTTCCCCAAATATGATAGAAGGCCAGATTATCCTCTCTTTATACTATATACGTGTTAGCTACAAAGCAACCGTTTCCCTATTCCGTACTTTCTCTATTTTCCATTTTGCCCCTCGGCTGACTTCAGCGGAGTTCTAAGGGGCAGCCTTTCGCTCGACTGACTCCAGCGGGGTTCAAAGGGGCGGCTAGCCCCTTTGGGGGGGTTGCAGGGGTAGCTTCTCCGCTCGACT
>CAXUEY010000261.1:0-4518 GCA_964250225.1 uncultured Ktedonobacteraceae bacterium | reverse complement strand
CACCCTTTCTCTCCGGGTCCGCCACTCTTGTGTTTCTTTTTTTGGCCCTCCCAGGCGTAGCAGGCCAGCTTGCCTGGCCTGTGCTTGCGTGGCCGGTGTGCTTGCGTGGCCGGTATTTGCGTGGCCGGTATTTGCCTGGCCGGTATTTGCCTGGCCGGTGTTTGCCTGGCCTGTGCTTGCGTGGCCGGTGTGCTTGCGTGGGCTGTAAGCGCTATTCTATTTTGCCCCATCGTCCTTTGGATCAGGCGGGTCGCTATCCTGTGGGCCTGTGTCGCGTCTCACCTGCTGCTGTTTGGCACTAGACAGCTCAACACCGTAATCGTAATACCCCATGATGTACTCCTTTTTTCCATATCCCCACGCAACGAGCAAAATGGGCACTCAATTTGCTCATTTGAGAGAGATACTCTGTTGTGAATCTTCCTGTTAGTCGCTGGAAAAGATCGATCTGTGTTCCATGTTGACCCACCTATTCTTAAAGATGTTCTGGCCAACTATTTTTTATAGACGCACTATACAAAATTATCTAAAAATAGTTGTGAGGGTTCCCTTGCTTAAATAGTATTGATGTACTGTCATATATACATATATAGCAAGCCTTCTCTGCGACCCACACCCTTCAATTTTGAGACGGAAGTTCCCCCTGGCCGCCGCGCTCTTTGATACCTTCGATAGCATCGAAGGCAATGAAAACGCGACCAGCCAATCAACTGACACTTCGATGCTGCATCGAAGTGTCAGTTGCGTAATAGCATTATCTTCCTATCAGCTTTGGTAAAAAATGGAAAAATAAAGTAATATGGATGTATACAGTGATGAAATTTTGCTTGTGCGAGAGGGTGTCGCACAAAGGTTCAGCTTGCTCTATAAGTATTGGCTCATAGATGATGAGGATAGCTTTTTCGTAAGCGTGGGAATTGTTGAGAGTATGCACCTGTGAAGGATTGCAGATTGGTTAAGTACAAGCATATGGACAAATTTCTATCAATGCGATGGCAACGTACACACCCACTATGGCTGGTCTGCTCCTGTGTGTTAGTAGCTCTGATAGTGCTGGCAGGATGTGGCGCGGCTGAGTCTAGTAGCTTACCTCCAGGAGCTACTGCCACTCCTACCGGGCAGGGCAGAGCGTTCGTGTTGACTCCCCAACCAGCTCCAACGTTGAGTCCAACTGCGACAACGATTCCGACAGCTACCGCCGCACCGGGCGGGATCACGCAAACAAGTTTCCCACCCGGCGCAGCCCTGCCGAACGAGGCTCAGTGCGCGGCCAGCGTCAGGCGCACCTCTTTTGAGCCACGTCCCCAGAATGCGCAGGCGAACCAGGCGGTGCCTGCTGCCCAGCAGATTGCCGCGCTGACCCCCTGGAATTCGAGCATGGGACAGAGCCCGCTCGCGGACGGCTTGCGCAAACAGATCAGCGGCAATTTTATGGGCACCACCGACGAGATTCTCCAGTGGGTAGCCTGCAAATGGGGCGTTGATCCCGACCTGGTCCGCGCTCAGGCCGTAGTCGAGTCGTACTGGCGACAGAGCACTACTGGCGATCATACCACCGACCAGACGTTATGCCCGCCGGGAACATGGGATGGCCAGGGATGCTACCAGAGCTACGGCATCCTGCAGATCAAGTACACTTATTTTAAAAGTGCCTGGCCAATGGCTCGCGATGACACCGCCTTTAGCGCGGAATATATGTATGGCATCATGCGCGCCTGCTATGAAGGCTGGACGACCTATTTGAACAATGATACCCCCCTGCCAGGTTATGCACGCTATCACGCGGGCGATATCTGGGGCTGCATTGGCCGCTGGTTTAGCGGCGGTTGGTACGATCAGGGGGCAGTCGATTATATCCAGAAGGTGCAGACCGCGCTGGCCAACAAAACGTGGTTGCAAGCGGGCTTCTAGACGCAGGAGACCCCAAATCTTTTCCCCTCATGTTCAAAATGACTCATAAATACATAGATACACTTGATTTGACAGAGGTGGTAGGGAATAGTGTAAAATAGAGATGTTCAATGCACTTGGGGTTCAGGTTGGAAAGGAACAGGTGAGATATGGCTTTAAGAAAAGGTGAGTTTGACGATCCCCCTGAAAGGGCCAGACCCACGCAAAATTACCAGCAATCTGCTCAAGAGGATCGCGTGTCGGTTGAAATCAATCGCAGGCTCTATCAGCGTGTGAAAGCAGTCGCGTCCAGGAAGCGCCTCACAGCCAGCCAGTACCTGGAACAATTACTGGATGAGATGGTGCCCGAAATTGATGAGGTTGCAAGGACTGGCCATGCTTCTACGCAAGATGGCCTTGAGAGGCTCCGAGAATTGCGAGAAGAACTTTTTCGGCGCAATAATTACGAATACTTTGGTAACTCTGTGGAAGATTTGAGACAAATACGGGAAGAGCGTTTACGCCAGTTGCTGGGAGATGATTACGATAATGAATGATAATATAGTGGTAGTTGATGCAAATATAGCTGCTAAATTAGCAGTTACAGAACACGATTCGGCTACAGCGATAGCCTTATTTGATGGGTGGAAAAAGCAGAAGAGAGTAATCCTTGTGCCAGCACTCTTCATCTATGAAGTTACAAACATTTTATTGAAGCAGGTGCTCCGTAACAAGATGACTTTTGAAGATGTAAAAAAAGCTGCCCTGGCTATCCTGGATATAGACGTAGATATTTATTGGCCAGTCGATCCAGAGGTCAGCATGGACGCTCTGGTATTAGCCCATATTCACAAGTTACCAGCCACCTACGACGCTCACTATCTTGCTCTGGCCAAACGTGAAGAGTGCGAGTTCTGGACCGCAGATGAACGTCTCTATAATTCCGTCAAAGACCAGTTCTCATGGGTGCGTCTGATGGTTGAGCCGCCAACTACCGCAACTCTGGCCTGAGTGCCAACGCGAGACCAGCTTACGGCGTCTCCAACCAATCCTCCACCGTCACCAGCTGCGCCAGCTCATCCACCAGCGCGACGGTTTGCACGCTGACCGTCACGACCTGCTTGACCAGGCGCGCGATATACTCCGGGTCGTCCACGCGGTTGGGGTTGCTGGTGATGCCGCTGCGCGCATCCTTCGTGATCTGATACTGGTCGATGACCCACTCCAGCGCCGAACGATTGCCCAGCCGATAGCGCCAGCAGCTCTCAGGAATGCCCGCCAGGGTCAGCCCCTTGCTGACAACCACGGCGGTGCGGTCAGGCGTGAGCTTCATCTTCTCCACATACGTCAGCCGCTCATAGGGTACCGTCTCGTCCTCAAGCGCCGTCAGCGGATACGCCTGCTGCTGCTCATAGTTCACGTGCAGCTCCATCAACACGCGCCCCAGTCTGACCGCCGCCTGAAACGCCTCAGCGCGCCGCAAGAGGGGAAGATGCGGCAGGTCGCGCTTGAGGTTCTCCGCGTAGCGCTCGCGATACCCCGGATGGTGCAGCAGGGCGTAGACATAGTGGAAGATATCCCACTTGCTGACCTCCGCGCCATACCGCGCCCGAAACTGCTCCAGCGCCCAATCGGTGATGTTCTCCCGCCGATTGCTGCCGTCTTCGGCGTAGGTGTAGTAGGGGAAACATTGGAAAGCGTCTACTGATGCAAGTAAATGTAAATCGGGAGTGAAGTTTGTTGCTAAAACGCTAAAAGAAGCCCGATGGCCAACATCGCTAATAACTATTTCAATATTCTCTTTCTGACTCTCAGTAGTGGGGAAGAATATATGCTGTAAATAGATGCTATTATTTAGAGAACCATCAAAGTAAAGATATTTTCTCGTAAAAGGACGATACAAACTACGCCTAATCTTTTGCTCAGCGTAGTCTACTTCTTTACCTTTTGCTAAATACGCTTTTAAATCACCACTCCACTTGATACGAGTATCATCGTAAAGTACAAAATCATCCACAGTGGCGGCTTTATTTAGTCTTCTTCTCCAACGGCTAACTTCACTATTATAGGTTTCAATGAGATTTTGTACCTTATTCGCCAATTCTGATTGCTTAAAATCATATACCCAGACATCACGGTTTGTTTTTACGCCGCCACAATATGAGCGGAAGATTGTTGAGGGGTCAATGTGCTGCTTCCCTTTCAGTTCTTTTGCCCCCATAGGAAAATAGGTAGAGAACTCTAATTTTAACCCTTCAGTTATCCAGGTATGCTTCAAGTCAGGCTGCATCTGTATCCATTCGACGTTGAAAGCATTCTTCTGCGTCAGAAAGGATAGTTTGTCTATTTTTCGCCAATCTTCCGGTACACGATAATAGTAGAACGCTCGATCAGTATGTTTTGCTGAGTATACCGCAATCGTAATGCCCACGCCCACCTGTATGCCAAAAACGTTATGCGTAGTTCCAGAAATTTTAGGATTCTTACGTACATTTCCATGCAAATCGAGGTGATAAATCTGTGTGAAATTCTTCAAGAGATGTTTGCGCATGCCATCAAAAGCAATTTGATCCACAAAAGAATTGTTAGAGACAAAGCAAACGATGCCATCGCGTCCTTGTAAGCGAT
>CAXUEY010000260.1:0-4712 GCA_964250225.1 uncultured Ktedonobacteraceae bacterium | reverse complement strand
GTCCTCATCATCCACTTACTCTTCCTCAAACGCCTGTTTGCTCAGCATAGCCAGGGTGACATCATCCATTGGCGGGTTGTTGAAGCCTGCGCGCACGTCGCGGTAGTAGCGTTGCAGGGGCAGGTTGAGCGAGAGCGCGGCCCCACCGACCAGGCGCATGGCGAGGTCGGTGACTTCCAGGGCGTGGTTGGTGGTCAGGTATTTGGCTGCGGCGAACTGGCTGGCGGGAATGCTACTGGGATCGTGCACCGCCTGCTCTGCCAATCCGAAAAGCACGGCCTCGCTCTGCAACAGCGCGAGGTCCATCTGCGCGACTTTCTCTTGAATGTGCGGCACGCTGGCAATGGACTGATTGAGCGAGTTGGGACGCCGCTTTTTGGCGAAACGCACCGCCTCGTTGCGCGCACCCTGAGCGATGCCCAGGTAGAGCGCAGCCAGCGGCAGTCCCCAGATGGACATGGTTGTGGGAGGGATGTCCAGCAGGTCGGTCAGGGCCTCGGCCTCCAGGTGCACATTGTCCAGGATCACATCGTGGCTGGCACTCAGGCGCATGCCCAGCGCGTTCCAGGTCTCCTCAATGTGCACACCCGGCGCCTCGCGTGGCACAAGCACGCTGCCACGCGTGACGTTTAGCGGGGGCAGTCCGGCCTCAGCGGGCGCCTCATCCTCGATGCTACAGCCTACCAGGAAAAATTGCATCACCACGCTGCCGGTGGAGTAAGTTTTGCGCCCATTGAGGAGCCAGCTTCCATCGGCCTGGCGACGGGCTGTTGTGGTTGGACGTCCACCCCGGCTGGGACTGCCCGTGGCGGGTTCGCTGACGGCACTGTTGATCAGCGCGCCCTTCTCGACGATGGCGCGACAGATACGTTCAAAGGTCGGGCTATTAGCAGCTTTGCCAGCCGCGATCTTGCCCACAAAGGACAGATGCATCGTCGTGACCAGTGCAGTTGAGGGACAGCCCTGCGCCAACCGGGCCTGAGCCAGAGCCAGCTCGACGATATCAGCGCCCCAGCCGCCAAATTCACGCGGCACTGTCAGTGCCAGATAGCCGGACTCGTGCAGGTCGCGGTAGTTCTCGTATGGAAAACGTCCCTCCCACTCGCTGGCGTTGGCGCGTTGCAAAAAGCGCTCGGCCATCTCGTCAGCCAGCGCCAACACGTATTTCTGACGCTCGGTTGTGGGATAGAGAGGAAAAGTCATGGAAAAAAATGCTCCTTTCACATCGGGCAGTCTGGCGCCGCAGCAATGCCAGCGACAAAACAGGCTGGTTGGATATGCTCGTCTGCCAGGCTATAGCTCACAGATGCGCGCACATGGTATGTTTAGCTATACTATACCTCATCATCATGGCAACTTGCTTTTTTGCCCCGGTGCAAAGTCACTTGACCTTTTCAATTTACTCACGTACAATTTCTCCAAGCGCGGGGCCAGGTCGTGACTCGATGACGATCCGCTTTGGATACTGCAATTGAGGATACTGCAAGAGAAATGTTTTCAGGCGCCGTGATAGACACCCTGGAGCGCCATGCATACGAATGCACGGCGCTCCGTCCCTGCGCGCGGCGTTCCTGTGGAAGAGCATAGAAGAAGAGAAATTTGGAGGACCGGATGGCTGAGATACGTCTGGAAAACTGGATTCGCGACATTCCAGATTTTCCCCAGAAGGGCGTGCTTTTTAAGGATATTACCCCGATGTTGCAGGATGGCGTAGCTTTTCGGGCCGCGTTAGAACGGTTGGCGGCTCATTACGCAGGCGCGGGCATTCAAACCGTCGTCGGTGTAGAGTCGCGTGGCTTTATTTTTGGCGCCCCCCTGGCCTATTTGCTCAATTGCGGCTTTGTGCCGGTGCGCAAGTTTGGCAAGTTGCCCGCGTCCACCGTCAACGTGGAGTATACCCTGGAATACGGCACCAATATTGTTGAGATACACACCGACGCCATCAAGCCCGGCGAGCGCGTGCTGATCGTCGACGACCTGCTGGCAACCGGGGGTACCGTCTCCGCGACGGTTGAGCTGGTCGAGAAGCTCGGCGGCCACATCGCCGGGGTCGCGTTCCTGGTGGAACTGCTGGGCCTGCATGGTCGCGACCACCTGAAAGATCACGATGTGTTTGCACTGATCCAATATTAAATGGGAGAGAAAATGCTGCCATCCGCGGATGGCAGCATTTTCTCTCCCATTTAATATTCCTCCCAGCCCAGCCAGGTGGTTTTTTCCTGGAAAGGGATCGGATGCCGTTCCAGGTGTGGAATAGCCGCGTGGCCCAGGTAGATAAAGCCGACAATCGCATCCTCTGGCGCTAACCCAAGCCATTGTTTGACACGCGGGTCGTAGGCTGCGTCCCCCGTGCGCCACATCGCGGCCAGGCCCAGCTCTTCGGCGGTCAGCAGCATATTCTCCACGCCTGCGGCGACGGCTTCGATGTTCTCGACCTCCAATACATTGGCATGATGGGGATGCTCAGCCGCTGCAACCAGGAGTACAGGGGCGCGCAATGGCTTGTGGCGCTCTTTCTCCAGTATCGCCTGGCGCTTGTCGTCGCGCACATCCCCCAAACGGGCGTGCAGGGCCTCGGCCATGACCTTGCCCAGTTCGATCCGCGCGCTGCCCGCGAGCACAAAGAGCTTCCAGGGTTGCGTGTTATGGTGGTTGGGCGCGTGCGTAGCCGCCTCTAAAATGCGTTCTATCTGTGAACGCGTGGGGCGCTCGTCGGTCATTTTTCCGATGCTGCGCCTCCGCGCGATGGTTTCAATAATGCTCATGTGCTCCTAAATCTGCTGTTTGTAGCGCGCCGACACGCTGCGGGATACCGTCTGCTACAAGCATAGTCTTGTTAAAAATTGATAATTGTCGATGATGAGATCATAGCAGATAGCGTCAAGCGAGCGATTTTCAAAAGCTCATACAAAGATTTTACAAAACTTTCTCAAATTTCGTAAAAAGGACAGCTATAGTAGAAACAAGTCAGTAGGACTGTATACTAGAGTTAGGATAAAACGCCAGGAGGTGCGATAATATGTTTCATTCGGATCTACATCAGCGATTGGAAAATACGGAAGAGGTAAAATCGATAAGGGAAGGGCAACCCATGCAACCAATGGATGAGCAATCTTTCGATCAACAGACAACCAATGGTCCATTGTATCCAGAGGGCCAGGAGGAGCAGGCTCAGAGAAACAGGCAGGAACCACAACTGGAACAGGAAAGAGGCCACGCTGAAGAGAGCCAGGTGCAGCCCAGGTCACAGGTCAATGACTATCGGGCAGCGTCCGAGCAGATCCCGCTTGCGCCTCCACCTGCTCCCACATTCTACCCATCAACGCCCGCAGCCTATCCATCAGGAGCGGCAACGCAGCCACAGCCCGTGATACATCTGGAAGCTACTCCGGGGCCGACCTGGGCCTATCCGCCGCACCCTGAACATTACCAGGGTGAGCCAGTGGCCCAGTCCTTTGGATCGGTAGGGTCAGAGCAGACAGGTCAGCCGGTGGCGTTTGGCCCGCCAGCTCCTGCGGCCTCGCCGGTTATCGCGCCAGCGCCGCCGAAACGTTCGGGGCTGCGCACCGGGGCGTTGCTCGCGCTACTGGCTCTGCTGGCTCTAGTCTTTGGCACCGGCCTGTTCGCGGGCTGGCAGTTTGGACGCACCGGCACCGCTCCCGCCGGCTCCAGCGTTTTCCAGCCAGGCAGTAATCCGGCGGTAGCTATCCCGCAGCTCAATGGCAATAACGCCGATGCAGTGCGCGAGGCGGTGATCAATAAAGTGCAACCAGGTGTGGTACAGATCAACGTGGTCAGTGCGAGCCAGCGCGCGTTAGGTTCAGGCGTGATTATCGATGGACGCGGCTATATCGTCACCAACAACCATGTGGTAGCGAATGCCACCTCGATCCAGGTTACGCTGGCCGATAGCTCCACGTTCTCCGCGCAGGTCGTCGGCTCCGACCCGGCTGATGACCTGGCGTTGATTAAAATCGCACCTCCAGCCTCCGGTATGAGCGTGGTGAATATAGCTGATTCGTCCCGCTTACGCGTTGGACAGGAGGTCCTGGCGATTGGCAGTCCTCTGGGTAACACAGAGACGGTGACCAGCGGCATTGTCAGCGCGCTTAACCGCACGATTTCCGAGGGGCAAAACGGGCCAACGATCCCCGATGCTATTCAGACCGATGCTCCGATCAACCCCGGCAATAGTGGGGGCGCGCTGGTCGATTTGCAGGGCAACCTGGTGGGTATTCCCACCCTTAACGCCATCGACACCGAGTTTAACACGCCCGCGAACGGTCTGGGTTTTGCCATTCCGTCCAACCGTGTCAAATCTATCGCGCAACAGTTGATTGCTAGCGGCCATGTCACCCACACGGGCCGCGCTATCCTGGGGGTAGGTGTGACTACGGTGGATCAGAACCTCGCCGCGCGCGCGCATTTGGGGACGACTTCGGGCGTCCTGGTCGAGAGCGTGAGCGCCGATGGTCCGGCAGCGGCAGCCCATATGCAAACCGGCGATGTGATCGTGCAACTAAACAACGCAGTCATCCATAACACCGCTGATCTCAGCCGCACCCTGCTCCAGTATAAGCCCGACGAGACGGTTACGCTCAAAATTTATCGCAGCGGTCAGCAGCTCACCCTGAACGCTACCCTGGGTGAGCTGCCTCCTGGTTAAATTCAGAGAGTCAAAAGCTGAGAAAAGACGAGGCGCCAGATCGTAT
>CAXUEY010000259.1:0-4868 GCA_964250225.1 uncultured Ktedonobacteraceae bacterium | reverse complement strand
GCTCTGTGGGACGGTAGCGCGAGCTTGCTGAGCGGGTGTGACGAGCAAGCCGCATCCGGGTATGAAAACGGGCAGCCTGGCCGATGGGTCGGTTACTGAACAGTTACAGAGAGAATTTATCCCTGTGTGACTTCTGCGCTAGCATCTTCCCGTTGGGGACGCCGCCGACGCGTCGCTCTGCGAGCTGCTGCTGTTGCGCGCAATTTGGGGATGACCAGGAACACGTACAGCGCCGAGAGTCCCAGCAGAGCCAGCGTGATCGCCAGGGGCAGGCCGGTCAGCACGTTCGAGCCGATGCCCAGCGAGGCCAGCAAGCCCAACAGGCCGAAGACAATCACCGCCAGGATGGGGAAGAGGATGCCTCCACGAATGCGGAAAGCGCGTGTGGTGCCCGGCTGCCGTTTGCGCAAGCGGATCACACAGATGCCCGCGATAGTGTAGATCAGCGCCTCCAGCACCGCGCCCACCAGGATCAGTGTCTCAAACTGGTTCGTGAAGTACATCAGCACCGCGATCACCGCTGACGAGGCGGCGAGAAATATCACGGCGGTGTAGGGGACCGCGAAAGAGATGCTGATGCGCGCGAAGATCGGCGGCAAAACATCCTCACGGGCTGCCGCGTAGAGAAAACGCGAGGCTGTGGCAAAACCGCCATTAAAAGTCATGACCGCCGTGAAAAGGGTCGCGATCAACATCAGCCAGATGCCAGCCTGTCCCAGCGCGGCCTTTGCCAGCAGCATCTGCGGAACCGGCGAATTGACCACCGCCGTGCTCTGAAGGTTCAGCAGATGGCTTGAGGCCACGGTGAAGAGTCCATAAGAGATAGCCAGCAGCCCCAGCGAGATAAACATCCCACGCGGGATCAAGCCGATATCGTTGACTTCTTCTGAAAGCGGCGTCACCCACTCAAAACCGGAAAAGACGAAGACGCCGATAGCCACTGCATTAATCAGGTTCGCCGGCTGACCAAAAGCGGCGAAAGGGGAGCGCAATTGGAAGCCATGCTGTCCCAGCGCGATCAGCGAAATCACCAGCAAAAAGAGCAACAGGCCATAGGTGGTGATATCCTGCAATAGTCCGGCGATTTTGATGCCGCGCAGATTTGACCCCATCGACAACCCCAGCAGCACTAGAATCCAGATCAGCGAGGCCCAGTTGGGCAGATTGAAGGCATAGGTAATCGCGCTCCCCACCACATAGCTATCAGCCGCGATCACCGCGATAATCGTGAGCAAATATGCGAAAGTCACGACCAGTGAAAATTTCTCGTTGATGGCCTCGTTCATATACTGACGCATCGCGGCGGCTGTGGGATAGAGCGCGTTCAGTTCGGAGAAGCAGAGCGCGGCCAGAATAGCCAGCGCGCCAGCAATGACAATCGCGATCCACCCCGAATCACCCCCCAGAAACGAGGCCAGTTGCACACAACTCAGCAAACTGATGGCCGCGTATGCCAGTCCGGTGCTGGTCGAGACAACCGTGCGAAACTTGAGAACACGACGTAAGGAGACAGGCTCGTTCAAGACAGTGGACTCCTTTAGCTAGCTGGATTGTTGGGTTTGGATATCAGGATACATGCGAAATCACACGCTGTCAATTGCCTGGACTGGCAGGAGTGACATTTCTCATATAAAATTTCACCTTTCTCAAGAATAATTTTCCCATCACAAACGGAGAGAACGAGCAAAACAGGCTCATTTTCCCGCATACCTTTTCCTCCAGCCTTTCCTCTCACGAAATATCAAATTGTGACGTTGTTTTTACTCCGTTTTGGCTCAACAGGAAAAAGTTTTCTAAGAAAAACGAAAAGCTATGCGAGAAATTCTTGTTCTCTGTGTAACGTTCGGGTATATTCGGAGAGAGTGGAGTTACGGTTAGTTATGCGGCGAGTGCTTGCGTCACCGGAGCTCGCAGATGTAGGACAGGGCTGGCTTGCCGTTGAGCGTGAGATCATCGACGGCGACGAATCCATTGTGTTCAAGCACCTTGCGCGAGGCCGGATTGTTCAGCGTGACCCTCGCACGCAGCCTGATGAGTCCGTACTCTGTGGCGGCGCGCTCGCGCACCTTGCGCACCGCCGCTGTGGCCAGCCCCTGTCCCGCGGCCCTCTGCGCGATCCGGTATCCCAGCTCCGCCGACCCGTCTGCCACTTTGACCAGGTTCACCCGCCCCACCACCTCGCCGCCCTCGGCCACCAGCAGGTGGAAGTAATCCGTCCCGGCGGCCTGCCACGCGAGCAGTTGCGCATGCCGCGTGTCGAACTCGGCGAAGAACTCGTCCCCCCGATCCGGTATCGACGCCGCGAAGTAGGCCCGATTCTCCAGCTCGAACGCCAGCAGGGCAGGTGCGTGGTCGAGGCGGAGTAACTGAAGGTCTGGCATGGGGAGTTGGAGGCGTGGGGGCGATTCTGACCTGGTTCCCCTCTCCTGCTTCCATTCCATGTGGGCGGCAAAGTCGCCCACGGCCTGCCTCTCGAGAAAGGAACATGCACTGACCTCTGGCGCGTCTCGTTCGTCTCGTGCTTCCATGTGTTTCTCCCTTTGCTCAATGATAAATTGATAGAACTTGCCCATTGAGGACCATACATACTCTACCACCCTGGTGCAACTCTCTCTGTACATCCCAACCGTATTCGGCTCATAGCCAGATTTGAAACGTCATGTGCTGTGGGCCAGCGCACCACTCTGCATGACCACTATTTTATGGTGGTCAGAAGACACCGGTGGCGAAGTCGATCTTCGCGCTTGCTAGAGAAAACGAAAAGTATCCTGAGAAACATCAAGGAGACTTTTTATCTCACAATTGCGCAAAAAAAACGTCATATTTGGCTGTTGCGAAGCGACTACTGATGAAACAACAAGAGAGCGCCGTGCATGAAGTGGGAAGATTGCGCGCGGGCGTCTCACAGTGAGAAAGCTGTTCTAGCGGGAGATAAAAGATGGCGACTGCTCGGATTTTGAAAACGTTCCAATTTGCGCGGGCGTTGGGATCGCGTGCGTTCGCATTGCTCTGGATTGGCCAGACCATCTCGCGAATAGGCGACTTCGCGTTTATTACGGCGTTAGCATGGCAGGTTTTGCTTTTAACCCATTCGGGCACGGCAATGGGCCTGGTGCTGGTGGCTTCCAGCATTCCCCAACTGCTCTTTCTGCTGATCGGAGGGGTCGCGGCTGATCGTTTGCCCAAACTGCTCGTACTACTCTGCTCAGATAGCGGACGTGCTCTGGCGGTGCTGATCATTGCTGTGCTGGGTTGGATGCGTCTGCTTCAACTCTGGCATCTCATCGGCCTCTCGCTTATTTTCGGGGTCGCTCAGGGCTTCTTCTATCCAACCTACCGAGCCATTCCGCCACAGTTGGTAGAAACAGAGATGCTTGCGTCAGCCAACGCCCTGACTGGCCTGAGCCAGCAGATGGGCACATTGCTTGGTCCGCTGATTGGCGCGACGCTGGTAGCATTCTCCAGTCCAGCGTTTGCCTTTGCCTTCGATGGAACCACCTTCGTGGTTTCCGCGCTCTGTATCCTGTTGATTCGCAATACATCCCCTGCATTTGTCACGTCTCTTGAGAAAACGGAGCAGGTCCAGCCTCTAGCGCCACGGGGAATGCCGAAAGCGCTGCTGTATATCCGCGAGGGGGCCGGGTATGTGCTGCGTGCGCCCTGGCTCTGGGTCAGTATTCTGGTGGCCTCTCTCGCTAACGTGGCTACAGGGGGAGCGTTGCAGGTCTCCTTTCCACGCCTCGTGACGGATTTCTATCACGCTGGCGTCTGGCTGCTGGGGGCGTTGGGACCGGCTGAGGCGGTTGGATCGCTGCTGGGCACGCTATTGATCGGTCAGCTTCCGCGTGTGCGTCATCGTGGTGTCGTCTACTACCTCAGCCTGGTTATCGGGAATATCGGCATCGCTCTCATGGGTCTACCCCTCTTGCAACATTATGCGCTTTTTGCCGTGATTGCAGGAGGAGGTATTATGGGTGTGGGTTATAGTATCGCCGGTATCATCTGGGTGACGGTCCTGCAAGAACTCGTACCAGCCGATAAACAGGGGCGCGTCTTTAGCATTGATGCGCTTGGTTCTTTCGGGCTGAGGCCCATTGGTTACGCGCTGGTTGGACTCGCAACGGATGCGTTCGGGCCTGCACCCATCTTCCTCTGCAGTGGGCTACTGAACATTGTGCTCTGTTTGGCAGCGCCTGGTGTGCGTGGCATACGCGACATTGATTAGATTGTATAACAGAGTACTACCTACGAAGCGCACCACGAGATGAGGAGAGAGAAAGTGCGCGATGCTTGAACTTTTGTTCTCGTTCAAAAGCATGAGTCATAATCCATCGCTTGCCCGATGTCCTCTGCATGGTTGGCGTAGTACACTCCTTTCACATCAAGAAAGGAACAATTGCTATGTCCGACGAGAGAACGTTTTCTGCTCAGCCTGCTGGCCCAAATGAGCAGGAAACAGCATATGTTATCCAGACAGATCAGCTTGCAAAAACGTATGGCAAGGTAGCTGCGCTCAAATCCCTCAATTTGCGTATCCCTCAGCACTCTATCTGCGGCTTCCTGGGGCCCAATGGAGCGGGTAAGAGTACTGCACTCAAACTGCTCCTGGGTTTGGCGCGTCCGACAGGCGGTAGCGGCACCATTTTTGGCCACGATATTGCGCGGGAGAGCCTGGCTATTCGCGGACGCGTGGGCTACCTGGCACAAGATCCACGTTTCTATGATTACATGAGCGCGCGCGAAACGCTGCACTTTACGGCTCGTTTTTTCTTCAGTGGCCCACAAGCTACCCTGAAAAAGCGTGTGGATGAGATGCTGGAACTCGTCGGCTTGAGCGAGAAAGCTGATCGTCCCGTGAAAGGCTTCTC
>CAXUEY010000258.1:0-4893 GCA_964250225.1 uncultured Ktedonobacteraceae bacterium | reverse complement strand
GCACGGCCTATGCGTATGCGCCGCTGCAAAGGCGGGCAGAGCACCGTGCCAAGCAGGTTCCCGACGCCGCCAACTGCGACAATCAGGCCGTAGAGCACCGACGGGATATGCTGCTGTTGCACAATGTCCAGGACGAGAAGCACACTGGCTGTGATGGTGAGGTTGACATAGCTGGAAATCAGGAGGATCGAGCGCACGACCTCATGCTCCCACAGCCAGGTGAGTCCCTCGCGCACTTCTTGGAGCAGGTGGTGACGCTGCGTCCTCCGTTCGTCTTGCATGGGCGAGCCTATAGAGAGCAATGAGCTGAGCAAGATCAGAGAGGAAAGCGCGTCGGTGACGAACGGGAGCAGCCTGCTGATGCTAAAGAGCAAGCTGCCCAGCGCGGGTCCGACAAGCGCGCTGGAGCCAACAATCACCTCGTTCTGTGCGACTGCTGTGGGGAGCTGGCTCTTTGGCACGATCCATGCCAGTGCTGCAAATTGGGCCAGCTCATAGAAAAGCGAAATGGCTCCCAGGCCAAAGGCGATGGCGTAGAGGAGAAGCAGCCGCAGTGGCCCGCTGGAAAGGCCCAGCGCCAGGGGAATGCTCGCCACGCACACCATCAAGCAGAAGGTAGAGAGCAGCATCACGCGTTTGCGCGGCCAGCGATCCACCAGCGACCCGGCGGGGAGGCTCAGGAGGACGTAGGGAAGCTGTCCCAGGCTATACGCCAGCCCGGCAGCAGCAATCGAATGCGTCAGTCCCACAATGAGCAGCGGAAACGCGAACTGCGTGCAACTTGTGCCGAGCGAGGAGACGGCCTGGCCGAGCCAAAGCAAAAGATAGTCACGATTGTGCCAAAGGGAAACGGGTTGTTGTGGAATGACTTCTGTGTTGGTCATGAAACATCCTTTCGTTCGACGTATTTCTGCAAGAAGGGAAGCCCGGCAACACAGGAGGGGTCCAATCAATACGAGGCTGAGTGAAGGCAACGCACACCTTCGCACCAACGCGATCAGCGTTGCGCGTGAGAAGGTCGCTATTCACAAACGGCCACATAAGCGCGATCTGTGCCGGGCTTACGCGGTCAAAAGCGGTTTTACACCACCTGAGGGGAACATATATCTTTTATTCAACAGCCAGATGATAGCATGGAGATCGCATCGGTGTCAATGGATACTGGTCATCCCCACCCATCCACTCTTCATATCCATGCGCAAAGGGATGGGAAGACTCGGAGGGATCGGTGCGCGTTCTGACAACGCCACGGCTCATGGGTATTCTGGCAACGCGGATTGGGAGGCAAGCTCACTCCCCAGGGCCAGAACTCGGCAATGTCTGCAAAGGCGGGAAACGTTTTGCGTCTGGCACGCAAAAAGACCAGATGGTAGTGGGTTCTCAAACGTGTAGCCAATCGCGAACGGGGTGCTTGTATACATGAAACTTGCTTACACAAAACGGCTGAGCCATTTCAATAGCTCAGCCCCTACATACCTCCATGTTTAGCTGGCCCAACTGGCGCGCACCTCGCGCATCTGTTCGGGTGTGAGGATGCGGAAAAGGATCACCAGGCTCTCCAGGTCGTATTCCAGGCCGATAGCGTGGAGATCCTGACGAATACGGCCCAGCGCGCTGATCTGCACTGTGGAGATCATGCCGTAGCTAACCAGGCTGGCGGCCAGCAGTTGATCGGGTGTGAGCAACTTGAACATCAACAGGATCTCGCCGAGTTGGTAGTTGAGATCGACGCCGCGCATCATACGCTGCACGTGCTGCGCGACCTGGAGCCGTTCCTCAGGCACCAGATGTCCTTCTAGCAGAACGCTGCCCAGAGAACGAGTCGCGCGCCCATTCAACGCTGGCGGTGGCTCAGGAGCGGGTGGGGCCGGGGCCATAGGCGGCAGGCTCTTCACAATATCCAGCAGCATATCATCGCTGGTCTTCAACTCTGCACGACGCTCCTGTTGTTGCAGACCGACCTGGACCTGTTCAGGTAGCATCGTATCTCTATCCATATTCAATGGGTTAGTGATCTGGGTCTGCCGCTGCTGAGACGGTTCCGGGTGCGGTATGACTACCCTGATCTGCCCATTGTTAGCTGCCTCAGGTGGCTGCTCGCGTATAGAAGAGGCGGAATAGACCTGCGAACTGCTGCCAACCACAAACGAGTCGGCTGGTGGTTGATAGCGCTGGGCAGGTGGCGTCTGCACCGGTTGGGGCTGGAAATTCCGCATTGGAGAAGCCTGCACGGGAGACACCTGTACCGGTTGGGACTGGTAAGGCTGTGCCAGTGGTGTCTGCACCTGTTGCGCCTGGTAAGGCGGCATTGGCGAGGCCTGTGTAAATTGTGGCTGGTAATTCTGCGCGGGGGACACCTCCGTAGATTGCGACTGGTAATTCTGCACAGGGGACGCCTGGTATGTTTGTGGTTGAGCGGGCTGAACTGGCGGCATACTCTGCGTGGGTTGCAGAACGGTCATGGCCGGACGCGCATAGCTTTCTGAGGAATGCTGCAAGGGTCCACTGCTGGCGCGTCGATACTCTGCCTCGCGCTCAAGGGGCATCTCCTGGATGGGTGAGGCACGCAGTTGTGTGCTCTGAGCACCTGGATTCACCGGGCGCGGCTGCGATCCGTTGGAACGCTCGTAGGTCTCATCGAGCTGGGCAGCGCGCAAAATTTGCGCGCGAATCGCCTGCAACTCCTGCTGATCGAGATCAAGATCAGGGTCAGCATAAACCGTGTTTTCCTGCATATTTCCATTTACAACTGCATTGGACGAATTGCTATGTAACAGACGCGATAACTGATCCAGACCCGATTCCTCCTGAACTGAGCGAGCCTCCGAGCCATTATAGGTTGAATATGCTTGAGCGGGAAGAGCAGGATTGCGCCTCTCCGCTTGAGCCTCAGAAACGCGTTCAAATGTTTGCTCAGGCGGCATAGGCGGCATGGTTGGTGCTTGATAGATCATGTTTTCTCGATAAGTGTTCGCTGAATATTCAGGCTCGCCAAAGCGCTGGCCTACCTGTGGACGCGCTTGAAAAGGTGATTGAGCTTGCACATCAGGAGTATAGGGCGACTGCGTTGACACAGGCTGGCGGCCACCGGGATAAATGACGGCGCGAATTTTATCTGTAAAGGTTGAGAGACCAGAACGCGGCTGCGCTGGAACTGGTGGGTATGCCTCCTGTGGCGGCTGCGGACGCCACGTTCCCTGCAAAGGTTGGGGACTGGCCATACGGGGATCAGAGGCGGCTACTCTTTGCACCGGCGCATACGTGGCAGGTGCTACCGATGGAGAGGAAGGCATTTCAAAAGGTGGCAACTTCTCTCGTTCGACAGGCATCTCCCGTCCATAGGCGGTGGGAGCCGCTACCGAACGAGTCGGTGCACTAGGGGTGGGCGCATTGGCCCCAGGGACGCGCGCGCGCACGGCATCAACCAGTTGCGCGATCCCTCTCATCCCATCGACCTCCAGGTCGGTCATGACTGTATCTACCCGCTCATCGGGATCGTCGGGTCCGTACCCTGCCAGATTGGTACAGCGAAACGTAAAAACCTGGACGCCACGACCACGCCGCTGGGCATCCAGAGCAACCCAGAACTCGCGCCGACCCGCCTGCGCCTGAGCCAGATCGACCATCACCAGGCGCACGGAAAAGCGCGCAATTGCATCAAAAACCTCAACAGCAGTGCGAGCCGTGTGAACCTCATAGCCAGCTAGCGCAAGCTCGCTCGAAAGCAGTGCCACGAGTTGTTGGTCCCGTTCAAAAAGAAGAAGGTGGGGTCCACCACTGGTAACGTTCATGCGCACTACCTCCGGGTATTGATTGTATACATCTCATTGTTGGTGTCTAATTTTTTCATTGGGGCCTAGTATAGCACACAACGAAGCGTGAATAATAGCTATCAGTACCATTGACATGGTTTTTTAGTTCACAACCTCCCCATTCACCACCTTAGAAATAGACTAGCTCACCTTGAGGTCGGGCGCTATAATAGAGTCGATCACGATTCTACAGAGCATCAGTCCAGCGTTCCTCGACCCTGAACGGCGAGAGGCGCAGTAAAAAAGGAGCGAGATTTACGATGAAAGACCACAAAGCCACCGCGCGCAAAACTATCGGCTGGGCCGCGCTCGCGTATGGAGCGTTTACCGCCATCTCAATCATTGGCCCCATTCTGCTGGATCGCTTCTTGTCGCGTCAAAAATAACCTACCCATGCAGCTCGAAAGATGCTTTGTTGGATGACAAACGCAATTCTGATAAGGAGGGGGAAATATTCAGCATTGAACACCCCACTCCACAAATTCGACGTCATCGAAAACAACATCTGCTACGCCTTTGAACACCCCAATCATTATGTGATCAGCACGCTTTTTGGGTATCATCACGACCTTCACTGATTGTGTGGTTATTTGAGGTCAAATAGCCAGAGGAGCTATAATATTGCAATTTTGCGTTGGATAGGGTGTACTCATAAAACATAGAACATCATCGATAAATATGTGTGTTATTGTTTCACGTATCCTATCGTTTCTTTGAAAAGAAAGGATGCCTTCTTTATGTCGTCTATCACGCAGCCCGACTCGCATAGCGATACTATCATCTACCCCACCGAACACATACTCCAGGTTGCTGCCAGGATCGCAGCCCAGGCCGGTGATCGCCAGAATGAGCTCGACGCAACCTGGAACGAGATTCAGACCTGGATTCATGAAACATTTGACAAACACTGGCAACAGCCGCTGCTGGATATCCTCACGCCTTATGTCAAGCGCCTGCGCGCCTCCTTTGACTGACACTGCACCCTTGCCAACAGCCTCTTCGATATCGTCGATGCTGTCGAGGGTGACGAAGACACCATCACCCAGTCCTTTACCACACCGGGACATGGCCGACATGGGCC
>CAXUEY010000257.1:0-5041 GCA_964250225.1 uncultured Ktedonobacteraceae bacterium | reverse complement strand
CCACTTTTCTGCAAGAAATGCCCGCTTCAGCGCATATGCTGGTTGGAAAACGATGCACCTTTTCCAACCAGCACTGCTCGTTTGTATGCAGACTTAGCGTTTGCGCAAAAACGCCGGGATGTCGATGACGTCGCCGGGAGGGGTGTTGCGGCTGCCACGCGGCATATCCAGCGCTTTGGGGTCCATGCGCCGGATGGGACGCTGGGGACGCTGCTCGGCTGCTGCTGCTGGACGCTGCAAGGGCTGCGCCTCTGGCTCCGGCACGGGCAGGCGGGCGGGCGGCATGTCCTCTGGCTCCTCCTGGTACTCTTCCTCCTCGTCCTCGTAGATGTCACGCGGGTCATTATAGGCCACGGGTTCCACACGCGCAGGAGTGGAGGACGGAGGCATGCGCGGGCTGCTCACGGGCAGTGGGTCCGTGGGCTGGCGCGACACGCTCATGGGCGTTGGCGTGGCGGGCAAAGGATGGTAACCTGGAGCCTGACGCGCCGGGTAGTTGCTGTTCGAGGGCGGTGCAGCGGGCGGGTAGAACATGTTCCGGTTATAGTCCATGCGCCCCCCTGGTTGCTGATACATACGCCCCTGCTGCTCCTGCTCGTCAAAGCCGGTGGCGATGACGGTGATCTTGACCCTGCCATCAAAAGCGGGGTCCTGCACCGCGCCAAAGATAATGTTGGCCTCCGGGTGCGCGGCCTTGCTGATAATATCAGCCGCCTCGTTGACCTCGTAGAGGGTCAGGTCGAGTCCACCGGTAATGTTGAAGAGCACCCCGTGCGCGCCGTTGATATCGATGTCCAGCAACGGGCTGGAGATGGCCATATGCGCGGCATCGACGGCCCGCGATTCGCCACCAGCCTCGCCAATCGCCATCAGAGCCGAACCTGCCGCCGACATAATCGTCTTCACGTCGGCAAAGTCCAGGTTGATCAGTCCCGGCACGGTAATCAGATCGCTGATGCCCTGAATACCCTGGCGCAACACATCATCGGCCAGACGAAAGGCCTCTTTCAGAGGCATCTTTTTATCGGCCACCTGCAAGAGACGGTCGTTGGGGACCGTAATCAACGTGTCCACATGCTGCTTGAGATTGGCAATCCCCTCTTCAGCGGAGAGACGGCGCTTGTTGCCCTCAAACGCAAAGGGCTTGGTCACTACCCCCACGGTCAGCGCGCCGACTTCACGGGCGATCTGAGCGATGACGGGGCTGGCGCCTGTCCCGGTGCCACCTCCCATACCTGCGGTGATAAAGACCATATCCGAGCCTTTCAGGCGCTCGTATAGCTCTTCAGCATTCTCTTCTGCTGCCTTTGCCCCGACGCTGGGGTTGCCACCAGCTCCCAGACCACGAGTCAGCTTATCCCCAATACGGATAAAGCTCGGCGCCTGGGTCATCAGCAAGGCCTGGGCATCGGTGTTGACTGCGATAAACTCGATACCCATCATATTAGCTTGAATCATGCGGTTCACCGCGTTACTTCCTCCGCCACCCACGCCGATGACGCGGATCTGGGCGAAGCCTTCGACCTGATGGTTTCCCAATGGTAACATATCTTTGGCCTGCCTTTCCCAACGTTATGAAGACCGTTTGAATACTGCGATTAATATTGCGCGTACCGCTCTGGCCTATTCAGAGGCAAACATCGCCCCTGCAATTTCCTCTTTTATCTGGTAACGGGAGCTATCATATCACATGTTCCAAACTGTTTCAAGACATCCAAATGGCTCTTTCTCTGCCTGACGCCAGAAGAACGAGGTCGTTCCGGCACCAGACAGAAAAATGGCAATCATAGCGGGCATTGTGCACCGCATCCCTACAAAAAACATTTCTACATCATACGCTTTTTTTATTAGATCGCGCCGTACAATCCCTGGCCGAGCCAGAGATTGTGGTCACGGTATAAAGGCACGCAGCCAGCGGCCCAGACGCGAGAGGGTATTGCGCGAGATAACCTGCTCCTCCTCGTCCTCTTCGTCTAGCAGCAGCGAGGTATGGCGCAGACCCCAGAGCAAGAGCCCCACAGCCGTCGCGTAGGCGGGGCGACTGATGGTGTCCGCCAGACCGTGCAGACCCAACGGCGTACCCATACGCGCGGGTAAATCAAGAATCTGGCCCGCCACATCCAGGATGCCCGGCAGTTCAGCAGTACCGCCCGTCACCACTACCCCCGCCGGAAGCAGCCCGTCATAACCGGACTTCTTGATCTCTTCGTGTACCATCTCAAAAAGCTCTTCAACACGCGCTTGAATAATCTCAGCCAGCAATTTCCGTGGCACAAGATCATTGCAATCAGGCATAAAGTGCGATAAGTCGATCATATCATCTTCACTGATGGTAGAGGGATTGCAGTGGCCATAGGTCACCTTCAGTTCCTCCGCCACCCCAAAGGGCAGACGTAGACCAATCGCAATATCACTGGTGATCAAATTCCCCCCGATGGGCAAGACCACCGTTTGCCAGATAGCCCCATCCGTAAAGACCGCGACATCAGTGGTTCCCCCGCCGATATCCACCAGGGCTACCCCCAGATCGGTTTCGCCCTCGGCCAGCACCGCCTCGCTGGAGGCCAGCGGCTCCAGCACCAGATCCTCAATCTCCACCCGCGTCTTATGCACGCATTTAATGAGATTGTGAATAGAGGAGACGGCGCCTGTGATAATGTGCGCCTCGACCTCCAGACGAAAACCTGACATGCCTATCGGGTTCTTGATGCCCTCCTGCCCATCGACGACATAGCCGCGCGGGATGACATGGATCACCTCGCGATTGGCGGGAATGGCAATGGCCCGCGCCACCTCAATGGCCCGGCTGATATCGTTCTGCACGATATCGCGATGGCTGGGCGAGATGGCCACAAAGCCCTTGCTATTGTCACAGTCGATATGACTGCCCGCGATGCCGACGTAGGCAGTGGTAATGGTTTTTCCAGAAAGGCGTTCAGCACGATCCAGCGCCGCTACAATGGAGGTGACCGTCTCTTCGATGTTCACCACCACCCCCCGGCGCAAACCCTGTGAAGGGCAGGTGCCAACGCCAACAATATTCAGCTTCCCGTCGCGATCTAATTCGCCCACGAGAACACAGATTTTTGTTGTTCCAACGTCGATACCGACGATCACCCGCTCTTGCACGATTGCACGCTCCTCTGGGCGGTTATCCAGGCACTTCCAAAGTGCCCCCGCACTACAATACTCACACTACAAATGCCTCTTCCCTACGACTGTACCGTATACGTTGGGCGCAGGCCAAAACGTACATCTATGGTGATAAGCTGCATATGCGCTTGCTGCGCCATACTCAAGATCTGTTGCAACTCCAGCAGGCGATTCGTCAGGGAGTTGCTGTTGACTGCATCCCCCATATACGCCTGCCAGCCCTGCGCACTGACTACCACATAACAACCTGCTCCCGCCTGATTGGCGGGTTCGGACTTCCCATCAACGCCGATATGGTCCACATATTGCAGGCTAAAGGGCGCGACCCCCGCTATGCCTGGCAACTGCCGCACAAGCTGTAACGCGAACGTGACCTGAGCGGGATCGAGCTGCGAACCGGCGTGTATGCTCACCCCCTGCCGCTTATCGACAACCGTCACCAGGTGACTGCTCCCACTCAACGCGCTCGCGGGGGCAAACACCACTCCATCCTGAGCCAGACCAAAGGTCATCTTCCCGCTCTGCCAGAGCAACACCGGCACGCGCTCCTGAATATCTACCGTCACATGATTGGGCAACTGAATGTCCAGACCAGCAGAGGCGACCAGCGGCAGGGCGTCCAGGCGCGCTATAAACGCAGCCTGATTGAGCAGAAAGATATTCTGTCCCTGCAAGCCAACATGCTGGATCGCGGCGATCAGGCCCGCGTTCTGCGTCCCATTGACCTGCACCTGCTGCACCTGAAACGTCGAACTGTTCAAAGCGAAACTCATGCCTATCACAAGCACAGCCAGCACAGCCAGAAACCCGAACAGTCTGCGCCAGAAACGCCCGCCTCTGCGCCGTCGACGCGCAGGAACTGCCGCGCCGCGTCGCTGGGGCAGCGGTCTGTTGGTGCGCATCTGGCCCACCGGAGCTGGATGGCCCGTCTGGGCAAATGTGCGCGGCACCAGGCGCCCTTTTGTGATACGCCGCGCCTGCGGGTCGCGAAAACGCGCGTGCCGTTCGGCGGCTGATATGGGTTGCACAGCCCGGTGGGGCGTGGTTACCTTGCGCCCTGATGGGGTCGAAACCACATAGGTACGAGGCTCCCGAACCTCTTCGCGCTGCATCGATGCTCTACGCCGAACAATCGGCTGCGACACGGCAGAGGTCGTATGATATCTATAACGTCGGCTGTTCTGTTCTTTTGGCAGCTCTTTTGTCATGACGAAGGTGACACTCTCTCCCACGCGCCGCGCAATTCAAGCTCCAGTTCCAATTCCACTCCGAACTGCTCTCTCACGCGTCGACGTGCTGCAACAATCAGCGCCACCACATCTGCGGCGCTGGCTCCGCCTGCATTGACGATAAAATTGGCGTGGCGCTCAGAGATGCGCGCCTTGCCGTGGGCTGTGCCCTTCAAACCGGCCTGCTCGATCAAACGGGCCGCGTAATCGCCCTCTGGATTTTTAAAAACCGAGCCCGCGCTCTGTTGCGGCGGCTGCGTGCGCTTACGGTGCTGCTTGAATTCTTCGATGCGCGCCCGCAAGCGCTGCGGCTCATCACGGTGCAAACGCACACCCAGCCGCGTGATAATCTCCGCTGGCTCGATCAGGTCACGCGGGGCCAACATCGGCTGACCCTCGTCGTCAAAGATGATGCGCCGCTCTGAACGAAAACGACTGTGCCGATAGCTCATGTCCAGTTCGGCGTGGATATAGTGCCGCACCACCGGGACATTCTCCGCATTGGGACGCGCATCCACCACATCGACCCACTCCAGCACCTCGCCCAGATTGCCGAAGTGCGCGCCCGCGTTCGAGATCACGCCCCCGCCGAGCGTGCCAGGAATGCCCGGCCCAAACTCCAGCCCGCCCCAACCCAGCACCGCCAGCTCGTTGAGCAG
>CAXUEY010000256.1:0-5221 GCA_964250225.1 uncultured Ktedonobacteraceae bacterium | reverse complement strand
CGCGGCTCCAGATAACCAGTTGCCGGGTTGAACAGCTTGCGCCAGCCCTGCGCGCGCTGCACAAACTTCTGCGCGCTGGCTTTATCGCCGAGCTGTTGGGCCAGCGCGCCGATGGCAAAGTCAGCGGTGTTATACTCCAGCGTGGTCGCTGCCTGGCCATAGGCATTGCAACAGCCATACGTACCCCCTTGCGGCTCGTAGCCAGGCTGCTCCAGATAATTCAGGCCAGGACGCGCCTGGTTGGGCTGCGTGGCCTGCTTGATCATCGCCGCCAGCGCGCCATGCGCGTCAAAATGCGTGCCACCAAAGGCGTAGATGTCGGCGATAATCGGATCAGAGGGATCACCCACCTGCACATAGCTCTCACCATTCGCCAGCGGCCACTTGGGTAAGATCCCGCCCTGCGTGTAGTCGTTGAGCAGCGATTGCGCCATATCGCTGGCCTGATCCGGCGCGAGCAGAGCCAGCAACTGAGCCTCTGAACGATAGATATCCCAGCCCGAATAGTTGGCATACTGCGCGTGACCGGCAGGCACGCGATAGATCTGCCCGTCAAAGCCGATATATTGCCCATTCACATCCGAGAAGGTACTGGGGAAGAGCAGAGCGTGATAGAGCGCGGTGTAAAAGGTCGCGACCTGCTCCGGCTTGCCGCCGCTGACCTGAATCCTGTTCAGCCAGCTATTCCAGGTGGCCGTGGCCTGTTGATGGATCGCGTCAAAGTCGTTGCGCGGATTCTCCTGGTTCACATTGGCCTGGGCGTTGGCCACGCTCACAAACGAGACGCCCACGCGCATGGTAATGACCTGTTGCTGGTGTGTGTCGAAGGTCACAAACACCGCCGCGTCACTGCCCGCAACCTGGCTCTGTTTAAGCGCCATCACCCCATTGTGCCACGTGCCCGACGAGGCAAAAGGCTGGCTAAACTGCGCCCAGAAATAGACGCGATAGGTGTTTTTACGCGTGCCACAAAAGTTCCCGCTACTGCCCCAGCCAGAGATGGTGTCACTGCCAAGCGTCGCTTGCGCGTCAGTGGACTTAGTGAGTGTGTTGCCAAGATTGAGCAGCATCGCCGCGGACTGTCCCACCGGATAAGTAAAGCGGCCCGCGCCACTGTGCTGCGTGACCGTCAGTTCGGTCGTCACGCCATTGTTCATCTTCACGCGATAATAGCCAGCGTGGGCCACCTCGTCGCTATGCGCAAAGGTCGAGAAAGAGTGAGTGAAATCGGTGCTCAGCGCGGCTGTAGAAGGGCTGGTATAGGGCATAAACGGGATATCGCCATAAGCGCTACAGCCCGCGCCGCTCATGTGGGTCAGGCTAAAGCCCCTGATGCGGTTATCGAGGTAGTTATAACCGGTCGCGGTGGGGTGGACGCTATCGGGACTCCACTGCACCATGCCAAAGGGCGAAGCGGCTCCGGGAAAAGTCTCGCCCTCGCCATACGCGCCCGGCAGACCCGCGCGCCTGCCCACACCGGTAAAGGTGTCGATCAGATCCGCCAGGTCCGCCTGTGGAAGGGTCGGTGCGCGCCTCTCAGTGAAGGACATCATATTTTTGAGTCGGCTGCTAGCCACTTCAGAAGCCTTGTCCACGTGCAAAAGGGGCCGCGCTACAAACAGCACAACCAGCGAACAGGCAGCAATCACCAGAGGAAACTTCATACGTTGGATTAGCTGCATGATAGTCGTCTTCACTCTCCACCTCTCAACCTTCTCATCGCGATAGGAGCTATCTCACTACATATAGTATGAGCAATAAGCGAAAAACCATATGCCGATGCGCTCACTAGTGATGTTTCACGGCCAGCACATAGGAGCGATCTCATAACACCGGTCAGAGCCATTTGCACTGGCCCGGCGTTTTTGTTATAGTAGAAGCAGAGATTCTGTGTGCTCAGCAGCTTCCATCCCGAACAGGCTGCACTCATTTATTTTGCTTTTACGCACAGAAAACGAGCTTATGGAGGATAACAAGCGATGCCAACCATTACATTTGTTCGTGAAGATAAACAGGTAGAGGTGCCGGAAGGCGATCATGTGCGTTACCCGGCTCTGGAAAACGACGTGCAGATCTATTGCGGACTCTGGGGTCTCGCCAACTGCCACGGCAACGGCCTCTGTGCCACTGATAAAGTGGTCGTCACGCCGGCCAATAACGTCAACCCACCCACCTTCCTGGAAAAATTCCGCCTGGGCGGTGCGCATAAGAAGAACCCCAACCTGCGCCTGGCCTGCCAGGTTGAGGTCTATGGGGATGTCGAAGTGCAAACCCTCTGCAAATAGGCCCTTTTACCCAGAAGAGCCGCGTGCAAAATGTTTTCATCTTTTTGCACGCGGCTCTGATGCCGGTTTTAAATTTTTTTTATGATTTGGCGCGCCCCCTCTTCTGGGTGATGTAAAAACCTCTTATGGTGCAGGTTCTACTACAAAGAGCAACGTCGTAGCCAGTTGACCATTCCAATAAATCGCCGCTTTTCCTTCCGCGGGCTGAGCATAGACAATGTGAAACTCTGCCACGTTGGTATTCGAGTCCCTGGTGGCCGAAGATTGCGTTCGATAGAGTGTTGTATCGCTATACCATTTTACTGTGATCGTCCCTGCCTGTGCATTGGGAAGGCTACAAACAATATAGATGGTATCGCCCACATTGAACACATTGACCTCGTTGTTCACGATGCCATGTGCCACATCGGTGTTCTGGCTATTTGAGATAATCGCCGAGCTAATACTGCCGACAGCCGGGCCAGGGGTCTGCTGGGTAGATGGAATTGACAACTGCTTGCCAGTTGAAGCAACCGCGGGCGGTGCGGAAACGCCTAATATCCGCTCAAAAAAGGTCAACTTCCCGGTCACCTGGGCATAGTAGCCAGCCCCGGAACAGAGCAGTGCGAAAACGATCACCATGCTAATCAGGCCGCTGATCGCGCGGTAGCGTGGAATGAGCGGGCGCGGTTTGGTATACATCGGGGCCACATAGACCGGCCCATCCTGCTCCCCATTGGGTAACGCGGGCAGGTGCGGGTTGAACCCCTGATTGAGCGGTGGAAACGGCTGCTGGATGGCCATCAACGCCTTTGAGTCGGGCGACATCGACTCCCGATAGGGGACAGGTAAAAGCGACTGCTCTGAGGCACGTCCGGACGCTGTATTGTCAGCCGCCAGCGTTTGCGACCAGAACGAGCTGTCCTGCTGCCCGGCTGTGGGAAAGGCCATTTGCTGGGCAGCGTGCGATGAATCCTGCCAGGGTGAGGATGGGAAAGCGAACTGGTCCGGCATATCATTGCCCTCGTCGGTCACAGGGCCACCCCAGGAGCCAGACGACGCCAGTTGTTGCTCGCTCCAGGCGTTGCTGGCCAGCGGGGAAGCCGCCCGACAGAACGGGCACGGCGCGTGATTGGCTGGCCGAGAGGTCTTACAAGATGGACAAAGCATCATTCTCCCCTTCTTACGTTGACATATCTTTGCGTATCATTCATGTTCCATTACTAACGTTAGCATCAGCACCGCGCTGGGTCAAGAATCTGCCCCCGTTATGGGGCAAAATGGCTATAGATCTCTCTATATAAACATGTTTCAGCGTGTTTCTGCCCTTGAAACATTCGGGCGCGGCGTGCTACCATGATGTAGAGATTACGCCTGACCGAGAGAAGACCAGAGGCGCGAGGATTCATATGATGAGGCAGGAGAGTATGCAGGAGTCGCAGGAACATTGGTATCGCAGACAGGCCATCGAACACCTGGCCCAACATATCCCCTTTGAACGCGACCCGGCTAGTAAAGCAGAGCAGATCGAGATGCTGCGCGGGCTGGTGATTCGTCATGGCCGCGAAATGAACCCTGAACTGTTTGGCTTCGAGGCGCGCAACGAACTGACGCGTCTGGGTTTGTGGAATCGTATAGGACTGATGTAGCTCTACACCCTCTTCCTCCGTGCTTTGTGCTATGATGCAGAGCATGAGGAACAATTTTCTGTTGACAGGCATAATCTATTCACATTGCATAAGGGGGCAATGATGCTCAAGAATACATTGCTGTATATGGCTCAAAACGAGTCGGTGCGTAAATTCGTGCTGAGCAATAAGGCGGCACGCGGCGTCTCACGGCGCTTCGTGGCCGGCGAAGAATTGAACGAGGCGCTTGAGGCCACACGCGCGCTCAACCAGCAGGGCATGCATGTCTCACTGGACCACCTGGGCGAGAATGTCTCAGATGAACGCGAGGCTCAAGAGGCCGCGCAGGGGTATATACAGATTCTCGACTCTATCAAAGCGTCGGGAGTCGATGCCACGATCTCGATCAAGCTGACTGCGCTTGGCCTGGATATCTCCAAAGACCTCTGTGAGAACAATATCACCCGCATCCTGGAGCACGCGCGAAAATTCCCGCTCTTCGTACGCATCGATATGGAGGGTTCAGACTATACCGAGCGCACAGTGAACACCACGCTGCGCCTGCACGAGCGTTTCGAGCACGTGGGCACGGTCATCCAGTCCTGTATGTATAGCAGCAAGCAGGATGTGGAGCAGCTTATTGCTCAGGGTGTGCGCGTGCGCCTGGTGAAAGGTGCTTATAAAGAACCCAAAACGCTGGCTTTCCAGCAAAAAAGCGATGTTGATCACAATTATGTGCGCCTGATGACCATGCTTCTGCTGCGCGGCAACTATCCAGCCCTGGCCACGCACGATGAATCCATCATCAACGCGGCCTGCAAATATGCTCGCGAGCACGGCATCGGCCAGGAGGCTTTTGAGTTCCAGATGCTCTATGGCATTCGCCGCGATCTGCAAGAGAAGCTAGTCAAACAGGGCTATCACGTGCGCGTCTATGTGCCGTATGGTTCTCAATGGTATCCCTACTTAATGCGTCGCATGGCCGAGCGCCCTGCAAATCTGATCTTTGTGATGAGTAATGCCGCGCGTCACTAAGCGCCCCCAGGGGTGATAGCGCATATCGCCCTTTTCCATACTGAAAGGATTGAACAATGACCGATTTTGTTGTCGCAACAGGTGTAGCCGATGTACGGCGCGATCCCGACGAGACCGCTGAACTTGTCACCCAGGCTCTCATGAATATGCCTGTCTATGCCGGGAAAGCTCAGGGCGAATGGGTGCCCGCCAAGCTGGTGGATTATATGGGCTGGATGCGCCTCAGCGACCTGGCCGCGCCGATTCAAAAGGGCTTCTGCAAAGTCGGTGAAAGCTGTGGCACACCCCTCGCGC
>CAXUEY010000255.1:0-5263 GCA_964250225.1 uncultured Ktedonobacteraceae bacterium | reverse complement strand
AAATGAGGAACGATATGTGATATGGGTCGTGATATGTGGGATCTGCCCAGTTGTATGCCTATACAACTGGGCAGATCCCACATATTACGCTTACTGCTTTTGCATCACCTCAATAGTCGTGCGCACAAGTTCCACAAAGTCGGGTTTGAGGCTGGCGCCGCCGACGAGTGCGCCGTCGATATCGGGATGCGCCATGTATTCGGCGATGTTAGCCGGAGTAACGCTACCGCCGTAGAGGATATGCAGGGCGCGCGCGGCCCCTTCGCCGTACATCTCACCGTAGAGTTCGCGAATCAGGTGAATGACCTGGCCAGCTCCCTCGGCGGTTGCGGCCTTGCCGGTACCGATGGCCCAGATTGGCTCGTAGGCTATGACTACGTTGGGCACGGCCTCGGCTGAGATGCTGGCCAGGCTCTCCCTCACCTGCGCGCGGATCACAACCTCCGTCTGGCCCGCTTCGTGCTGGTCGGGATGCTCGCCGACGCAGACAATTGGGCGTAGTTTGTGTTGCAAGGCCGCCTGGACCTTCTTGTTGACGATCTCATCCGTCTCGCCGAAATAGGTGCGACGCTCGGAATGGCCGAGAATGACCGTGCTGCACAGCTCACGCACCATCGAGGGCGCGATCTCGCCGGTAAACGCGCCTTTCTCCTCGAAATACATATTCTGCGCGCCCAGCTCTACACGGCGGAAGAGATGGGCCTCCAGCACCTCATGCACTGCCAGTAGCGAGATAGCGGGTGGACAGAGGATCGAGAGCACGTAGGGGTAGCGCGTCACCAGCATGCCGAGTTCGGAGATAATCTCATAGGTGAACTCGGAGGCCTGGCGCGGGCCATAATTCATTTTCCAGTTGCCGGCGATAATCGCATCGCGTACAGGTACAGCCATCACTTTTTATCCTTTAAAGCCGCCACGCCTGGTAGAACGCGTCCCTCCAGAAACTCCAGAGAAGCGCCGCCGCCGGTTGAGACATGGGTCATCTGCGCGGCTGCCCCGGCTTGCTCAACCGCCGCCGCCGAATCGCCGCCGCCGATAATCGTGGCCGCGCCAGCTTTGGTGTGCTGAGCCAGGATCGCAATCATCGCATCCGTGCCCATCGCGAAGGCTGGCATTTCCGCCACACCTAGCGTGCCGTTCCACACAATAGTCTGCGCATCGCTCAACGCCTGACTAAAGGCTCCGATGGTGGCCGGACCAATATCCAGAATACGCCAGCCCTGGGGGACATCCTGGCTGAGCACGACTTTATGGTCCGCGTCGGGAGCAAAGCGGTTGGCAATCACGACATCCGTGGGCAGCACAAACTGGATACCACGCTGACGAGCCTTACCGATCAGCGCGCGCGCGGTCTCTACTTTGCTCTCCTCAAAGAGCGAATCGCCGATCTCGTAGCCCTCGGCCTTCAAGAAGGTATTGGCCATGCCACCGCCGATCAGTAGCGTATCGACCATGCCGATCAGGCGCTCCAGCACGGTGATTTTATCGGAGACCTTCGCGCCGCCAATGATGGCGGCAAAGGGGCGTTTGGGGTTTTCCAGAGCCGAACCGAGGAAATTCAGTTCTGTTTCCATCAGCAGACCCGCTACGCCTGGCAGATAATGGGTCACGCCTTCGGTAGAGGCGTGGGCGCGGTGCGCGGTCCCAAAGGCATCGTTGACGTAGACATCGCCGAGCGAGGCCAGTTGGCGCGCGAATTCAGGATCGTTTTTCTCCTCGCCCTTGTGGAAGCGTAGATTCTCCAGCAACAAGACCAGGCCGGGATGCAGATCTTGTGCCAGGGCCTCGACCTCCGGGCCAACACAATCGGGGGCCATTTTCACATGTGGGTCCAGCAGTTCAGCGAGACGCTGCGCTACCGGTGCCAGGCGCAGTTTCTCGACCACGTGGCCATCGGGTCGGCCCAGGTGCGACATCAGGATCACCGCCGCGCCATGCGCGAGCAGATATCTGATCGTGGGCAGCGCCGCCCGGATGCGTGTATCGTCGGTGATATGCCCGGCGCCATCCAGCGGTACGTTAAAATCGACGCGCACCAGGACCCGCTTGCCTGCAACGTCTATATCGCGGATCGTTTGTTTATTCAATTACTTCTCTTCTCCTACAGCTTGAGCGTTTCACGTGAAACACTGGAGATAGGGAGTACACCCTTGTACTCATCCTCCCTCTGACCTGGCAAAACGCCAGCGTGTGTTTTTTTGCCAGAGCAGCAAAAAGGCAGTCTACAGCCCTTTTTGCGCGAGAAACGCGGCCAGATCGGAGACGCGGCATGAGTAGCCCCATTCATTATCGTACCAGGCCACCACTTTAACCATTTTTCCGCCCAGCACCTGGGTGATCAGGCCGTCAACAATCGACGAGTGGGTGTCGCCCCGGAAGTCAGCCGAAACCAGTGGCTCCTCGGTGATATCCAGGATGCCCTTGAGTGGACCGGCTGCCGCGGCCTTGAAAGCCTCGTTGACGGCCTCTTTGCTGGCCTCTTTGCGTACAGTCGCCACGAAATCGACCACCGAGACGGTCAGCGTGGGCACGCGCAGGGACATCCCATCGAAGCGTCCTTTGAGTTCGGGAATAACCAGAGCCAGGGCGCGAGCCGCACCTGTGGTCGTGGGAATAATGTTCACGGCAGCCGCGCGGGCGCGGCGCAGATCGGAGTGAACCTGATCCTGAATACGCTGGTCGTTGGTGTAGGAGTGGATGGTATTCATCAGGCCGTGTTCGATGCCAAAGGTGTCGTTGAGGACTTTGGCGGCGGGCGCCAGGCAGTTGGTGGTGCAGGAGGCGTTGGAGATGATGTGATGTTGCGCGGGATCATACATACCCTCGTTCACACCCAGCACAATTGTCAGATCTTCGCCTTTGGCTGGTGCGGAAATAATCACCTTTTTCACACCATCGCGCAAATGAGCGGCGGCCTTCTCAGCATCGGTGAAAAAGCCAGTGGACTCAATCACAATCTCCACACCCAGGTCGCCCCAGGGAATCTGCGCGGGATCGCGCTGGGCCAGTACCTTAATCTTGTGTCCATTCACCACCAGCGAATCGGGGGTCGCCTCAACCTCACCGGGGAAGCGGCCATAGGTCGTGTCATACTTGAGCAGGTGCGCGTTCGTCTTTGTGTCGGTCAGATCGTTAATCGCCACGACCTCAAGTTCGCGTCCATGCCGTTCCAGCATTGCCTTCATCGATTGGCGGCCAATGCGCCCAAAACCATTAATGCCTACACGAGTTGCCATGAAAAACTCTTCTCCTTATCCCTCATCCAGAAGGTCACGCCTCCTGGTCCAGTGCTTGCGCTCGATCTGGTAGAACACCAGCTGTTTCGTAAGTTTGAAGCAAGCTTCTAGCTTCAACTATGGGGTTCCTGACCCACTCAAGGGTATCACCTGAACACGGGCAGGGTCAAGCGAGAGGGTGGAGAAACAGGGAGCTTTCAGCGATTAAAAAAGCGTCAGGTTAGCATGTTGTGGAGAATAACAACTGGAGATCGGGATTCGGCCCGCCCTCCAGTTGTTCAGAAAATGTCTATTGAGCTATTCAGGGATGGGGATCACCCCCACGGAGAAGCGCACATAATCGTCGGTATAA
The DNA here is from genome assembly GCA_964250225.1 of uncultured Ktedonobacteraceae bacterium. GTDB lineage: Bacteria > Chloroflexota > Ktedonobacteria > Ktedonobacterales > Ktedonobacteraceae > Paraktedonobacter. The sequence continues at coordinate 1,675 of CAXUEY010000255.1, read as the reverse complement.
CCAAAGCCGGAGCCGGGGACGCCCGCGATACCAGTTTTCTCAAAGAGCGAGAAGGCGTCTTCGCCTGGCTGGAGCTGGCTCCAGTTGTAGACCGTAGTGTTGTCGCCCAGGTAGACCTGGCTGAAGAGATGCTGCTCAGTGTCAATGGTGCGCAACTGCTCCACCAAACGTTTGCGTCGGAAGCGGTAGAAGGCGCGCATCTTCTCAACCAGCCAGGGACGCTTCTCGATCAGCTTGAGATAGGCCATGAAGCGCAACTGCCATTCAGCGGGCAGCGAGGCGATACTGTTGGCCCAGGCCGGCGCGAGAGCCGCGGCTAGTTGAGGATTGCCGATAGTTACCCAGCCAAAGCGGTCGCCAGTCAGCGAGTGTGATTTTGAGAGGGTATGCGCGAAAATTGTGTGTAGCCAGACATCGGGCGCGGCAAAAGTTGCCATGCGAGCCGCGTCCTCAGCAGGTTGGCCAGTACCAATATAAGCCAGATCAGTCAGAATCAAGATCTCGCGACCCGCCTGCCAGTACGGGCGCAACACATCATAGAGCGCGTTCAATTCAGCGGGCGTATACGCGAAGGTCGTGGGGTTGCTGGAAACGGTGAGGTACAGTACGTTGATATTGGGAAACTGCTGTAACTGCTCATCCAGTTCTTGGGGCGCCAGTTTAAAGTGCGCGGCAGCGCTGGTCTGGAAGCGATGCAGGGGATAGCCAAAAGAAGTGGCCTGCCATTCGGGTGTGCCAAAGCCCGGCTCTGGACAGAACATCTCTACCGATGGCTGGCCTGTTTCACGTGCCATGCAGCCCAGCCCGCGCAACACCTTATCGATGCAATCGAGCGCGCCCAGACCGGGATAGACCTGCTCAACCGTGGCCGAAATTCCCCAGGGGCGCACATATTCGGCCAGGGTAGCACGTAAAACGGGATTGCCGAGCGCCTGGAGATCATAGATATGAAGATCGAAGCCCTGTTGCAACAGGTCGCGCTCAATCTGCTGCATCTGGTCGCGCAGCCAGAGATACGTCGTCCCTGGTGCAGTATAGCCATGAAAATCCTCGCCGGGCAGCGCGATCCCCACCTCCTCGGCCAGCATACGATAATCGCCTGGACCGCCCGGCTCGCTCTCGCACTCCGTAATCAAACGTAAATTGACATCGCCGATGGTACGGTTCATAATCTCTGATCGCATAACCTCCGGCGCAATATGTAATTCGCGGCATCGGCTCTCCAGATCGTGGACCAGGCGGGCCATCACGCGAATGGGACCGGACCCCTTCTGGAGAAGGGGACGATAACGCGTAATCAATTCCTGACGCAGTTGGCGAAGAATGGTACGTTGTTGCTGGGGGGGTAATGAATCTGGCGAATTCACGGGAAAATCGTGCGTAATCACCAATAAGGCTCCCTTCTAATGCGCTCAACGTGGCGCACCACACAAGTGGCGGATCGGTCTACATTGACTCTTTTTCCACAAGCAGTGTAGCATATAGCAGTGTCAAAAAACAAGTTGACTGAATGTTCGCGTCAGTGTTTCACGTGAAACAATAGCTTTGCCCTCGCGTTATCTTTCAGTCCATTGTGTGTCTTTCATCTGAGCATACACATACAGATCAGAAAGGATAAGCTATATGTTCTATCCAGAAAACACTCGCGTCCCTGAAACCCTCAAAACCGCTGAAT
>CAXUEY010000254.1:0-5319 GCA_964250225.1 uncultured Ktedonobacteraceae bacterium | reverse complement strand
ACCCACAAGGATGCATCCGCGCCTGAGCAGGTGCCATACACACCAGCGCTCCCATCATCTGAACAGTTCACGTTTCCAGAAGTTCCAATCACTCCCGCGCCCCAGGCCCACCCGGACCAGCTCACGCCGCTTCCAACAACCTCTGCCGATGAGTCAAGCACTCTCGCGGATAAGCCCGCGCCAGAAGAGCAACAACTACGAGCAGAGCCGGTCCTTGTGGGCAATAAGGGAGAAGCAATTCCCTTGAATGCCGATGGGAAGCCAGCTCTCTCAAATACTGACGCTCAGCCAACTCTCTCGAATGCTGATGACCAGCAAGCTCCCTTTATGGAATATGGCGCGATCCCCCCTCCGCCATATCCGGCGCCGGGCCAGCTTATGCCTCCGCCACAACCACCACGACGCAAGCGCCTGGACGCTACTGCGATTGTAGCGATCTGCCTGGCTATTCTGCTCTTCCTCGTCGGCGCCAGTGGCCTGACCTACGATCTGGCCTATTATCAGCCATACCAGGCACAGGCACACGCAACCGCGACGACCAATGCACAGGCTACCGGTACGGTGAATGCTATGAACGGTACAACCACGAGCTTCGCCGCGACAGATACGGCTCAGCAAGCAGCTACTGTCCAGGGATACCAGGATCTGTATCAACAGTCCACCGCTGGCCAGCCATTGCTAAATGATCCTTTGAATCAGCAAGGTAACGGAGATTGGGATGACTATCAGCTACGCGATAAATCCGCCTCCTGTAGTTTCACGAACGGCAGCTATCACGCGAATCAGGTTGACGCAGGTTTTTTTCAGCCCTGTTATGAGAATGCCAACAGCTTCCATGATTTTGTCTTTCAGGTCGACATGACCATCATCACTGGTGATGAAGGAGGGATTGTGTTTCGCGCTGATAACATAAAAGGCTCGGAATATCTCCTGACGATCAATGCCGATGGTCATTACCGCCTCTACATCTATACAGGCTTTAGTGCTGACCAGAGCCAGAGCATTCTGGATGACGGCACTGACTATATGAATCATTCTGGTTCCACTACAATCACGTTAATGGCACGAGGTGGGACATTCTATCTTTACCTGAATAAGCACTTCGTGGCCAGCACAACCAATACCGCACTGACATCAGGACTCGTCGGTGTTGTGGCTGATGATCGTCAACAGTCTACCGATGTGGCTTTCAACAATGCGAAAGTCTGGCCACTCTAGCACAGAGATATTGCAGCCAGACTTCCAGTGCGGTATGATAACGACGAACAGGCCGGGCAGAGAGGACAGACGTTCACCTTTCTGCAATGAGCAAGCGGGCCTGGGCACACATCCAACTGCTCTCAGGGGTGGTCACACCATCCTGGAGCAGGTTTTTGTCGTGTCCATTGGGAGGTTTGTGTGACACTCAAGGGATTAGTAACACTTTTAACACAGCGGCCAGAATTTCGTCGTCTGGCTCAGCATTTACACGAGGCGAAAAGCGTTCCGGCGCTGACCGGCATTACGGAGGCTGCGCGCCCCTATGTGATTGCGGCTCTGGCCAGCACGCTCCAGCAACCCCTGCTGATCGTTGCAACCGATGAGGTGCAGGCCAGCCAGCTCAGCGAGGTACTCAAATTGCTGGTCGAGCAACCGGAGGAGATCTTTTTTCTCCCTGACCGCGACGCGCTCCCCTACGAGCGCTTAATCAGCGATACCACGACAACCCAGCAGCGTATGAACGCGTTAATCAGTCTGACGGCCCGCGAACGCAATCCGCTGGTGATCTGTTCGGCGCGCGCACTGACGCAGCCGGTCATTCCGCCTAAAGAACTGGCGGCTTCTCTTTATGAGTTACAACCAGGCGAGGAGATCGATCTGCCGCTGCTGCTGGAGCATCTGTATAACCAGGGCTACGAGCCGGTGACGGAGGTTGAGGAGCCAGGCCAGTTCAGTCATCGCGGCGGCATCGTCGATCTCTTTCCGCCCACGCTGCCGCGCCCGGTGCGCGTGGAGTTTTTCGGCGACGAGGTGGAGTCGCTGCGCACGTTTGACCAGGCCAGCCAGCGTTCGCTCAACCCTATCACCTCCTGCGTGATCGGGCCTGCCCGCGAGACCCTGCCCCAGCGTGGTCCACAGGCGGTGCAGGAATTAGAGCTGCTGCATAGCACGATGCTCCACCACGACGCCGAGACGCGCTGGAAACACGATCTGGAAGAACTGCGTCAGCGCCGCTCCTTTGAGGATATCACATTCTACCTGCCCTACCTGCACAACGAGGCCAGCGTGCTGGACTATCTCCCGAAGCGTGGTCTGCTGATCCTGGACAATCCCGAAAGCCTGCACAACCACGTGCTCGACCTGGATGCCCAGGCCCAGGAGATGAAAGAACGCTTTGAGCAGGAGCGTGAAAATCCGACGCATCTGCGTGACGCGCATCTCCCGTGGTCCAGGCTGGAGCCGCGTATTCAGCAACAACGCCAACTGCGCTTCGCCGGGATACTCTCTGGCAGCGATGGCTTTGAGCCAGGTTCGGCCAACGGCACCGAGCATCTTGTGCCCCAGTTCGGCTCACCCAATTCGTATGGGGGACGCCTGCGCGCCTTTGTACAGGATTGTCGCAAAGCACTGGATAGCCGCGAACGCGTGGTGATCGTGACGGCCCAGGCGCGGCGACTCTCCGAGGTATTGGGCGACGAAGCCACGCTGGGTCACGCGGCCATCCATGTCAGTCCCGGCAGCAATATCAACACCTTGCCCGACAGTGGCAGCGTGACCCTCATCCAGGGCCAGCTCAGCGAGGGCTGGCATTCGCATGCCCTGGCCCTGCACGTCTTCACCGACACCGAGGTTTTTGGCTGGTCGCGCCACCAGAAGGCCCAGCGGCGCAAGGTCGTCACGCCCGCCACCTTCCTGGCCGAGGTCAATGCCGGCGATTATGTCGTTCACCAGGAATATGGCATCGGACGCTTCGATGGCCTGGTTAAGCTCGATTCCACCGGCGTGGAGCGCGAATACCTGCTGATCCACTATGCTGGCACAGATAAACTCTACATCCCAACCGATCAACTTGATCGCATCACACGCTTCATCGGCATGGGAGACGCGGTCCCGGCGCTGAGCAAGCTGGGCACGGCTGAATGGACGCGTGCCAAAACGCGCGCCAAAGAGAGCGCTCAGGAGATTGCACGCGACCTGCTCAAGCTCTACAGCGCGCGAGAAGCGATGGACGGCCATGCCTATCCACCGGATGCCGAACAGCCCTGGCTGCAAGAGCTGGAGGACGCCTTCCCCTATGAAGAGACGCCCGACCAGGCCCGCGCCATTGAAGAGGTCAAGGCGGACATGGAGCGTCCCCGGCCTATGGACCGCCTGGTCTGCGGCGATGTCGGCTATGGCAAGACCGAGGTGGCCCTGCGTGCTGCTTTTAAGGCGGTGCTCGATCAGCGCCAGGTCGCCATTCTGGTGCCAACCACCGTCCTGGCCTTGCAGCATTTCAACACCTTCAAAGAGCGCCTCAAAGCCTACCCCGTGCGTGTGGAACTGCTCAGCCGTTTCCGTTCGGAGAAAGAGCAGCGCCAGGTGCTGGAAGATCTGGCGCTGGGCAAGGTCGATATTCTCATCGGCACGCATCGGCTGCTGCAAAAAGATGTCGTCTTCCTCGATCTCGGCCTGCTGGTCATCGACGAGGAGCAGCGTTTTGGCGTGGTGCATAAAGAGCGCCTCAAGCAACTACGCAACGAGATCGACGTGCTGACCATGACCGCCACGCCCATTCCACGCACCCTGCATATGTCGTTGGTCAATGTGCGTGATATGAGCGTGATCGAGACGCCGCCTCAAGAGCGTCTGCCCATCCGCACGGCCATCCGCGAGCACGAGGATGGATTGATCCGCGAGGCCATTTTGCGCGAGATCGACCGGGGCGGCCAGATTTTCTTTGTGCATAATCGCGTACAGGGTATCCAGGTCATCGCGCAAAAGTTGCAGAAGCTCATTCCTGAAGCGCGCGTCGTAGTAGGGCATGGACAGATGCACGAGGATCAACTGGAACGCGTGATGATGGATTTCTCTTCCGGTGAGTACGATGTGCTGCTCTCCACGACCATCATTGAAAATGGCCTGGACATCCCCAACGCCAACACGATTATCGTCAATAACGCGTCGATGTTCGGCCTTTCCCAGCTCTACCAGTTACGCGGACGTGTCGGGCGCGGCACACATCAGGCCTATGCCTACTTCCTCTACAACAAGGATACGCGCCTGACGCCTTTGCAGGAAAAACGTCTGCGCGCCATTTTCGAGGCTACCGAGCTGGGCGCGGGATTCCGCATTGCCATGAAAGACCTGGAGATTCGTGGGGCGGGCAATCTGCTTGGCGCTGAACAGTCGGGCTTTATGAACACCGTCGGCTTTGATCTCTACTGCAAGCTGCTATCCGAGGCGGTGGAAGAATTGCAGGGCAAACGCGCTGAAGCTGCTACGACGCAGAGCGTCCAGGTAGACCTCCCACTGGCCTCGTACCTGCCCGATGAGTACATTGGTGATCGCACGCTCAAGGTCAAGTTTTACCAGCGCCTGGCCAACCTCGCTACACCCGAACAGGTCGAGGCGATAGAGGCTGAGATCAGTGATCGCTTTGGGCCGCCACCATCGCCGGTACAAAATCTGCTCTCGCTGGTGCGCTTGAAGGTCGAGGCAGGTCAACTGGGCTACGAGGCGATTTCCGCCAAAGACAACGACTTTGTGCTGACCGTCAAACGTAGCGTCGTGCCCAATCGCATCCTACTCTACCGACGTTTCCGCAACGAGGCGCGCGTGCAGCAGGGGATCATTCGCATCCCACGCCGTCTATTGGGCAGCGATTGGATGGAGCAGTTGCGTGAACTGCTGCCATCGATCACTGCCGCAGCATAAGTGTTTTCAACCCTCTGGAGAGGAAAATGGCCTGCGTTGAGGATAGCACCAATGCTGAAAGATTGGCAAGACGCTTTGTCATTTCCTCAGTCTTTGTGTCGGTTTGCATGCGAAAAACTAAATCAATTGTGTGACATGTTCTGCCTGAACAGCGCGGAAAATCAGCTAGTAACTGCCAATGCTGATGTGGGCGCCATCTTCCAGTACGTAGTTTTGCGCGGCCTCGATGCACTGGCCGTTGACAAACACGCCGTTGTTGCTGTGCTTGTCAAAGACCAGGACACGGGACTCGACGCGTTTGAAAAGGGCATGGTAGCGCGAGGTCAGGTTATCGCCATCAAGCACAAGGTCATTGGCGCTGGCCCGACCCACGTTGGTGGCCTCGCCGGTTAGCAAAAATTCCTGGGGGCTACTGGTATAGGG
>CAXUEY010000253.1:0-5563 GCA_964250225.1 uncultured Ktedonobacteraceae bacterium | reverse complement strand
TAACTGCGCAGAAAGCTGAAGGAGCTCATCGGTGAATGCCTGTTTCGCTAGGAGATCCGCGAAATGCACACTGACAAATTGCATTCCTTTGCGCGCCTCGAATAAAAGATCCTTTTCAGGAAAATGTTCGGCAACCATTGCAGCAATTCTATCGACATCGAACACATAATGGGAATCAGTGTTTTGAGAAGCACTCTCATCGTGATTCTGCTCACGGAAGAGCAAATAGTCGTAGCGAACCCGCGCGAGTGTTCTGGTAATCGCGGAAAGAAGTTTAGTATAGGTGACAGGGGCTCGTTGATCAGAGATCTCTTCAAATTCGTTCGGCATAGCTCAGCTCCTCCAAGCGCTCTTCGTTCCTTGTGCTCTTATTTTCTCGTAAAAAAAGCAAAAGGTAAATTTCTTGTGTAAAATTGAACAGGTCTGTTTTGCTACAAAGCATTACGAAGAATATATAAGCTATACGGACAAAGATGTCAAGTAACAAGATAAATGTTTGGACGTTGAGACCGCTTCCGCCTGGGAAAGCTGGGTGTAAAAGACGCGATATGGACATGCAATGATCTCTCAACACGAGGTATCCCCTCCGCTGCTTTTGCGCATCGTTTGATCGGCTTCACTCATCGCAAGAAGCTCGTTGCTCTATATCTGAATATGCTCGTGATGAACTAACATAGGCTTTTCCTCCGTTATGCTCTGTCAAACTGCGCTCCTAACAACGATGAATCGAGCAAGCCATCTATCTGGTGCCAGGATGGAAAAGGGAGCACACGTACTCCATAGCATTCCTGCGGTGCTGTGTGAGCTTTGTACGCCCCTAAAATGAGCTGGCGACGAAGCATGTCCTGGATTGGCTGAGCGAGTGCTGTGATTGCGTGCAGCAGCAACTCATAGTGGTCGTCAATGAGCAGCATGGTTTCTCCGCCTTTGAGAAAGCCCGCAATATGGAGCAGTTTCTCGGTGAGATCCTGATAAGAGACAACCTGCTCCGGGGACGGGAACGTTTGCTCGCGCAACCACTGATGCGCTGTCCCGGCCATCACCATGCTCCTCTCTGCGATGTGGAAGGCTGAGCAGGCGGTAAAATAGGTCACGGGGCCTTGCTTTGCCAGCAGGTGTATCCCCTCAACTGACCCGGTCATGGGCAGTGCGGACATCACTACACGATACTGCATATCCAGCCAGCCAAATGCCAACTGAAACGCGTCCTCTCCCACATACTCCCGGTACGCCAGCAGTTCAGGTCGATGCAAAAACTGCCGGTAGCTCAGTGTGTCGAGAGACACCGGATCGATCCGTAAATGGAAGCTCTCATTGCACGCCAGCAGGAAATCTCGCTCATTCCGGTATCCAATGGTTCCATCAATATCAATAGCGCTATGCATGTGCCACGCTTTCACCTCTCCTGGTTCTTTTCGCCCTCATATGCGATTCTGGCCTTTCCTTCACCCTTTCCTGCTGGTGGGATACTTCCACATGTGCGCTCATGACACAAGGTAGTGCTCACTTCACCAAAAAGCATAATCCGCTACGTTCTGGCATCCTTCTGCCTACTGCTCCCTCTCGCCGCCGGATTCTCTCAAATGACTCTGCCGCGAGAGCAACGCTGCCCTGGTTCGTTCCTGGATGGCTATCTTTTGCGCGGGAAATACCGCCCTGAGAGAAGCAGGCAGCAGCCTCGATATTGTTCAGTAATGGCAGTGTGTGAGAGCAGAGAAGGAGGCGTGAAAAAAAGAGAAATGTAACGTATAATGGGAAACAGTCGATAAGAGACACAAGCAACCAGTATCGTGCGTAGAGAACACGGAGCGCAGATGACTTTCCCATGACGTGTAAGGAAAGAGCGGAGAGGAGACGAGCAATGACAAGTATCCAACAAGGACTCCACACCCAGGAGCTGGTTCGACCAATCAGCTTCATCGCGTTTGGACCCCAGCAGGCGGTGCCAGTTCCCTTGATTCGTGTGAACACTTGTGGCTTGCTGACGCTGGAAAGCGTGGCGGAAGTGGTGAGCACTGACCCGCCGCTGGCTCGCTACGTATCCCTGACCCCAGAGCAACTGCGTGGCCGAGGCACGGCTCCAGCGCTGACCCTGCTCAAGCTGCTCCTGAATCGGTATGAGCATTTCGCCTCAAAGGACTGGCTGCTCGAACAGTTCTGTCGCGATGGGGAACTCTTTACCAGTGCGCGCATCGAAAATATCGTCTCGCTCTTACGCGGTCTGCTCTGTCCGCCGGACTACCAGGAGTTGCGAACCCACCTGGTGGCGCATGTGCGTGGCAGTATGAGCAGCGGGGATGGCTATCAACTGGCCCTTTATCCGCTGATCTGGGTCGATAGCGAGGCGCTGGCCTGGAACGTGGAGCAGGCCGCCCGCATGGAGCGCTTCGGCGATGATGGCCTGCCGTTCTGGGAACGAGCTTACTCGTTGGCCAAACGCGGCCCCTATTTGCCCGATGAAATGTTTAGCGAATGGGCCACCTTCCGACGCGAAGAAGTGCGAGGGATGTTACGGCAAACAGTGCAGGCGCTGGCCCGGCTCTATGTGGCGCGTCATGGTGGGGCTGGGGAAGAAGAAGCCTTGTTGCTGCTGAGGAGCTTCTGGCAGGAGCACCTGCACGAAGAAGACATCTTACGCGCGCTGATGGAACTGTTGGGGCAACGCGAGCGTTATCACGAGGCGCTTGAGTACTACGAACGCTTCCAGAAACTCCTGGCGCAGGATGACCAGAAACCAACGGCACAAACGCAGGATGTGGCTACGTATTTGCGCACCAAACAGATTCAGCGTGTATCACAGTACCATCACCTTTCAACACCTACTCTTTCCCATGCGTTTGTAAAAGCACCTCTCCAGGAGATTGAAGAAAAAGTGGAAGTGCGCCCGCTGGAATTATCAGCAGAGAAATATCTGCCGAACCTCTCTATACAGGAATGGCATAATCACATGAGCATTTCGCCTCATATGGAGCTTTTTCAGCAATTTTCGTCTATTTTGAAATTCTCAAGCTCCTTGGATAAAACGCTCTTGGAGATGTGGGAACAGCAAACCCATCTTCTCTGGCAACACAGAGAAACGCTCAATATACCGCTAGACACGTTTTATCAACAGGTGATCGATCATCTTATTCAATTAAAGATGTCGCTGGAAGATGTGCTCCTTCCTACCGAGCGCATCAAACTATGCGACTTGGCCAGTCGCACATTACTGCTTGCTGGAGTTGTCCTCTACGATATGGGACTCTATCCTCATGCTCGGCGCGCTATGCAGATTGCAGCACAAGCTTCTTTAGAATCAGGAAATGTGGTCATGCATGGACTGATTTATGCATGGATGAGTTTCACCTGGACCTATGCTGGCTCCTTTTCTCTGGCGCTTCCTTGTATTCTCAAGGCCCAATCGCTCGTTGAGCAGGGTACTGATAGGCATGCAAAAGCTTGGATAGCTGCAATTCAGGCAGAAATTTATGCGCATCTGTATCGTCAAGATGATTGTATGCAGGCTCTACAACTGGCAGAAAGATCGATGACACTCCCATCAGATGAGACATATTATCTCTTTGGGTTGAACCAGGTGCTTTTGGATGGATACAAAGGGGTCTGCCTCCAGCAATTCTATCAGCGGCACAATCCTGAGACGCATATCTATCTCTCGGAAGCAAAAGAAGCCCTCGAACGGGCGCTCCAAAGTAATACTCCAGCCCGACGAAAGCGCTATTATCTGGGTGACCTTTCAATCATCGAGGCCCGCCGAGGCGAAATCGAGGCGGCTTGTCTCTATGCAACTCAGAGCCTCATGATACCCAGTTCTATTGAATCAAAAAGTATGTGGCAACGGATTGTGGACTTACGTACCTTTCTCAGACCCTATCAGCAAGAGACTTCAGTGCAGACGTTGGAGACTCACATCCGAACGCAAATGCTCGGCCAGAAAATGAAGGAGCACATTTAAGGATGAGGATGGCCCCGAACTATGAGGAATTTTTCTATTTGGTTCTCTCGATCTGCTGTACAATTTCAGGGAAGGTATGAATGATGCAATCAGGATGAACTGGTGATTGGTGAGGCAAACCTTTGAGGTGGGGATCAAACCAGCACGCGAAAATACCGAGTTGTTGGGGTGCCTCGACATCTAACCAGAGGTTATCTCCAATCATCCAGGTTTCGCCTGCGGTCAGATGAAGATTCTGAAGGGCTGCCTGATACATGCGTGCATCTGGTTTGCCAACCCCAAATTCTTCTTCAATGAAGATACAGTCAAAAAAGGTGGTCAACTGATGCTGCTCTAATTTTCGGTGTTGATAGGTGGCATTGCCATTGGTCAGCAGTGCCAGGCGAGTCCCGTGTTGACGAAGCTGACCAAGTGTATCTAACGCGAAAGGAGATACAGAGCGATGGTGATCGCGCTGTTTTTCGTAAACCTGAACCATTGCGGTGGCGAGGTTGGCATCAGTTATGCCAACGTGTACGAAGACCTGCTCAACCAGCTCCTTGCGCACTTCAAAAGGGTGTAAACGGTCTCTGCGTTGCAGCAGGGGATCGTCAGCAATCGTCTGCTTATAGGCCGCATAGACTTCACCCATGACCTGGCCTAAAAGTTCAGGAGCCTGGCAATGTTGAGGTTCAAATTGCTCAAAGACGGCAAGCCAGCTTTGCTCAGCACGTTGGGTGGTGAGCAACAGGGTTCCGTCCATATCGAAGAGAATGCCTTGCGGAATGTGTCTCTGTTGACGCTCCATAACAAAAGTATATCATAAAAAGGCAGTACAAGGCAGTATCGTCAAACACACAACGGGAGGAGAAGGATGATATCGCTCATGCTTGCTATGCATTGACTTCCCTCAAGGTGTCCAAACACCTTCAGCTAAAAATCGTGGTTCCCTTCACCAGACAATAGCCAGGAGAAGGAAGAGTGCAAAAGCTATGTATGCTGCTCAGAGAAGATGTTTCGGACACAGAGAAGAAAGAATGAATCAGAGTACATTGCGTGTTGGTCTCATCGGGTATGGAACCATTGGTTAGGAGGTGAGCCGTCTCATCACCGAATACGCTGCTGAAGAGATAGTCGTGGTGGGCGCGCTGATCCGTCATACCCGCCCTCCTCTCTCTGGCTGCCCTCTGGTGACCACACAAGCGGCGTTGCTTGCTGAATGCCCTCACGTCGTGGTTGAAGCGGCTGGGCACGAGGGATTGAGAGAGCATGGTCCGGCCATCCTGCGCGCTGGTATCGATCTACTCATGGTCAGTACAGGAGCGCTCGCGGAGCCAAATGTGATGAGCGACGTGCTCAACGCGGCGCACGTGGGAGGAGCACAAGCGCGGGTGGTACCTGGAGCTATTGGTGCTCTGGATGCGCTTGCTGCGGCGTCCATTGGGGGAAGTATCACCAGCGTCACGCATACCATGCGTCGGCCCGCGCACTCACTTCTTCCTGCGGAGGAAGCGGCCAAGCTGACCACCGTGCAAGAAGTGTTTCGCGGCTCTGCTCGCCAGGCGGCAGGACGGTTTCCTCATTTTCTCAATGTGGCGGCAGCGGTTGCCCTGGCCAGCAATGGACTCGATC
>CAXUEY010000252.1:0-5672 GCA_964250225.1 uncultured Ktedonobacteraceae bacterium | reverse complement strand
TCTGCGGTAGCCTTCATGGGCTACGTAGTTGTTACCACAGCGTGTACATTTGGTGAGAGTAGCTCTCTTGTCTTCTCCCAATCATGATGACTCCAAGCGTTTATATGAGCGCGTGCTATTCTAATGGCTGTCGAGTCTTGCGTTTTCATCGTTTTTCCTCCAAATTCATGCTTTTTTGAATATCAGCGTTTCATTTCATTTGCATTTTCAACTGAAATGAGTCATTTACCAATTGCCTCGTGAGGCAAGATCGCGTGGATGCCGTGGACGCCATTGGCGATTTGCGTCACATGGAGATCTACCACGAGACTCGCCAGGGCCAGCGCTTGCGGCCTGGGCAAATGGTGCAACTCATCCATCAGGTCAAGCATGGCGTCCAGGGCGATGAGCGAGGCCTCGTGCAGATTTTCATGGAAACCAAAGGTGATCCATCCCGCATCTGTTCTGGCGCGGGGAGTGGTCAGATGGAGGTCGTCGCGCAAGGTGAAAGTCAGGTCAACCCGCTCTATCGGGCACTCGATAGCCACGCCGGAGACTTCCCCGTCGCCCTGGGCCGCGTGTCCATCGCCCACAGAGAACAGCGCTTCCGGGACCGTGATAGGCAAATACAATACACTACCAGCCACCAGTTCTTTGCAGTCGATATTGCCCCCACAAAAACGTGGTGGAATCGTACTGTGTCTGCCCGCTTCGGCGGGTGGCATGCCCATCACACCCATAAACGGATGTAATGCGATGGTATGCCCGTACTGATCTTTGCCGAGCAACGTATCGGCATCGAGCGACCAGATGAGTTCGACGCCCTGCTCGACCAGGCCAAGATGGGTATTGACCGCGTTTTCCCGTCCGCCGCCACCTGTCCAGCCCCATTCGCCGGGCCGTACCTCATTGATATGGATCTCAAGCGTCATGCCCGGCTGCGCGCCACGCACAGCGATGGGTCCGCAGAGCGCGTGGCCACTATCGCGCTCTTTTACGCGTGGTTCAAATCGCCGCACCTGCCCTTTGGCGAAAAAAGGTGGTTCCAGCGCCCAGGCCGAATTCAGCGTGCGGAACAATACGGTATCACCGGAATCGATGGTCAGGACGGGTGGATACTCGCGGGAAAAGGTGCCATGCAGGGTCTCGCGCGTGGGTTCGATATGGTAGGTGGTCATGCCTCTGCCTCCTGATGTATGGAACGATTTTGTCTGTTCTTACTATAGAATATGATATGCAAAGGTGCAAGATCGCCGTGCTACAATAGAACAAGCATTGAGCGATGTATACAGAGAGAGGACCAGAGCATGAGCAACAATACTGAAGAGCAGATGACCCGCAATGTGCTGGAGAGTATGGCACAAACGCCTGACCAACGGTTGAAAGAGATTATGAGCAGCCTCGTGCGTCATGTGCATGCCTTCATTCGCGAAGTGGAACTCACGGAAGAAGAATGGATGGCGGCCATCCAGTTTCTGACCAGGACCGGACAAATGTGCGATGAGAAACGCCAGGAGTTTATTCTGCTCTCCGACACAATGGGTGTGACGATGCTTGTCGATGCGATCAATCATCGTTTGCCAGGGAATGCAACTGCGAGTACGATCTTTGGCCCGTTCTACCGGGAAGGTGCGGAGGAACTGCCAATGGGGGCGACAATCAGTAAAGATGGTCGTGGCGAACCGGTGGTGGTCACAGGGCGCGTTCTCGCCACTGACGGGGCGCCCATTCCTCATGCTCTGCTTGATATCTGGGAAACGAGCGAGCAGGGCCTCTATGAGCAACAGGACCCCGACCAGCCCGATATGAATTTGCGCGGGAAGTTCCGCACCGATAACGAGGGACGCTACTGCTTTGTGGGCATCAAACCCGTCGCCTATGCCATCCCGGACGATGGCCCTGTTGGACAGTTACTCCACGCGCTGGGCCGCCATCCATTCCGACCGGCCCATATCCACCTGCGTATTTCAGCGGACGGCTTTGCCCCGTTAACCACGCATCTATTTGTCAGAGGAGATCAATATCTCGCTTCAGACGCAGTCTTTGGCACCAAAGATTCGCTAGTCGTCGATTTTGTCCAGCAGACCTCGATGCAGGAAGCGGCCAGCTATGGTGTTGCCGTGCCATTTTATACAGTCGAATATACATTTATCTTGCAACCGCTTTAGGGACTCTCGAAAACTAAATTGTTCCAGAGAGGATAAATTACCTGAACACACATATCCAACACGTTGCCGAGGCCGTACAGCCAGGGCGTGCCCGTTAAAGGATACTTTGTCTGGTCGCTAATGGACAATTTTGAGCGGTCCGAGGGCTATCACAAGCGCTTCGGTCTGGTCTACGTTGACCGCAACTCCTGGCCAGACGGGTGTCAGGTTTGTGCTTCCAGGCGTGCCAATTGTCCGCGGTTGTGCTGGATGGAAAGGTAAAGAATATGCTGCCCATCCAGCCAGAAAGGGGAGGTCGCGGTGCCTGCCAGGTGAGGAAACGTCACCTGGATACCGTTAAGGCTGCGCGCATGCAGCGTGCCATCATCGCTGTAGACCAGCGTGCGACTATCGGGCGACCAGCTCATGCCCAGCAACGAATGCTGTAAGGGCAGCGTAAACAGCGTCTGGCGGGTACTCAAGTCAAGCGTATGGAGAACGCTCTGCCCCTGGGCATTGCGCTGTTCGTAGGTCAGCAGGTGCCCATCGGGTGTCCAGGCGAGGTTTCCAACAGTAGAGGAAGCGGGCGCGACCAGTTCTGTAAAACGATGATCGAGGGTATCAAACAGGTAGAGCGCGTGGCTCGCCCCTTGCAGAAGATCGCGTGTGGGGGTCTGACCTGGCGTGGCCAGGATCGCCAGAAAGCGACTATTGGACGACCAGCTCAGATGTTGGGCAATCGCTGGCAGCGCGAAGGTGGCCATCGTATGAAGAGTGCGCCCATCAGGCGTCACTTTCCACAGCGTCGTCAGCCCGTTCTGCTGGGTCAGAAACGTAATCGTGGTCGCTGACGAAGGCAGCCAGCTTGCTGATTGCGCTGAGATTCCAAGCAAATGCATATACTGTCCAGTCGGCACGAGGGCAAGTTGCGGCAAGGATTCGCCTGAGACATAGACTGTCGTGACCAGCGCCGAGCCATCGGGCGACCAGGAAGCTTCGCGGGCGAAGCGCATGGCGAGCTGGTTCTGCGCAACGGGATTGGCCAACGCGGTGACATACATCACCCCTGGCTGACTCGCGATGCTATAGACAATGCGCTGACCTGTGGGGTCGAGCGATACAAGCTGACCGTCCTGGGCCAGTTCATCAGGTGTACTCAACCCACCCTGGTTGGTAAAGACCACGCTGGGCACGCTTGTCTGTGGAGAGAACGGCAGCACTCGCGCAAGGTACGCGCTCAGTCCAATGAGCAGGACCAGCAGAAGAGCCGCAGCCAGGGCAAGCGCGGGCGAGACACGGCGTCTCATCGACTCAGGACGGCGTGGAGTGAGGTGTTGCATCACCTGAGCGTGCATAGCGGGCGAAAAGTGGACACGCGTTGCCTGCGTGCTCAGTGCGCGAGCAATTTCGCCTGTGAGTCGGTCCTGCGACCCATTCCTGCCATTCAATTCGCTGCGAAATTGCTCGACATCCGTTTTCTCTGGCTCATTCATCGTGTTGACCCCCAATATATCCAGCGTGAGTAGAGAGTGTGTTCGGTAACGCGCGCTGTTTCTGTATGGGAGTGAGCGGAGCACCCAGCGCTTCCCGTATTTTTTCCCGCGCGGCCAGCAGGCGTTTGCGCAGGGTATTTTCTGATGTTTTCAGGAGCGCGGCCATCTCTGGCACGGTCATACGATGATAATAAAAAAGCACCAGCACCAGACGCTGTTTCACCGGGAGTTGGCCAATGGCCTGCCGCATATCAAGCATCTCCTCAAATAAACCACGCTCACTATCCGCCGCCTGAATAGTGCCCTCAACCTGCTGCTGGCGCGATTCCTGGCGCAACCAGGCTGCTTTGCGTGCCCACTGCCTTTTGACCGTGGTTGACTGATTGACGGCGATCCGCAGCAGCCATGCCCTCAGATGCTCCGGTTCACGCAACTGAGACAGATTTTTCCAGGCCAGCAAGCATGTCTCCTGGACAACGTCCCTGGCCGTTTCCTCATCTTGTACCACTAAATATGCAGTGCGTAGGAGTAGATCCCCATACTGGTTGACGATCAACGCGAAAGCTTGTTCGTCTCCGCGTAAACAACGTGCAACAAGCTCCGCCTGCCATGCGCCATCCTTAGGATCATGCTCCGGTAGTTGGCCCAATGCTGGTAGCTCTGCATCCAAAATCCAGGCCCTCTCTCACTTGTTCTCGTATCCATCTTCTTTGTTATACGTCGACAGGCTGGCGAGCGATACATACCCGGTTGTGGACGTGTCTCCTTAAGAGACGCTCTGGCCGGGTGAAAATGGTAGTATTTCTCGGTTTGTGTAGTGTGCTGGAAAAAGTTACCACTTTTTGTAACATGGCGCGTCTATAGGGTGTGTTTTGCTGATAGAGAGGGCATTGGCCCTTCACTATCAGTTCCTGGCTCGCCTGCCGGCATTATATGCGAAAAAGGAACTCACATTCAAGGAAACGAGAAGGATGGCTATGCTTTTCTCGTGTGTATTGATGTTTACTCGCCCTGCTCACTCTGAAATTCTGCATGGCCAGCAGATTTCGGAGCGCGTAGGCATGCGAGACAGAAAGAAGATTGTTGACGATGAATTTGAAGATCTTGATTACCCGGCTTACCTGGCGCGCGTTGGTCGCTCTGGGCGCGTGCGCCTCTCTGGCTATTCTGGTGATGCCAATGACGCCAGTCGCCCAGGCTGTCTCAAAGCAAAACGATGCGATGGTACGCGTGGTACACGCCTCTCCAGACGCCGGAGCCGTTGATGTGTACGTTGACGGTACCAAACTCCTCAATAACTTTACTTTTGGGACGATAACTGACTATCAGCAGGTACCCGCTGGCTCGCATAAAATCCAGGTCACACCCACTGGTAAGGACATTAGCACAGCAGTAATCACCCAGGACGTGTCAGTAAACGCGGGCGGTATCTATACGGTGGCTGCAATAGGAACGTCGGCCAGCGGCTTCTCACTAACCGCTTTTGTTGATAACAACATGGTCTCAGGCAACAATGCCTCGGTGCGCGTTTATCACCTGTCGCCTGATGCAGGCCCGGTTGACGTTGCCGCTGGGGGCAGCACAGTGATTAGCGGCCTGGCATACAAAAATGCCAGCAATTACCTATCCGTTCCCGCTGGATCCTATACCTTCAATGTGACAGCGACAACCTCTGGAGCGAAAGTGGCAGTCCCTGCGACGCTCAGTGGGGGCATGGTCTACAGTGTCTTCGCAGTTGGCCTCCTCAAAGGGACGCCCGCGCTGGCCTTCAAAGTAGCAGCAGTAGCCGCTACCCCTGGCATGCCGAACACTGGCAGCGATCCCTCGGCGGTTCCTGCTTCTCAGAACCAACCATTCAATCCCTGGTATCTGGGAGTGCTTGCTCTTTTACTCATTGGCGCGGGACTTGGCGTGCGTCGTTACGCGCAAGCGCGCCAGAAGTAAGCAACGCTGTGAAGGAACCCCTTCTCAAAGCACAAGCTATAGACGCCGCCCCGCGAACGCGAAAAGGGGGGGCGGGGGTAAAAATTTTTAAGGTTTTTGGGATGGGGGT
>CAXUEY010000251.1:0-5730 GCA_964250225.1 uncultured Ktedonobacteraceae bacterium | reverse complement strand
GCACGACGTTGTAGAACTGACGCGCCGCTTCCAAATGCGCGCGCACGCGTTTGGCTGGCCCTGGCTCCACTACCAGGGGCAGTTCCACCAGAAACGTCGTCGTGGTGCTCTTTTTTGCCATCCCCATACCCTCCTTTGCGACCTCATGGAACATCTCTTCCAGAGGATAGCACGGCTGTCAAGTCCTTCCCCTGCGGCCCTGGCCCCAAAAAGGAACAACCATACTTCCCCGTGCCTGAAGGCACAGCTTTCTGGCTCGGCTTCTGTAACCCGCACACGAATACTCTTGTAGCAAGCAATTCTTTGTACCTTTTTCGCCCTGGCACTAGAGAGAAAAAGACATCCCTGCCCACACAAGCATATAACTCTGCTTCAGAGATCAAACAGACCAGATTGACCCAGCCCAATCATATCCATTCGTGAGAATCGGTGTCAAGGTGAACTTTGGGGAGGTCACGTGGGGACTTGAGAGTAGCTGATCCAGGTGATACAGTGGAGAAAACGATGGGCGAGCCATATTTTATAGCGGCTATCTATCATGCTCTAGCCAGGAAAAGAGAGTTTCCTCGCAGGCACGCCCAGGCAAGGAGAAGCAAACGATGTACCAGATTCCTTTTACCGAGCTAGAAGAGTGCAGCATCACCGACTTGCAGGAGGCAATGACAGCGGGCACACTTACCGCGCGCGCGCTGGTAGAGATGTACCAGCAGCGTATCCAGGCACTCGACCAGAGCGGCCCGATGTTGCGTTCAGTGCTGGAGATTAATCCCGACGCGCTGACCATCGCGGATGAGCTAGACGAAGAGCGTCGCACGCAGGGGCCACGCGGTCCACTGCATGGCATTCCGCTTTTACTCAAAGACAATATCGCCACGGCAGACCGTATGCAAACCACCGCCGGTTCACTGGCCCTCCTCGGCTCGCAAGTACCGCGCGACGCCTTTGTAGCCAGCAAATTGCGCGAGGCAGGAGCGGTCATTCTGGGCAAAGCCAATCTGAGCGAGTGGGCCAATTTTCGCTCAACCACCTCATCTAGCGGATGGAGCGCGCGCGGCGGCCAGGCGCTTAATCCCTATGTGCTGGACCGTAGCCCCTGTGGCTCCAGCGCCGGCTCAGCCATAGCAGTCGCGGCCAACCTGGTCGCCGCCTCTCTAGGTACCGAGACGGATGGCTCGATTGTCTCGCCCGCCGCGACCAATGGCGTCGTGGGCATCAAACCAACGGTTGGACTGACCAGTCGCGCTGGCGTCGTCCCCATTGCGCACAGTCAAGATACCGTTGGCCCCTTTGGGCGCACCGTCACCGACGCGGCCATCCTGCTGGGAGCCATTATCGGCGTGGATGAACGCGACCCCGCTACGCAGGAGAGCGTCGCCAGGTTCCATACTGACTATACGAAATTTCTGCATCGCGATGGTCTGAAGGGAGCACGCATCGGCATCGCCCGCGAAGTCTATTTCGATTGCCATCCCAAACTTGAGAGGGCTGTTAACGCTGTGATTGAGCAGATGCGCGAACTGGGTGCTGTAATTATCGATCCGGCGGATATCCCCACCGCCAAACAGATGGCGGATTCGCAAAGCGAAAGGACGGTCCTGCTCTACGAGTTGAAGGCCGACCTCAACGCGTATCTGGCCGAGCTGATCGACTCACCGGTGCGCACCCTGGCCGAGGTCATCGCCTTCAATGAAACCCGCGCGGAGGAAGAACTCCCCTATTTTGGTCAGGAGCATTTTATCAATGCGCAGGAGAAAGGCCCGCTGAGCGACCCGGACTACCTGGCGGCTCTGGCAGAAAACCAGCGCCTGGCCCGGCAAGAAGGTATCGACGCTGTAATGAATGAGCACCGGCTGGACGCGCTGGTCATGCTCACAATCGGACTGCCCTGCCGCATCGACCTGGTAAATGGCGACCATTTCTCCGGGGGCTGCAGTCAGCCCGCGGCACTGGCCGGTTACCCGGCGATCAGCGTTCCCGCGGGCCTCGTGTACGGGTTGCCGTTTGGCATCACCTTTATGGGACGAGCCTATAGCGAAGCCACGCTCATCACCCTGGCCTACGCCTTTGAGCAGGGCACGAAGGCCCGCCGCGCTCCTGAATATCTGACAACTACCCCCTGACGGGAACGCGCGCCGGACAGAGAGAGCTTGCCTCCATCCCCTTGCTTGTAGCGCCGACCCTCGCGTCCTGCGCCCATCCCATCGGTTATTACTGGTCGGCGCCTACAACAGCTATTGTTTATAATGTTCGACGATATCAGCGTCGCGCAGCTTCGCCTCATCCGGGTTGAGATGGGCCGAACGCAGGGCGCGACGCTGACGCAACAGGTCCCAGCACTGGTCCAGGCTGACCGCTAACTGCTGCATACGCTGATGCCCTTCGTCATTCAGGCCGCCCTGTTGCGACTGTTGCGAGAGCTCGTGCTCCTCGTTGACCAGATTTTCGATATGCTTCATGATTTCATTATCGTCCATAGATACTCCTTCTTAACTACTTACTTTTTCAAGCGCGTCTTGCGCGGGATTATGCCAGCCACCATCGCCGGCAATCAGGTGGTCCGCCTCGGATGGTCCCCACGTGCCTGGCTCGTAGGTATACACAGGGGTAGCGTTATCCAGCACATCTCCAACCACGCTCCAGGCCGCTTCAACGGCATCTTCACGCACAAACAGCGAGGGATTGCCGCACATGGCATCGTTGAGCAAGCGCTCATAGGGCGCCATCTCATCAACGGGACGGTGGCGCGCCACCAGCTCAACATTCTCGCCGTGCATACTTTCGCCAGGCACCTTTGAGCGCGCACTGATCGAGACAAGCACTTCGGGGCTGAGGCGAAACCGCACATCGTTGTGCGCGGGTCCATTCTCCGCAAAGACCGTGTGCGGCGGGTCTTTGAGCACCACCAGCACCTCAGTACAGATGACAGGCAGGCATTTGCCAGTGCGGATATAAAACGGCACTCCGGCCCAGCGCCAGGTATCCAGGCAGAGCTTGACTGCGGCAAAGGTTTCCACCTCTGAATCAGACGCGACGCCAGGCTCATCGTGATAGCCACGAAACTGTCCGCGCACCACATTGGAGGGATCGAGCGCGCGCATGGCCTTGAAGATATGGGCCTTCTCATCGCGCACCGATTCGGGATCATGAACAATGGGCGCCTCCATCGCAATGAGGGCCACCACCTGCAACATATGGTTCTGCAGAACATCGCGGATCGCCCCGGCCTCGTCGTAAAACTTACCGCGCCCCTGGATGCCAAAGTTCTCAGCCATCGTAATCTGCACCGACTCAATGTAGTTGCGGTTCCAGATGGGTTCAAGAAAAGAATTCGCGAAACGGAAGTAGAGAATATTCTGAGCCGGCTCCTTGCCAAGATAATGGTCGATGCGGAAAATAGCCTCTTCAGGGAAGACCGATTTGACCACCTGATTCAGCTCGCGCGCGGACTTGAGGTCGCGGCCAAAGGGCTTTTCAACCACTACGCGAGCGCCGTCAGCGCAGCCAGACTTGCCAAGACCTTCGATGACGGGCGCGAACATACTGGGCGGGATCGCCAGATAATAGAGAGGATGGTGCGCGCTGCCCAACACCTCGCGCAAGTGCTGATACGTCTCCGGTTTTCCATAATCGCCGGAAAGATATTGCATATTTTTGCAGAGCTTCTCACAGGCTGCCGCATCAACGCCGCCGTGCTCTTTAAGGCTCTGGCGCGCATGGTCGCGCAACTGGTCACTTGTCCAGGGGCGACCTGCCACGCCGATGATCGGCACATCGAGATGGCCGTGACGAATCATCGCCTGGAGGGCGGGAAAAATCTGTTTATACGCCAGATCGCCGGTTGCGCCAAAAAAAACCAGCGCGTCTGAATGAACATTGTCAGGCATTCTTGTAACTCCTTCTACTGCTTTCACGAGACCACTCTCGGCCAGGTTTCCCACCAGCATAGGCTGGCTACCAGAAAACAACCTGGGCATTGCGCCTTTAGCATATAACATTCCACGGCAGATATGCCAAAAAGGGCATGCCTCTAAGCAGAGGGGAATTGCTGGGCGCTTGTTTGGGTGGGTGTCGCAATAATAGAGAGAGAGGGGAAAGGTCACATGCGTTCTTGTGGTGTAGAAAGGAGTAGCTGGTGCTTACTCCCCGTGATGACATTATTTGGTATGATGGTCGGACTCTGGCGGTGACAAACCGGGCGCAGGTCCAGATCGAGGCGCGGCGTGGGCGGCGTTGGAGGTGGTGCGGGCGGAAAGGCTGGTGGGTGCATCTCTATCTTTTTCGTGGCTGGCACGTTAAAAAATTCGTATCCACGCTGGCCGAAGCAGGTGTCTTTCTCAAGTATGACCCGGATGAACTGCCCTGGCTTGAGAGCGAGCGCCAGCCGCCCAAGCGCTCTGAACCCGCTCAGCCAGCGCCATCCCCATCCTCCAGGTGGAATAGTGTCCCGTTTTCCTTGTTTTAAAAATGGGAAGTAAAAAGGACTTTTGCAGGAATGATACAACCTTCTCTCTGGGAAAAAGAGGCATGAGCCATCCCAAGCTAAGATGACTCATGCCTGTACCCGGTCCATTGGGAATGAGCGTCAGGCCATATATTTCGCGAACCAGTTCAGGCCGTGGCGCAGACGCTCCAGGCGTTGCTTGGGATGGCCACCGCGTGAGAGGCCGTGGCTCTGACCCTCGAAGCGCACGAAGAGGGTTTCGCGGCCCAGGTATTTGAGCGCGGTAAACATCTGCTCGGCCTGCTCGATGTTACAGCGCAAATCCTGCTCGCTATGGATAATCAGTAAGGGCGTGTGGATATTTTTGACATAGGTGATGGGTGAATGCTGTAACAGGCGCTCCAGGTTCTCCCAGGGCGTGGTCTCAAACTGATCTTCCATAAACATCGGGCCGATATCGCTGTTCCCAAAAAACGAGGCCAGATTGGAGACACAGCGATCAGTGACAGCGGCCCTGAAGCGGTCGCTATGCCCCACCAGCCAGTTGGTCATGAAGCCACCATAGCTGCCTCCAGTCACGCCCAGGCGCGTTTCGTCGATATAGCCCTTCGCGATGAGCGCGTCGACACCGGCCATGATGTCCAGCGAGTCCACGTCGCCCCAACTGCCGTAGACGGAGAGCGCGAAGTCGCATCCATAGCCGCTACTGCCACGTGGATTGGTGAAAAACACCACATAGCCGTTGGCGGCCTGCACCTGCATCTCGTGGAAGAAGCCGTAGCCATACTGTGTCTGCGGCCCCCCGTGAATTTGCAGGATCATGGGATATTTTTTGGCGGGATCGAAGTCGGGTGGCTTGAGAATCCAACCATCCATCGGCCAACCCTCGGCTCCTGTATAGGGCATATATTCCAGCGTGCCCAGCTCGATCTGGCTGAACAGTTCTTCGTTTACACTGGTCAGTTGCTGCAACTCGCCGCCGCTGCTCGTCGTACACGAGAAGATTTCCGCTGGTCGGCTCGGATTGCCGATCAACAGGCTCAGGCGTTCAGCACGATGGTCGGCGGAGAAGTCGCGCACGTGAATATCACCGGGCGTGAGCGTGGTGGGGTGCGCGTTGTTGCCGCTGACGGAAAGGGCGAAAACACGGGTGGCGCCGCGATGTGTGGCCAGAGCATAGAGGGTTGTGCCATCGGGCGACCAGACCGGCGCGCTGGACGGGTGTCCATCTCTGGCACTCCCATCGGTATTGGTCGAGTCCCCAAAACTACCCTCGAACTCGTGTGTCA
>CAXUEY010000250.1:3994-5869 GCA_964250225.1 uncultured Ktedonobacteraceae bacterium | reverse complement strand
AAACAATCATTAATAAGAATAGTTATACGGTACAGGTAAGCATCTTGTCAAGCTTTTTCACGTCGAATGTGTGAAACCGCAAAAACCGATGATGGGTTTCTTCTCATTGATACAATATATCTTACGAAAGCACATGAATTATGTTTACATCTATAGTATCTAATAAAGCCTGAAAAAGCCGTTTTCTTTTCAAGCAACGGGCTCATGAGAAACGTTGAAAACCTGAGGAGATACGTGGTAAACTAAAGAAAATCCTGGCACTGTTCTACGCATGCGAGACGGTTTCGTATCGTTGCTGGGAGAATGTTGGAAAGTCAAAGAGAGAGTCATACACCCATGCGCGATGATCAATGTGGCAGTGGGCAGCGCTGGCAAGCGTTCCTGCCTGAATTTGCCCCGTTGCCTGGAGCATTTGTCAACTTGCTCTTTGACCACTCCGAGCGGTTCAATTTTGCAGCGTTTCCCTCCGATCCTGAAGCTCCCCTTTTCGACCGCATTTGGGCCGAAACCCAGATCATGCGGGGACACGTCTTTGGCCATGTCCACTCCGTTGTTCTTGCAGAACGCTCTGGCGCGTTGGATGATCGGCTTTCGATCAGCTGGTTCCAGAAAGCATTGAAGGGGTTTGATCCACTTCACAAGGAAGCGAAGGATTCATTGGACTCGTTACGGTCGAAGGTTTCCAACTGGCAAATGCGAAGGCTGTTGCGCACGCAGGAATTTGGCGTCCCTGAGCCAAATTCGGCCTCAGCGGTCTTGATGATGCGCGCACTTTCTTCCTGGCGCCGCGCCTGGATGCCGAGCGAAATGGGAGCCGATGAGCCATGGTTCTGGGTCTGGGGGCAAGAACCAGGAAAACCTGAGCCGCAGATGTACGCCCTTCCACTTCCCGCAGAAACGCCACCGAATACGTTGCTCTGGACGAGTTGGCCTGGAGCAGCGTGGCTTCCTGGGTGGCAAATAATATCCCCGTATGGCGCGCTCGCCTGGGCAAAAACGGTCCAGTTCCGTGGACACACCCTGTGGGATCTGTCTATGGAGGAACTGGCGGCGTGGGATCAACCGTTTGTTGAGGGCTTGCAACTGGAAAGGCATATACATATCTCACTGCCAGGGCTTCAGGCAGCTTATGGACTGAATGACGAACCCTATCAACTGGCCAGGCGGCACGCCATAGCTGATGCCCTCCTGTTCAAACGTGGGGAGCCCTTGCTGTTCACATCCCTCCAGCAGTATTATGCGAAACGTGTTCCTCTTTCCACGCCTGCACTCCCAGAGCAGCCGGTACTCGATCTCCAGCTTCATCAATAAGCGCTACCAGCATTGTCTCCTTCTATCCATCGCGATTAGGCGCCGAACATACAAGAAGAGCGTGAAAAAACAGGATGTACTGAAGAAGAAGAGAAGTATAAGAGTGAACAAGCTAGCTAAGGAGAATCAACGATAAAATAGAAGATATGAGATAACGAGCGGTTTTGCAATGGTTCTGTTCCTCGCCAAGAAGTGCTTGATAGGACTGCTCTCCACCTATTTCCTTGCCACCTCATCAATTCTCCCGGCTCTCTGTCCTCATTCACTCAAAATACGCAATGGCATTTCGTGGAAATAGTATCACCATCACGGTAGGCTAACCCAAATGGAACGCAGGCAGGTTCGTTGGGTGAGCACATTACGCACAAAGTTTGGACAAAAACTCCGTCAGATTCGCCGATACAGGAATATGACGCAAGAGCAACTTGGAGAAAAAGCACAGCTTTCTACTGAGCAGATTAGTTATCTCGAACGAGGGCTATCTGGCACGACCCTTGATACGATGGGAAGGCTCGCTAAAGCGCTCACTGTTCCTGAAAAGGATCTTTTGGATTTCGAGAGAGA
>CAXUEY010000250.1:0-3894 GCA_964250225.1 uncultured Ktedonobacteraceae bacterium | reverse complement strand
GTGCTGCAAGATGCAATGTTCACGGAGATTTTCTCCCCGCTCTTGCCGCCGCCTTTGCATACAACGGCAACACCATTGAGTATTCTTGATATTGGCAGTGGCCCAGGGATATGGGCCACACGAGTTGCAAAAGCATATCCGCACAGTCAGGTGACATGTGTTGATAATAATCAATGTATGCTTGATTATGCGCATTTGCACGCAAGAGGGGAAGGCCTTTCTAACATCCGCTTTGCATGTGCGGATTATCGCCATCTCCATCAGGTTTTCTCCTCGGCGCAATTCGATTTTGTTCATGCGCGTCAAATCCTCTGGACGATAGGACCACAGGGCAAGGAGCTTGTCCAACAATGGAGCACTCTTGTGAAACCAGGTGGAATGATGCGCTTGGCAGATTGGGAGGCGTCTACAACAAATTCGGCAGGCTTCAACCAGCTGACCGCCTATCTCATGGAAGCGCTCCATGCATATGGTCTCTCAGACAGCAAATACCGCATAGGTATCGTGTATAAACTCGTTCCATTTTTGCGGGAGGCTGGCTTCTCGCACATCGCCGAGCAGGCCCATTACGTCAATTTTAGCGCTGGCACCCGTTATCACAACATGTACGTTCAGGACATTACGCAAGGCGCGGTGACACTGCACCCGTTTATTGTCAAAAGTGGCGTCGTGTCTGCGGAAACGTATCAGAAATGTATGAGGCAATCCATACAAGAAATCGACCATCCAGATTTCCTGGGTGGACACTTCTTCCTCTCTGGATGGGGTGTGAAATAAGACTTCCATCTGCTGGAGCATGCAGAATACCAAGACTCATCTTCAGTTGACACATGCTGCAGATTGAAGCTGAGCCTATCTCACACTCTCATGTATGCAGGGATATAAATCGCTGTCTGTGCCGTACCGAAATTGATCATCGATATTGCCGTAGTATGTGCTCCTTGCGAAAAATGCTTCTCATCCGAAAGTGGGGAGAAGCATTTTTCGTATGATTGGGACTGATGCTGATCGTGCTCAGCAATTTACCGGGGAGCGTTGATGACAGAACCGACTACAGGCATCTTCTTGTATGAACACCCATCTGGATATCTCTGGAAAGTGTTTTTCTTCACGGGTTCGTTTTCTCTGAACTTATGAGAAATGGCCCCTCGTAAACTCTAGCGATTAGAGATCTTCCTGGTCGAAACCAGGGAGACATGGTTGACCAGGCAGAGAATTTTCCGGAGGATCTGCACAGTCCATCCCGAGAAAAAGCGGGGCAAGGCCATCAAGCGGTTCGTTCTTGGGAAAAGCGGAAGCAGACTCTGGCGAGGGAACAAGACCATGTGAAGGAGTTTCCTGGCCATCAGACGTGCTCGTTTCGGCTTTCGCGTCAGCTATTGCTGGGCGCGCTGCCTGGCTCCGACGCAAGCGACCGAGAACGTGCAAGCGGATATTGATGCGCGCCATTAAGTATGCCTCATAGCTGCGATCCTGCCCGTAGAAGCGGGCCTGACCTCGGTCGAGCACCTCTGGATAATAGGTATCCAGGTACTCCATACACCCCAGGAGGGTCGAGCCTGATCCACAGCAAGGGTCATAGAACAAGCGGGGAGAATCGCCAGGCTCCGGCGGAATAAAGGTGCGCATGGTGAGTCGCACCATCAGTTGCACGATATCCCAGGGCGTGTATTCTTCTCCATTGTTGGCGCGTACCCGGTGCAGCATATAGACTAACGCCAGCACATCGAGATAGTGTGCGCTCGCCTCCGCCAGCAGGATTTCAAAGGCTTGCGTGAGCTGCGTCATGGCCTTTTCAACCCCAAGACAGATCGTATTGAGGTATTCGTCCAGATCGGTCTCCCGAAGCATGGCATCCCAGACACGCAGGGCCTGGGTGAAAAAGGCGGAGCGTGACAGCGTGGTATGAGCTCGGCCTTCTTCGAGCAAGGATTCGACGCGCTCCGCTATTTTGAACGCAGTGTTTTTGGCGGGCGAAGCGCCATAGAAATGGTGAAAATCCGAAGAGGGCATGGTTCCTCCTGTCCAGAGGGGAATGGGTGCGGAAGCTGGAAAAGTGGGCACACCCGTCGTGCTTTTCAAGGGTGTACAACGATTGGGGCTTCCGCACCGGGGACAGTGATACTAAGGGGAATGAGAGGCGGATATGCGTGTGCAGTGTCGCAGGCATCGTGTTGGTACAACCTCTGCCGAGCAGAAAACTAGCGGGATGTTCTCACACGAGAGAAACGGGTATCGATTAGCTTCCACAGGAACACTTCACACTGGAAGAGGATGGCTCCATGCTTCCATGGTCCTGCTTGCCCCCATGTATAAAACGACTTGCGTGTCTTCCCCATCAACACTGCTTGGAGGTGGAACTGCTCTTCACTGAACTCGAACGTGAGTCCTCCGGCTCCACAATGCAGCTTTTCGTTAAGAAGGGGGATCAGAGGATCCATATGAATCCAAATGTGCTCCTCCTTCTTTTCAAGATGGCCGTGCTTGTTGATTGCTTCCAGTGTGGTCCGCGTTGGATTGAGACAGATGACCCGGTCCCCCTCCATTGGCCTGGGGACATCAACATTCCTCTCTGCCTCCATACGCGCACAGAGCATATTGACCTTGTCCACATCCTGCTGGTCAAGGGTATGGATACTGAGGTACAAACCATTCATCTCGCATAGCGATTCATAGCTATAGCGCAGGGGGCGATCTGCTTCCTGCAAGAGAGTACGACGTGCTTCTAACGCAGTGGGTGTGTTTCTGTTCTCAATATCTACTGCGTGGGGGCCGCTACGAGCATCCGTCTCGTGAAACGTAATCTCGGTCCCATCATCTAAAACCACCACTACCCGGTGGGTACTCGTCTCAGCGCAAATGACCGCGGCTTCGGCAAAGCTGCGTACGTGGAGTGGTGGCCCGTATGTACGGTAGATATCGACGCGAATGATATTCACGCAGCGCCTCCTTTCTGATCTCGCGGGAGAGGAGAGGGCGTATGGGTACCCAACTTCGACAATCTGAGCAGCAGTAAATCCGTGCGCTCCTGTTGAAAGCGTTGATTATCGGGCTCCATCTGGCATGCCTGATCACTATCATCAAAGGCGCGTGCATACTCGCCGGCCTGCTTATACACGAGGCAACGCCGGTAGTAATGGACGGACCAGCCAGCCAGTTCAATGGCCCTGGTGCAATCCTGCAAGGCGGCTGCGGTCTGGCCCAGATGCGACCGCGCCGCGCCACGCATCGAATAGGCTTCGGCACACTCCGGATCGAGGGTCAGGGCGCGGTCGCAATCAAGGAGAGTTTGTGCGTACTCCTCTTGACGTGCCGAGATGCGGGCGCGGGAAGCATAGGCCTGTGCGGCGAGTAGACGCGAACCCTGATCTCCAGCGGGGATTCCCCGCGTCTCAATATCCTCCAGCACGTGTGTCCATTCCTGTGTCGCCAGTTCGTCGTCACCTTGATCGATATCATAGGCCAGCGCGAGAAAGAGGCTGGCAGTCCGCGCCTCGGCGCTTCCTGCGGCGAGATCCACTACCTGTGTGAAATCCTGTCGTGCTTGCGGCCACATGCCCAGAAGGGCGCTCGCGACGCCTCGATGGAGACAGGCGCGCGCAACCAGCGCCTTTGTCTCCGCGTCCATCGCCCAGCTTGCCGACGACGCGCTGAAGGGGGGAGGTGCTGTGAGACGAGCGATGTACGTGTCGAAAGCGCTCATGTGCTTTTGAAGGGTCTCTGGAGTACTCGCCGCGATATCAAGTGGAAAGGTTGCATCTCCCAGGTGGGTAAAAAGTGGCTCACGATGGTCTTTTTTCTGCGAGCCAATGCGTGGGTGAGCAACCGGTCGGGGCTTTTTCATGTGGAAAACTCCTTGAGAGAAGAATTGTCGGGAATCCACCAGATGCAGAT
>CAXUEY010000249.1:0-5992 GCA_964250225.1 uncultured Ktedonobacteraceae bacterium | reverse complement strand
ACCATTGTTACGGTGGGGCAGTTTAAATATCCAATAACATAATACTGGCGGTAAATCGTCCGGCTATTCCCCGCCAGTATTCTCTTCTTACTGAAAAAGGAGTTTAAACGTGCTTCTTGCGTACTCCCCACCAGCCACACACAAATGACAGCGTAGCCAGCAGCAGGAGCAGGTTACGAAGCGCGACTAGCGGAAAAAAGCCAGGCAACCTGGCGATGATCTGCGTTCCCATGACGAGGTTGGCAGTGAAAGCGGGATTGGGTAGCTGTGAATAATAAACGATATAGATCACCGTGGTGAGCAGCGAGATTGCCGCCCAGCCAGCCAGCCAGAGGCGGTTGGTGTTGCCGCGCGCGTACATATAGGCCAGCAGAGGGAACAGCCAGATCAGATATTGTGGGCTGAACACTTTCCCGGTCGTGATGAGCACGCAGAGCAGCGCGACCAGCGTCTGGGTGAGGTCGATCTTTTTGCGCCATTGCAGCCAGAACACGCCGAGGATACCCACAACGCTCAGGAGGGTGTCTACTGGCGAGATCAGGCGCATCAGGTTGCTTGTCAGGTTGAGCGAGCCAAAGGTAAAATCGATGGAGTATGGCACACCGAAGCCGCTACCGGCCCAGATGACGCTACCGGCCAGCGATTCGATTTGTGCCGGGCGCTGGACAAAATAATTGAGTGAGCCCATCAGCGCCTCGTGCACATTCAGCAGAGCGAACGCGCCCATGACTCCCACCACCAGGCCCGCGAAGAGCAGGCTGTTGTACCAGTGCCAGCGCCTCACGTTCTCCCACCCGCGGGCCAACCATGTACCCTGATCGGATGCACCACCCTGTGCGGCCAGGGCAGCGCGCTGTTCCATCAGAAAGAGGGCCGGGAGCATCACGATAGGATAGAGCTTGAATAAGACGCCCAGAGCCAGCGCGAGGTAGGCCATGCGCCAGCGTCCCCGTTCGGCGGCCAGGACACAGATCAGCGTACAGGCGGCGGGCAGCAGGTCAAAACGTTCTTGCACGACAGCGATGGCGCCCACCACGATGTAGAACAGGAAAATGGGCGCGGCCCAGCGTGCACCTGAGCGGACCAGCAGCCAGTAGATGCCCCCGATGAGCAGGGTCATGAGCAGCGCGAAAGCCAGGGCATAGTACGGTAGAGGCACCACCAGGGGCAGCGAGAAGGCCAGCAGAGTCAGGGGTGGGTATTCTTGAGGCAACATACGCAGGGCCGGTTGTGGGGTGGAGATATGCAGGAAGGCACATTGCGCGGATGGCAGCAGCGTGGTCGCGTGGCTACCCAGCCAGAACGTCAGACTGTAGCACTGGTAGCGCGCGATGTCCGCCGGGTCCAGGTAGGTCAGCCAGCCAATTTCACATAAAATCGTCATGGCGAGTAGCAGCAAGATCGGCCAGCGCGCAGCATATACCCATGCTCGCAGCTTTTTGACCGCTGATGCGTGGCTCTCTGCTGCCTGCGCGGGTATGATCGGTGCCTGACTCTCTGCCATTTGCGTCGCTATGGTTGGTACCTGGCTCCCTGCCGCCTGTGCCTCTATGGTTGGCGGATCAGAGATGATATGCGTCTCTTCGCGCCTGACCTTTTTGATATTTGATGTACGTTGTTTCATTTTATACAGCAAAAAGAGAGATGGGGCGCATCTCTCTTTTTGCTACCTGTTTTCTATACTATGCGCGTCCACTGCTGTTACGGAGTTGTTTAATTCGGCCAGTTAAAGGCCGTCATACTCATTGCTCCGCTGGCTGCGTTCGAGCCATCATCGCTCCACCAGAGGGTGGTATTTCCATTCACCATCAGTAAACCGGCGGTGTTGATGGTTGTACCCACGGCGACGTTGGCTTGATGCTGGACATCGTACATCTGATAGCCGGTATCGTCGCGCCAGAGCACATAGCTGTTGCCCGCCTGATAGCTTGTTGCGTGGCCAACGGTGCCCAGCATACTCTCTGCGCCAACGTCCAGGCCATCAAGTGGGAGCATAAAGAGCGTCCCGTGGACCGCTGCATCGGCTGGCGCTGTATAGATAGCCGGGTCCGCGCGCGGAGTAAAATCGACGGTGGTATCGGTTGCGCTGGCGGGCAGTGCCGTTCCGTTTGGCTTCATAGCTCCCTGATTCGAGGCAATCACTTCCGACGTGCTCAGGAAAAAGAGTGTATTATCGACGACCTGCGGTTGGAACGAGAGTCCATCGGCCATGAGCGGTTGCTGCGTTGTGATTATATGGTTATTGATCTGCCCATGTACGTCCAACGGCTGCTCAAAGGTCTGTTGCTGCCAGATGTTGCTGTGCAACGCCCCATCCGCGGTGGTCCACTCATCGGCCCAGTACATTTGTGCGCCTGTATAGTCAGTGGTTGGCCAGGAGAGGATGTGCCCTGGTGCGGCATTGGCGATGACCTGGCCCTGGGTGTTTTTGCCCGTTGGATCAAGTCGATAACTCTCCAGATGCGCAAGCCCCTGCTGATCGATTTGCGTGACCAGCAACGTATCGCCGTTCAGCCACGTTCCTGTGATCGGAGTGGTGGTCCAGTCAGGCGCGGTGCTGCTGTCGAAAACGCCCTGTGTCAGGAGCAGCGGCGTCGGCACCTCAAGCTGATCGGCCTGTGCATCGGACTGGGGGGTCGTTTGCGCTGTTGGGGTCACCGTACCCGCCGACGAGGTTTGGGGCGCGAGCGAGAGATAGTGCAGGCTCCAGGAGCGTTGGGGCGAGTAGTGCGTTCCGTTATTGGCCCATTCTCCCTGCGCAAGCACCTGGGGACGCTCATATTCAAGCCAGACCAACCAGTTTTGAGAGGCCGAGACAATCAGCAAGGGTGAGTTACCCGGCATGGCCAGGAGCGCGGTACTGGTTTGTGTGCTGCGATCCATTTGCATCAACATCCAGCCATTGCCGCTGTTCACATTATTCCCGTAAGCACTATAATAAATAAACTTCTCCGTGGGAATGGCGCTGACGACATTGGGATAAGGGGTCCGAGAGCTATAATTCCTGAGATCCACAGCGCTTGGTCGATTAATGCTGGAACTGGTATTGGCAATCGAGGTGGGATTATTGTGGACCAGCATGAGCAGCGAAGTGAGTCCGCCCGTCATCATCAGTAATAAAATCGCCGCTGCCATTCCCAGCACTGCAAACTGATTAACGCGCACGCGAGGCCGTTTGCGCGGCGTCGCGAGAACAGGTAAGGGACCGGTTTTCGCGGTAGAGAAAGCCGCTATCTCGTCGTGCTCCTGGGCTTCCTGTACTCTTTCCTGCAGATACGGTTTCAGAAATTCAGGTGTTGAAACTGTGCCAGGAGTGGATTTCTGGAGCATCTTCATCTGCTCATCGGCCAGTGCGCGCATCAATTTTGCGTGCAAATCTATGGGCGGTACAAACGTGGGCGCGCTGCGCATCTGCTCGCCGATTTGCGCGTAACTGGCGAGAACCTCACGGCAGGACGCGCACGTTTCCAGATGCTCGTCCAGCTCAATCGTCTCTAACTCCCCACTTTTCAATTCGCGATATGCAGACAGCAGGGTCCGCGCCTGGTTACAGTTCACAGAAAATCCTTTCTGGATTCCCGGCTGCCATCAGGTGGGATGGAGTTTAGGACTCTTCGCCCACCTCCTGGCGATATAAAGCAATAAAACGTTCTCGTGCTCGCATCAGGCGCATCTTTACTGCTGACGGGCTGATATTCAAGACCTGCGCAATTTCCGCGCAGGGGAGTCCGTCATGTTCGTATAACCACAAGCAAACCGCGTATTTCGGCTGTAACTGGCTCATCACGCGCTCGACAATCTCGCGGTCCGCCACGCGATTCTCGAACCTGCCGCCATCATAGCCGCCCCGTTCGTAGAGTGCATTGATCGAACTGCTGTGTCGCTCATTCCCACCCTCGTCTCCCCCGGAGTTAAAGGTCTCCGAAGCAGGACCGCCGGAATCTGAGAGCACGCCAGCTCCTATGCCGCGATCCTCGTTAAACAGAGAGAGCGGCAGCCAGGAGATCAAGCGCCGTCGGCGCAGCGAATCCGTGGTCGTGTTTGCGGCGATGCGGTAAAGCCACGCCGATAACGCCCCCGGCTGCACAACGGTGCCTCCAAGCAGAGCTTTATACGCCTTCACAAAGACGTCCTGAGCCAGATCATACGCTTGCTCGCGATTGCCGATCAGATGGTAGATGAAATTCGTAATCGGTCCCTGAAAACGCTCAAAGATCGCTTCAAATTCCGCTACATCCACCCGTGCCTGTTCTTGCGAAGCAGCGACAGATTGCTGAGAGACTGGGTTCGTCACTCGTTCTCCCTCGTTTACTGCTACCTGCACGCGATTTGCCTCTGTTTCCGCCAGGGCCTGGCTCCCGTGTTCAGTATCCAGTGCCGAACGCAATCTGCTATTCGTGTTGTAGAGACGGATAGAGGTGTCCATTGGTTACATCAACCTTATCTTTTTTCATAAAAGTGCAGTAACGTATATCCATTCAACATTTTCCCCTCTAGCATACCATATTTTCTCCTCCCTGGCTGTGATATAGCCAACATTCCCAGGGACTACTTTCCTACTGCCGCCGCGCTTTCTCCCCCACCCCAACCACTGCCAGTGAAGAACAGGACTGTTGGGCTGCCGCTTGTGATAACCCGCTGCTCTATCAGTTCGTGATATGCAGCCAGGGTGGCAGCGGCTTCCAGTGAGATCCAGATGCCTCCGCGTTTGGCTGCGAAATCCACCATGCGCTCCATCGCTGTGTCGTTGATGGTCAGGGCGGTGCCTGTGCTCTCGCGGATGGCCTGTAAGATCAGGCGATCACCGATAGCTGAGGGTACGCGCAGACCCATCGCGCTGGTTCTGGCTTCATCGGCTGGCCACGCCTCTGCCTCTGTCTGGCCGTCGTGAAAGGCCTTGACCAGCGGCGCGCACCCTTCCGCCTGCACCATGATGAGCCTGGGGAGCCGCTGGTCGCGCAGCCAGCCGAGTGCGCGCAGTTCCTGAAAGGCTTTCCACATGCCGACAATCCCGGTTCCACCGCCAGCGGGATAGATGATGGCTTCTGGCAAGCGCCAACCCAGTTGCTCGGCCACCTCCAGCCCCATCGTTTTCTTGCCCTCGGCCCGATATGGCTCTTTGAGCGTGGCTACGTTAAACCAGCCACGTTCCTGCGCCACACGCGCCGCGACCTGCCCGGCATCGTTGATCAGCCCGTGTACCAGTTCAACCTCGGCCCCATATCTGCGCGCCTGCTGGATATACGTGCTGGGCGTGTCTTCCGGTAGCGCCACGTAGGCTGGAAGTCCCGCTCGCGCGGCATACGCGGCCATCGCCGCTCCCGCGTTGCCGGCAGTTGGCGTGACCAGTCCGCTGGCTCCCAGTTCAACCGCCCGCGAGACGGCTGCTGCCATACCACGCGCTTTAAAACTCCCGGTGGGATTCAAACCCTCATCCTTCACCAACAGGTTGGCCGCGCCCTCCATTCCTGGGGGAGCCAGACGGGGCATGGCTAATAAAGGGGTCATGCCTTCACCCAGCGTCAAGACCGCCTCTGCCCTGCTCACAGGCAACAGTTCGTGGTAGCGCCACATCGTGGTCTCGCGGCCCGCCAGCTCGCCTGGCTCAACCTCGCGGCGTAGCGCCTCCAGGTCGTAGATCGCCAGCAAGGGCCGTCCACAACACGGGCTGGCATTCCACACGCGCCCGGCCTCGTAGCTACGCTGACACAGGCTGCATTCTAGATGATCGAGATAACTGAATCGTTTCCCCATATACTTCTCCTCATCTTTATATAACGCACAAAGCCAGCAAACGTATTCAGCCGCTTGTATCTATGTAACGTTTAGAGACTGCAAATGTTCCCACGTAGACGAGCGCTACAGGTAAAGGCATTGTTTCTCGCCTGCGCTAAAGACCGTTCGTATCGTCCTCACCGGCCTTTCTGTCTGGTTCCTCTCCTCACTCTCTCCAGGTCGCGCGAACCGGTAATACTGCTTGCTTGTTAACAAT
>CAXUEY010000248.1:0-6143 GCA_964250225.1 uncultured Ktedonobacteraceae bacterium | reverse complement strand
CAGAGTGAGGAAGCAGAGTATGCGACGTTTGTGCAACTACAACTGTAGGACTAGAGAAAAGCAAACAACTGCGCAACTTTCACAGACCAATCAGGCACAATCTGTGATGGAAGCACCGCTTCACCCTGAAACACGCCAAGCGATTGATAGGTCTCACCCTTAAGGACCAGCAACTCTACCACCTGCTCGCCTGGACTCACAATCCAATATTCTGGTACCCGTGCCCGTTCATATGCACGCAGCTTGCCACCCACATCGTAACGCATCGTACCTGGTGACAAAATCTCAACCACGAGGTCGGGCGCACCCACGATACGCGTAGGTTTGATTCGCTCAAGATGTTCATTGAGAAGCACGAACACATCGGGCTTGACGATATTCCCTGGACTCAACTCTACATCCGTAGGCTCAGCGAAAATCCGACCCAACCCTGCAATCTGCACCAATTGGCCCAGATATATCATGAGTTGAGAACTGATACTTTGATGCCCAGGAACAGGCGAGGGAGACATATAGAGGACTCCTTTCACAACCTCATAACACATTCCATCATCCGGGAGTTCTGCATAATCGGCATAGGTCCATTGCCCTTGTGGTGGCCCAGCAACCCAATCGGCAGGGACTACAACAGACAATTTTTCAGTAGTCGTCATTCTTGCACCGCCTTTCGTTCAGGCATCTAATGACACACCCTTTTGCTAAGCATACCATAGTTGCAGTCTGCCTAAAAGCACTGAACCCAACCTTTTATGCATCCTTTCCTTACTTGGACACACTGCAAAGACCAGGTTTAATTTTTGCGTCCATAAAAAAATCCATTTTTAATCCAAATAATTATAGCTACCACAAAACATAGATTGATAAGGGGATCTCTTTTTCTATTTCGAAGGATTGCCAGAGGTTTTAAGATATATACCATACATTGTTTTGCTTAGAGAACAGTAATGGAAGATACATGTTCTGGCTATTTCTCATAGATGTAGAGAAGACACGCAAGGCGTTTTGGGGAGTCATTTTGCTGCGATGGGAGCATCTGACAGCTTATATCTGTCAGATGCTCCCACAGAGTGTACAGTCGGAGGCGCCACAAACGTCTCACGAACGGCGAAACTGGCTCTGCACGCTGAGGCGGCTGACCTGGCGATGCTGCGCAAAGGCCTGCTCGTAGCCGGGCCAGTCGATGCTCAAGCCGCGCTCGCCCAGGATTTCTGCCGCGAGGTCCGAGGGGAAGCCGCGATCCGAGTGCAGGCGAAAGATGTCCTGCCCGGAGATCAGGCCACGCTCGTCGGGCTGGAGCTGCTCCAGGATCTTCAGGCCGACATTGAGGGTGCGCTGAAATTGGCGCTCCTCGCGGGTCAGGGTCTCCATCAGTTGCGGCCCGCTTGTTCGTTGCTCATCTGAGAGCAGAAACGCGTGGGTTGAGAGAAGTGGCTCGACCAGTTGCGCGAGAAACGGGCCGCTGATCCCCAGCAGGCGTCCCTGGCGAATGGCGCGGCGTAACAGACGGCGCACCACAGAGTTCTGCCCTTTCTCTCCCGGCAAGACGCCCTCCAACAAGATGAAGAGCGCCGCGCGCGTATGATCGAGGATCACGCGACGCGCAAGCTGATCTTTCGAGTGGTCTGTTTGTACAGATGCAAGATCTTCCGAGCAATCTGACTGGACGAATGGGAGATCTCCCAGGTGCTCTGGCTGCACGGACGCGAGACCTTCCGGGCAATTTGACCGAACAGGCATGAGATCTTTCGAGCGCTCTAGCAGCACGGGTGTGAGATCGCGCAAGATACCCAGCGCGGGCTGGAAGAGATCGATCTCGAAGACCGAGGGAACCTGCTGCAAGACCATACCGATGCGTTCCAGGCCCATACCGGTGTCGATGCTCAGGAAGGGCAGACGGCTCAGTTCGCCCTCTGGTGAGCGCTCGAACTCGATAAAGACGAGGTTCCAGATCTCCAGAAAACGTTCGCAAGAGCAGCCAGGTCGACAGTCGGATCTCCCACAGCCACGCTCAGGACCGTAATCGACAAAGATTTCCGTGCAGGGTCCACAGGGTCCAGGCACCTGCGCGCCCAGATCCCAGAAATTGTCCTCCATGCCCAGCGGCACGATGCGCCACTTCGTCGGGTGCCAGGTTGAGCGAGGGTTCGCCCGCAAAGGTCGTGACCCACAGACGCTGGAAATCCAGTCCGAAGACGTGCAGCAACTCCACCGCCATCCCAATGGCCTCGCGCTTGCCGTAATTATCGATAGACCAGTTGCCCAGCATGTGAAAAAGCGTCATCTTGCGATTGGTCTTGCCAGTGTCCGCGACATCAACTGTGCGCAGGCAACGCTGCAACGAGGTCAGGCGCGGCGACGGCGGCATCTGCTGACCACGCAGGTGGGGCAGCAGCGGCTGCATACCCGCGACGGTAAAGTATGTGCTCGTGTTGGGCGCGACCAGCGGGCTGCCCGGCAGTTCCAGGTGCTCGCGTGCGGTGAAGAAGGTTCGATAGGTTGTACTGATCGTCTCAGAGGTCCAGACGACGTTTGATTGCTGAATGGTTTTCATGTTGTACTGTTCTCCTTTGCGCGTAATATGAAATTCTAATTTGCCGGTGCCCACGGCGCGCGAGGAGCGCCGCTACACGCAAGGGGCGAGGGAGGCAAGCTCCCTGATGCGACGCACCACGTGGTGCTTGCCACGGCCCCCCCTTGAATGTAGCGCCGGCCCTCGCGTCCGGCGCTGGAGGGAGCGACACGCCTGTGCAATGGGCGCCCTCCTCGCCTCCGGCTCTCCAGCCACACAAAAAGCCCGCCCCGAACAATATTACTGTTCGGGGCGGGCTGAATTTTTGTTTTAGCTCGCGGTACCACCCGCATTGGATATTTCAATCTCAAGTGAGAAGCTGGGCCGGGCAACTGATATGTACCCGGAGCAGGTGACTTCTGACATTGAGCGAATATCCCACTCAACGGGTACGGACATGTGGGCCACAGTGCGGCACACCATCGATACCCTGCCCCATGATAACGGTGGGCAACCGGCAGAAATTAGTAGTCGCGCATATAGCGCGCCGTTCGTTCCGCGTCGTGATCCTGGCTGACTCTCACTACAAGCACAGGATAGAGGGTGGCTTTCCACGTGGTGACGGATGTGCCAGGCTCTCACCACCCCTGGCTCTCTGGAAATCCGGCCAACGTGTATTCGTCCCTC
The DNA here is from genome assembly GCA_964250225.1 of uncultured Ktedonobacteraceae bacterium. Classification (GTDB taxonomy): domain Bacteria; phylum Chloroflexota; class Ktedonobacteria; order Ktedonobacterales; family Ktedonobacteraceae; genus Paraktedonobacter. Next base: position 2,947 of record CAXUEY010000248.1, on the reverse strand, counting down.
GCGACGACATATGTATCAGATTGTTAGAGTAAGTATACCTGAGAAATGGGAGAAATTCAAGTGGTTTTTCTTGCTGGGCTAAGCCGGAAGGTCTCGCGGCTCTCTGAAGATGGAGCTGGAGCCGGAGCCAGAGCCGGATGAAGCTGGTTGCACGTTCCAGGTGCCATGACCGCCGCTAGTTGGATTGCATTGATTGTTTGCATCAAGGCTGCAGTACGACCCGTTCATACTGCCATCGCGGTTGACCTTGCCCTGGAAGAGCAGGGGTGCATTGTTGTGCTCGCTAGGCACAGTAAATTGAATGTTGTTGTTCGCATCGACTGTGCCGGTGAAAGGGCCACTCCCATTCAGGCCAGAGCCCACGACGAAATTTCCCTGAATGTGCTGACCCTGCTGAATGATTGAGTTGAGGGACATGGTTGCCGTGACGGAACCACCATCGTTTGGGTTCTGATCGTGAATCTGCCCGTTATACGTTGAGGCAAGTGTAGGAATGCCGGACACGGCCTGCGTCTGCGTGGGTGAAGGAGCAGGAGCAGAGGTTGGGGCAGACGTTGGCGCGGCGGTAGCGCTGGTATGGGTACGGGTTGGGGCCGCGGTTGGACGTTGCCCGACTGGTGTAGTTGACGCGGTTGAAGGGTGGTGCGAAAGCAGCCCAGGTACCAGAGCGAAGGCAACTATCCCGCTCAGCAGAATCGCCACGAGCGCGACCAGCAGGACTCTGCCTCGTTTGCGGCGCGTTACAGGAACCACAGGGCCAGTAGGGTGATAAACAACGCTGGCTGATTCTTTAGGAGTAACGACCGTGGGCATGCGAGAAATGGTAACGGGCAAGGTAGCGCCGAGCGCAGGAGCCTCGGCAGGAGTAGTGAGAGCTTGCCAAAAGTCGTCAACCGTGGCAAAACGATCATCAATTTCAAGCGCCATCGCCCGCTGGATGGCCTGCGCAATATACGCTGGTATCTCAGGAACCAGTTGATTGGCGGGGGCCAGAGGGTCGATATTTTTGGCTGCTTGCTGGGTTAGGCGATAAAATGCCTCAACAGGCACACTGCCAGTGAGAAGGGTGTAGAGCGTGGCACCCAGGCCATAAACATCGGTGCGAGGATTGGTTCCGCGCGTGTATTGTTCGGGCGCGCCATACCCCGGCGAGGCGTGGCGGATCGCGCTGGTCGTCGCATCCATCTCAAATTCTTTGGCGATACCCAGATCGACCAGCATGGTGCGCTCACCAGAATCGGGCACAATAATATTCGAGGGCTTGATATCGCGATGAATAATGGGCGGTTTCTGCACGTGTAGATAGGAGACGGCCTCCATAATTGGACCCATGAAGGCCAGCACCTGGGACAGAGGGAAACGTTTGTCGGGCGGCTGTTTGCGCAGTTGCTCCAGATTGGTCCCCTCGATATAATCCATGAGCATGTACGCGCGGTTATGCTCAATATCATCGAAAACACGATAGACGCGTGGTAAGGAGGGATGGTCGGCGCGTTTGAGAAGATCGGCCTCAAAAGTAAAATGGACAAGTTCTTTCGGATGCGGATCAGCCACCACTTTCAGGGCAAAAAGATTCGAGCGGACACGCAGGTCGCGCACTAAATACACCGCGCCAAAGCCACCTTTACCGAGAAGCGCTTCAACCTGGTAACGATCCTGCACAATACTTCCTGTGGGAAGGATATCCTGTACGTCTTGCACACTAAACCTCAACAATAAATCTCTCTGCTCTGTTTTGTTATTATAAGTAGCTCGCCTGGAAATTAGCAAGCTCATGAAATACAACACCGCTCGCTTCATTAGGTGTTCATTATAGAAGCGAATCGGACTCATATTCAGTTTCATTCACGTGTTTGCGAAAATGGATACTAAATGACAGGTTGAAACGTATTAGATAGAGGGGAATGGAGATAAACGAATACCCCCATTTTTTACCTTAGAAAAAGGAGTTTTAAATGCGACGTATATATAAAGGGGGCATGTTTCTGACAGCTCTCATGGCATTCTTACTTGTGCTGTCGGCCTGTAGCGCGCCGGGTCAGGCGAATAGTCCAAGTCCAACGCCACTACAGACCTTACAAAATAGCGCGAGTGCTATGAATAAGCTGCAATCCGTGCACTTTGATCTGCAAGCCTCGCTGGCCACTCAGTTGGGTTCTGCCACCTCTGCGACGCCGACCGCCGCGACGCCAACGACGCCAATCGGGAATATCACCTTTAACGTCACAGGTCACGGGGATGCCGCGGGAACAGATCAATCCCAGGTAAATCTGACATTGGGCAACCAGCCTATCGTGAATGTGATCAGCAAGGGTCAGACCGTCTATGTGCAAACGAAAGACGGGCAATGGTTCTCAGTTGATAAAAGCAAGCTGAAGAACGGCTCACAGTCCTTCTTCTCGCAAAGTCTGGCTAAACACATGGCAGACTTGACGACGCTGCTGCTTAACGCGAAGCTGACTGATCACGGTCAGGAGACGGTGAATGGCGAGTCACTGGACCATATCACGGCTGTGATGGATCAGCAGTCATTGCAGGCGCTCTCGTCACAACTCAATGGCCTGCTTCCCGCCAATCAGCAACAGGCCCAGAACCAGCTTACCAAAGGCACCATAGATCTGTGGATAGACCAGAGCACCTCGCTTATTCACCAGGTGAAACTGGACGTTATGGCGCAGGTGGATGTGAGCAAGATGGCGCAAGCTAATGGTCAGGGCAATGGGAACACTCCTATGCCCGCGTCGGTTGAAGCGAAGGCCCAGCTCAACTTCAGCAAATTCAATCAGCCAGTGAACATTCAGGCACCGTCAAACGCGACTCCCTTGCCCCAGCAATAACATTCAGGCGATGTGTAGCGCGTAAATAGGTATTCATAGAGACCCGATATATGCTGCATATATCGGGTCTCTATGAATACCTATTTGCGTGGAGCGTGATGGGTGGGCGC
>CAXUEY010000247.1:0-6159 GCA_964250225.1 uncultured Ktedonobacteraceae bacterium | reverse complement strand
GGCCTGTGTCCCCCCGCCTGGCCTGTGTCTTGCCTGGCCTGTGTCCCCCCGCCTGTATGCCTTCTTTTTGAATTATAGCACGAGTCAGCATTTCCCACTTCCTCACTTCACCTCTAAGTCCAACTATTATACCTTCCCAAAAAGCTGAGCAAAGATAAAGATCACCAGCACCGCGAACAGGATACTATCGATGCGGTCCAGGATACCGCCGTGGCCGGGGAAGAACTGCCCGCTATCCTTGACGTGGGTCTGGCGTTTAATCAGCGATTCGGCCAGGTCGCCCAGAGTCGCGGCCACGCCCAGGCCCACGCCCAGCACCACCGCCAGGTACCAGGGGACATCCAGGGGAGCGGGCCAGTGGAGCAGCGTTGGCACTGTCGTAAAAAGCAGCGCCGCGATAATAGAGACGATCAGGCCGCCGAAGACGCCCTCCCAGGTCTTGCCGGGACTGATGCCGGGCGCGAGTTTGTGGCGGCCAAAGGCGTGACCCGCGAAGAACGCGCCCGTATCAAAGCCCCACACGCCGCCAAAGAGCGTGAGCAGCCACCACAGGCCGCCGCTGAACCCCATCTGATAGCCGCGCAAGAGCAACAACATACTGGTCGGCCAGCCCAGGTAGATCGCCATCGCTATCGTCAGTGACCAGTCAACCATTGCCCCTTCCATTTTCTTGCGCCAGAAGAAGGCGGGCAGTGAAATCAACAGGGTCAGACTGATCCCGATTTCCAGCAGGGGCAGGCGTTGTTGGGGCAGCATCGCAGCTACCATAAAGAGCAGCGAGAACGCGAGACTGACCGCGATAAGCGGGCGATGTCCCTCGTGCAGCATCATCGTATAGAGTTCGCCTGTTGCCAGCACCATCAGCAGCCCGGCGAGCGCAAACATCCACCAGCCGCCTAGCCAGACAGCGGCCAGGACAATGGGCATGCCAATAAAGGCAGTCATAGCCCTCAGGCCGACAGACTGAAACCAGGGTCTATCGGCCTTTTCGGGCGTCTCCGGTGTGTTCTGTTGTTCGCTCGCTTCTCGCACGCGTCTTCCTGATGATGTACCCGTTAAGATACACTCTATGTTAAGCACCCCGATCAGGGCGCGACCGTTATACAATGATATGCCTATGAAGTTGACAGGCCCCCGTAACGCCGCTGCCGCTGCTGGAAACTCTCCAGCGCTGCCAGCAAATCCTCCTGTCCAAAGTCTGGCCAGAATATCGGAGTCGCGTAATATTCGCTATAGGCCGATTGCCAGAGGAAGAAATTGCTGACGCGCATCTCACCGGCTGTGCGGATCACCATATCGGGATCGGGCAGGTCGCGGGTATAGAGATAGGAACTGATGACTTCTTCGGTAATCGACTCAGGGTCGCGTCCATCGGCAACAATCTGGCGCACGGCATCCACCAGTTCGGCGCGTCCGCCATAATTAAAGCAGACATTCACATCGATCACCGTATTGTTTTTCGTGAGTTCTACTGCATCGCGAATAGCGTGTTGCAGGTCAGGAGGAAGATTGTACAAACGGCCCAGGTGACGCAGGCGCACCCCTTCTTTATGCAAGCGTTGCAACTGTTGGCGCAAGGTTTCCCAGACCAGGCGCATCAAGCCCTCCACCTCAGTTTTGGGGCGCGTCCAGTTTTCCGTTGAGAAGACATAGACACTCAGCATTTGAATATGCTCATCACGAGCGCATTCGACCACACGCAGGAGTGCATCGACTCCTGCTTTGTGGCCAGCCAGCCGAGGCAAGTGGCGTCTGGTTGCCCAGCGCCCATTGCCATCCATGATAATCGCCAGATGGCGCACAGGGGACTGCGACTCAGAGCGCGGCTCTGCTGCGGGTTGCGACTGCGTTTTTTCTTTCCTCGCTGTCGAGAAAAGACCTTGTAACCTGGCCAAATCAGACCTCCAGAATTTCCTGTTCCTTGGTTTTCCCGATCTTGTCCATCTCATCGATGAAACGGTCGGTGAGCTTTTGCAGGCGTTCGGTGCTACGCTTCAGCTCGTCCTCGGAAATCTCTTTCTTCTTCTCACGATCACGCAATTTATCGTGAGCATCACGACGAACATTACGAACTGCGACCTTATGCTCATCCAATTTCTTGTGGAGGGTCTTGACCATATCGCGGCGGCGCTCTTCATTCATCGGTGGGATCGCCAGACGGATCACCTGCCCGTCATTGCTGGGATTGATACCCAGATCCGACTTCTGAATGGCCTTCTCGATATCCACCAGCGTCTTGCGGTCCCACGGCTGGATGACCAGCAAGCGCGCATCCGGTACAGAAATTGTTGCAACCTGACTGACGGGTGTCGGCGTGCCATAGTAATCGACGGTGATGCGATCAACCAGCGCGGCGCTGGCACGACCCGTGCGGATCGCCCCGAGATCCTGTTTGAGCACATCAATCGCCTTTTGCATACGTCTGTCGACATCTCCAAAAAGATCATCTACCATAGTTCTGCTCCCTTTATGCGGACGCATCGCGCGCCCCTGTCTCTGCAAGACGTGGCCCAGTGCTTCCGGTGCCCTTGAGCGCGTGTATGCGTCAACGACTCGCACTCCACTGGGACTCTTCTTTCTCATGGACCAGCGTACCATATTTTTGGCCGCGCACGATAGCCTCTAAGGCCCCTTCATCATTGAGGTTAAAGACCACAATGGGCAGGTGGTTATCCTTACAGAGCGAGAGCGCGGTGCTATCCATGACCTTCAGCCCCATATTCAAAGCCCGCATATAGCTCAGTTCCTCGAACTTCTGGGCCTGTGGATTACGCATGGGATCATCGGTGTAGATGCCATCAACCTTCGTTGCTTTGAGCAAGACTTGAGCATTGAGTTCGACGGCCCGCAGCGCTGCCGCGGTATCGGTGGTGAAAAAGGGATTGCCGCTGCCCGCCGCGAGGATGACCGCGCGCCCTTTCTCCAGGTGACGGATAGTACGCCGACGAATAAATGGCTCGGCCACCGGCGGCATCTCAATCGCCGTTTGTACCCGTGTCACCATGCCAAGTTTCTCCATCGCGTCCTGCATCACCAGTGAATTCATGACCGTGGCCAGCATGCCCACGTAATCGGCGGTGCCACGATCAATACCCGTCGCAGCGGCATCCGCGCCACGCCAGATATTGCCGCCACCCACGACAATTGCGACCTCAATGCCGAGGTCATAGACACGCTTGATCTCGCCAGCGATCCTGCGCACTGTGTCCGCGTCAATGCCAGAGCCTTTACGGGGACATAGCGCCTCACCACTCAATTTGAGCAGAATGCGTTGATATTTGAAAGCTGAAACCTCTTGAGACATCTTCTGTGTAGCTCCCATGCGTAAGTACCTGGGCGACCTCGTGATGCCACTCCAGCCACGTAGCCGCCCAACCAGTCAAAGATTCCCGTCATGGGAGATCTCTTTTCCGGTGCGATACGCCTATGCTAAGATAAGCCTATTCGCCAAGCACAAAACGGCTAAAGCGTCGCACCACGATATTTTCGCCCGTCTCGGCGATTACCTTACGCACCAGGTCACTGATGGCCAGAGCGTCATCCTTTACAAAAGGCTGCATCATCAACACCTGCTCAGCGAAGACCTTTTTGAGTTTCCCGTTGATGACCTCTTCGCGCCTCGCCTCTGGCACACGAGCAAGACTCTCGTCCTCCAGCACTTTCTTGCGCTCCGCGTCAACAACCTCGGCAGGTACGTCCTCAAAGTTGACGTATTTGGGTCCAACCCCGGCAATCTGCAAGACCAGATCGCGGGCCAGAGCCTGGAAGCCCTCGCTGCGCGCCACAAAATCGGTACTACAGTTCAGCTCCAGCAGAACACCAACGCTATTGTTGTGATGAACATACGAGAAAACGCCCCCCTGCTTGGTCTCGCGACCAGCAGCGATCATCTTCTCGGCCTTGCGGTCACTCTTTGCCTCAAGGATCTTGACCGCCTCATCCCAACCCTGTGCATCGGTCAGGGCATTCTTACAATCAGCGAATGTCGCATTGGTCTGCTCACGCAACTTCTTTACGTCTGCGGCAGTATACTGCATGGTCTTCTATCTCCTCAATACTCACTTTGTATCTTACTCAGGGATGTGGAGAGAACACAATCGTCTCTGACCGCCAGATCTGGACCCTGAGTGCTTGACAAAACGGCGTTTCTATGGTTTGTGGCAATCCTGGCACCGGACGCGAGGGCCGATCCCGATGGAGCCCGTCCCCCCCCGCACTGGAGGCGAGGGCCGGTGCTACATTCAAGGGGGGCCGTGGCAAGCACCAACCCTCGTCGTACACAACGGAATATCAACGGAGCTGGCCTCCCCAACCCCTTGGGTGTAGCGCCGGCCCTCGCGTCCGGCGTCCCCTCGTCGCACGCACGCCCTCGCCGATGGACGTCGCGCGCAACGGGTACGCCCTCGCGTCCGGCGTCCTCGCCGATGGACGTCGCACGCATAGCAAATTGGCAAGATGAAGCGGGAGAAAGGGCCAGCACTATCCTCTTCGGGATGGCCCACTCTCCCGCCTTGCATCAGGCAGTCATACTTAGTGCGCGTCCTGCGTGGCCAGTTCAGGTTCAGCAGGCGCTTCTGGATTTTCAGCGGTTGCCGAGGGAGCTGGAGTCTGTTCCGTCCCCTCAGACGTGGCGGGAACAGCTTCGGCAGACGCGGAAATTTCGGCAGGTGAGCCAGCTTCGCCCTCTTCCTCCGGTGCCTCATCTTTGCGTTGTGCATCCAGTTCGCGGCGACCTTCGATCACAGCGTCGGCAATTTTGGCGCAGAGCAAGCGAACCGCGCGAATGGCGTCGTCGTTGGCTGGAATGGGAAAATCCATCTCATCGGGGTCGCAGTTGGTATCGGCCAGGGCAATCACCGGGATCTCCAGGCGGCGGGCCTCCAGGATGGCCGTGCGCTCTTTGCGCGTATCGATAATAAAGAGCGCGCTGGGCAGGCGGCGCATATCTTTAATGCCGCCCAGTGTGCGCTCCAGACGGGTCATATCGTCTTGCAGGTGCTGGACTTCTTTTTTGGGCAGGCGCTCGAAATCGCCGCGCTCGCGTCGTGCTTCCAGGTCGCGCAGGTAGCGGATGCGGGATTGAATGGTCTGGAAGTTCGTCAGCATGCCGCCCAGCCAGCGCTGATTAACGAAGTACATGCCACAGCGCCGCGCCTCTTCGGACACAGCCTCCTGCGCCTGCTTTTTCGTGCCAACAAACAGGATCGTGCCGCCTTCAGAGGCCACCTGTTCCACAAACTTGTACGCCTCATTGAGACGCGTCACCGTTTGTTGGAGATCGATAATGTGAATGCCATTGCGGTCCATGAAAATGAACTGCTGCATTTTCGGGTTCCAGCGCCGTGTCTGGTGTCCAAAGTGTACGCCAGCTTCAAGGAGCTGCTTCATTGAGATAATGTTCGCCAAAAAAGGACCTCCCTTTGATCCGCCGCTCTCGTCGTATGAGTGGAAAGGTACCCAACGGCCATGATGAAGCGCAACTTCACCGAACCCCCCATCACCGTGCGAGGTATACCAGGGGCATCCACCGATCTGAGAGCGTGTGTATTTCTTTTTTTCTGTCGTTGCGCGCAAGTGTGTTACGTCATATGTATCTGAGAAAATCTCCCGGATTTTGCTCAGATACAGGGTCACAGAACTTGCGGCTTTTCTGACGGAGCCAGTGTAACACTTCGCCTGCATGCCGTCAAGAAAATGTGCCAGCGGACATGACTGATTTCCCGTGCCAGTGACCGCGCTCGTCACCATCTCTGCTTCAGCTTGCAGGTGATCTCTATAGTGAAGCCATAGAGAGGGAAAGTCTCTAATGTCGAGATAGATAAAGGTACGCATTTTTCATCTATCTCCCCCTTTTCTCCCAAAGCACATGGGATGTTGTCATTACTTGTGGGCCACGCGCTCGCAGATAAAGAAAGGGAACCTCGATGGTGAAATTGGGAAAATTGGGCGTTGCCTGCGCCCTATGCCTGACGATGAGCCTGGCGCTGTTTACCTCAGGTGTTTTTGCTCAAAGTGCTCAGCAGAACACGGCGAGCAAGGTGCTCACAGCGCATAGTGCGTTCCAGAACAACGCGAATGTGCATGCTAACGGTTGGGGTTGCGGAGATGGCTGTGGAGGCGGCTGGGGTGGCGGATGCGGAAATGGGTGTGGAGATGGCT
>CAXUEY010000246.1:6172-6431 GCA_964250225.1 uncultured Ktedonobacteraceae bacterium | reverse complement strand
GTGCATGGACTGTCGTCTGTTGGAGATGTTTGAGCCGGCGCTGGGCCTGAAACGCGGCGATACGGTTGAGTTGCGTACAGCGGGCGCGACAATCTCCCAACCTGAACGCGCGCGGGCCGCCAACGACCTGATTCGCTCGCTGGCCGGAGCCATCTACCTGCTGGGCGTGCGTGAAGTGCTGGTCATCGGCCATACCCAGTGCGGCCTCTCCCATGTCGAGCCAGCCGCGTTGACTGCTGCAATGCAGGCGTTGGGAGTA
>CAXUEY010000246.1:0-6162 GCA_964250225.1 uncultured Ktedonobacteraceae bacterium | reverse complement strand
CAGGCCATCGAGCGCGAGGGCCTGGGCGACCTGAACGGCCTGGTCAACTGGGTTGGTGCCTTCAACGACGTCGACATGAATGTCCGTGAGACTGTGCAGGTGATCCGCAGCAGTCCGTATCTGCCGAAACTGCCCATACATGGGCTGGTGATCGATATTACGACTGGTGAGCTGACGATGGTCGATCCCGCGAGCTAGATGAGAAGGAATGCAACGGTCAGCACACGTGTATGTGGTACACCCGCAGCCAGGCATCGATCTGAATAATGCGTTCCAGCAGCATGACAGCGAAATCGGTCGGCACCCCTGGTAGCTCTGGCAAGTGGCCGGAGGCCATAGACTGAACAGCCGGAACGTTCACAAATGGGCGAACGGGCGCGTTTGGATCGTTGATGATCTGCAAGGTCCAATCCTGAATAGCCTGGATGTAGGTGGGATTATTGGTGCCGGGATAGCCGCTTTTCCTGCGCATTCTGGCATCGTCGGGCAGAACGCTAGCCAGGGCGCGGCGCAAGATGCCTTTTTCAATATCGTCAACGCGCTTCATTTCCCACGGAATATTCCACACGTATTCAACCAGGCGATAATCGCAGAACGGGACGCGCACCTCAAAGCCGGTGGCCATGCTCATGCGATCTTTGCGGTTCAGCAGCAATGAGAGGAAGCGCGTCTGGTTCATATACAAAATTTCCCGAATACGGGCAGCGCGCGCATCTTCACCCTCCAAACGCGGAACCTCAGCCAGCGTTTCGCGATATCGGCGCTCGATATAGTTACCGGGCCGGACCTTTGCACGCGTCTCTTCCGACAACCAGGCAAAGGGATCTCTCTCACTCGCGCCCGACATAGCCATCCACGGGAATGTTGCTTGATTGAGCGCGACTGGATCGTTAAACCAGGGATAGCCGCCGAAAACCTCGTCCGCCGACTCGCCTGAGATCGCGACTGTTGCATCCTGTTTCATGTATTTGCACAGCAGGTAGAGCGAGGTCTCCATCTGGCCCATACTCGGCAGATCATGGGCATAGAGCGGGACGAGCAGATTTTCCACCAGCTCAGGCGTATCAAGCATAAGCGTGTGGTGTATTGTGCCAACGTGCTCTGAGACGCGCTGAACCCAGGGTGCGTCCAGGTTGGGGCGAAACGCAGTACCCTGGAAATGTTGCGCGCTCTCCGCAAAATCAATCGAATAGGTGTGCAGTTGCTTACCCTCGCGCCGGAATTCGCGGCCAGCCAGCGCGGTCAGCCCGCTTGAGTCGAGTCCGCCAGAGAGCATGGCTACCACTGGCATATCGGCAATCAGTTGACGCCTGACCGTATCTTCGAGCAGTGCCCTGATATGCTCGGCGGTGGTCTCGACATCATCGGTATGGGGCAGGCTGCGCAGTGACCAGTATTGGATAGTGCGTGTGCCCTCGCTCTTAAACACAAGCATGTGACCGGCCCGCACTTCATGGACGTCGCGGAAGACACCGAATCCGGGCGTTGTTCTGCCAAAGGAAAAGATCTCAGCCAGGCCATCGGCATCCACTTCAGGTTCTATCAGTGGATGGGCCAGCAGGGATTTGATCTCGGATGCGAAGAGAATCGAACTGCCCCGTTGCGCGTAGAACAGCGGCTTCACTCCCAGATGGTCGCGTGCCAGCAGCAATTGCTGCTTTTGTTCATCCCACAGGCCAAACGCAAAAATGCCATTTAAGCGGCGCACACACTCCTCGCCCCACTCGATATACGCGTGCAGAAGGACTTCGGTATCAGAATGCGTGTGGAAGGTATGGCCGCATTGCTCTAGTTCAGCGCGTAACTCGCGAAAATTATAAATTTCCCCATTATACGTGATTGCATACGTATGTCCGCCTACACTATGCACCATCGGCTGTTTGCCGCCTTGCGGATCGATCACGATCAGGCGGCGATGAGCCAGGGCAGCTCTTTGAGAAAGCCAGCACCCCTGCTCATCCGGTCCACGTCGGCTTAAACAGTTCGCCATATTTTCGAGCACTACGCCCTGATCGCTCAGATCTGCCTGCCAATCAATCCATCCGGTAATACCGCACATAGAGGCCTCGTCTCCTATCCAGCTATTGCTGTAACTACTCTTCTTGAAAAATGGTGACATTTTTTGAAGCACCCTTTTCTACCAATTGGTATTATACATCGTTTAGAGAAGGGGATGGAGGGGATAGCACCATCGTATTGCAACAATATGAACGGGAGGATAGTTCTATAAACAAAACTATCCTCCCGTTCATATTGTTGTTTACCGAGATTACCACATCACATTTTATGTTCGTTCGCCCGTTTGCGGGTTCAGGAACAGCCTGTGCATGTCGGGATCGTTAAAGTTGAACATCGAATTGAGGCTGCCGGCAAGGGCGTCAAAGGACTGGTTGCCGATGCGCCCTAGCTGCCAGTTATCCTCAATGAAGCGCAGGATCGAGGACTGGTCGGTCAGGGTGTTATCGACAAAGTTGTGCCTCGCAAAAGGCGAGATGACCAGCAGGGGCAGGCGCGGGCCATAGCCACAGCGACCCTCGAAGGCGCCGCTTCTGGCAGTGCCGCACGAGCCGGGGCCGGTCAGCGCGTCGTTCGCGATATTCGACTGGCTCACAATCGGACCTATTACATGGTCGTACCAGCCATCCGAATCGTCGTAGTTAATCACCACAGCGGTATCGCGCCATTCCGGTGATTTCTGGAGCTTATTGATGGTATTGACCAGGAAATGTTGCTCGTCCAGGGGATCGGAGTAGCCCGCGTGGCCATCCTGGAAGGCCGGGGCTTTGAGGAAGCTCACGGCTGGCATATTGCCGTGCGCCAGCGCCGCCCAGAAGGACGAGATGTCGTACTGGTGGTTGGCCTGGTCACTGAAGCCAATCTTCGCGATAGACGACGGCGGCAGGTGATTGGGGTTAGATGTGGAGAGATAGTACTGGAACGGCTCGTGGTGCGGGATATAGTCGGGAATGGTAAATCCGCCGATATTCTGATGAGCCGCGCCACAGACGAGGGGCGCGCCAGAGGCCGAAGTCGGCGTGAAGCCGCCCTCGAACCAGCCCCAGGTGAGATGCTGCCGGTTGAGCAGGTCGCCCACATTGGGGCCAGCCATCGCCAATGTTGTGCCCGCTGAACAGGCATCAAACTGCGGGTCCAGGTCACTGATATCCGTGCCGCCGACGACTCGATTGGGGACATCCGGGGTCGTGGCGCCATGTGTCTGGCCGGAGATCAGGTTGATTGCGCCGGGAGTCGAGGGGCCAAAGGTCGTGCCAAAGGAATTATCGCTCATGGAAAAGTTCTGCGCGTAGTTCCACAGCGCGGTGACGGTATTGCCGTCGTAGTAGTTCATCACAATGTTTTTATCTGTGCATGAGCCACCGCTGACCGATTGCACAAACTTATCCATCAGGCCGTTGTCGAAGGCCTTCTGTTCGTCCGTGTACGAATGGTCCTGGTCACAGGTGAGCGCCTGGCTGCGATCCAAACGCTGGGGATTGGCCAGGTTGGGATTGTTGGTCAGCAGAGCTGGCGTCAGGCCGTTGACCGTGGGGGTGCCGCGCTCAGCCCTGAAGCGTGGCTCGCCAGCCGGGTTGGTGGCAAAGGGATACGTTCCAAAGTAGTGGTCAAACGAGATATTTTCATCAAATATGACGACCAGGTGTTTGATGGGCGTGGTGGTCTGCGCGCCCCCTTCCTGGCTCTGCAAGGCCTGGGTCGTGTTGGCCGAGGCTGCCGTCGCGCTGAATACGCTGATACACAGGGCCAGTAGAATCAGGCAGGGGTTGAGAAGCCGATGCTTCATACATCTTGTTCCTTTCGCTGAAAATCACACATAAAGATCGGGAGCGTCCGCTTCCCAGACACACTCCCGTTGATGAGTATAGCAGCAAAAGATTAAGGGCAGACTAAATTCCTGTTAAAAATGTGCGCGTGTGTTTTAAAGGAAACAATCGGGTGTTGCTGGCATCTTCAGATAGTAGGATAAGCTGCTGACAAATATTCTTTTCACTGCTTACTGGTGCAATGCTCTTTTCTCTATTTCCCAACAACCAGCGTTGCAATTTTTTAACCTGTCCCCCTTGCAAAAAGACAAGAAGTCACGTATACTTTTACTATCTCCCTAGTTATTTAGGAAAACACCGGGAGAATGAAGGCCGTGCCTGAGATGGTACGCGTCTTTTACTCAAAAGGAGAGATATGGATGAAGAAAGAGCAGCACTCGTCTTTTATCTGGACAGTCAATCGGGGGTTGCTCCCTACTTGCAACTTGTTCAGCAGGTGAAGCAGGCTTTGCGCTTAGGCTTTCTCAATGTGGGGGATCAGCTCCCAACGATGCGTGAAGTGGTGTCGTACCTGGCTATTAATCCCAATACTGTTTTTAAAGCGTATCGCACACTTGAGCTTGAAGGGTTGGTCGGCAGCCGCCCCGGTCTGGGGACATTTGTGTTACGCACACTCGTAGAGACGACCCTGGAAAGCCAGGATGTTCTGCGCCAGCGTCTGAAAAGCTGGTTGCACGATGCCTGTGCCGCCGGGTTGCAGGAGGAGAGTATCGAGGCTCTCTTTGCCACGACATTCAAGGAGTTTAAGGAAGAAATGAGGAAGAAGGTGTATGATGCAAGCACTGGAAACTGAGCATCTAGGCAAGCGCTATGGCCATAAATGGGCGCTGCGCGATTGCACGTTGCGTATTCCCCTGGCTGCGTCACGGGTCTGGTTGGTCCGAATGGCGCGGGCAAAACGACCTTACTGAACCTGGCGATGGGGCTGCTGATGCCAACCACCGGCACGGTACGCGTACTTGGCGATCATCCCGGCAAGGACATTCAGCACCTTCTCTCAAAGGTGGGCTTTGTCGCTCAGGAGCACCCGTTGTACAGGACGTTTCGCGTTGAGGAGATGCTGACCGTCGGGCGCAAACTCAACGCCAACTGGGATCAAGACCTGGCCTTGAGGCGTTTAAAGCACCTGGATATCCCTTTGCGCCAGCGCGTGGGGCAACTCTCAGGCGGCCAGCAGGCGCAGGTCGCTTTGATTATGACACTCGCCAAACGACCAGAGCTGTTATTGCTGGATGAGCCTACCGCGAGCCTGGACCCGCTGGCACGCCACGAATTTCAACAAACGCTGATGGGTGCGGTCGCGGAAGACGGTCTGTCGGTAATCATTTCCTCCCATATCGTGGCGGATATGGAACGCTTCTGCGATCATCTGGTGATCCTCTCAGCCTCACGCGTGCAGATTTCTGACGAGATCGATCATCTACTCCAATCCCATAAATTGCTGGTTGGACCTCGTGAATCCGCTCAGGCGAACTCAGACACCTACACCATCCTGACCTCCAGGGAGGCTGAACGCCAGTGTACATTGCTGGTTCAAACACATGGCCCGCTAACAGATCCGGCCTGGGAAGTTCGCAATGTTTCGCTGGAAGAGATCATTCTCGCGTATCTCTCACAATCTGGGAGAGAGAAAACCGCCTCAGAAGCACAGAAAGTAGAGGTGATCCAATGACCTGGCTTACCTGGCGTCAACATCGCATCGAGATCCTGATCATGGGCCTCATCCTTGTGCTGTTTGCTGTCATTCTGGTGCCCATAGGGATAACTATCACACTTGAAGCGCAAAAAGTGAACATTCCCACTTGCGCGAGTATTCCAGATCCATGCATACCGGCGCTGAGAGCATTGGATAACTCTACCCATCTCTTCAATAGTAATCAGGCGCTTAACCTGCTTTGTGTCATTCTACCGCTCATCCTGCCAGTACTGGCCGGGATGTTTATCGGTGCACCTGCTCTCGCGCGTGAATTTGAGCAGGGCACCTACCGCATGATTTGGACGCAGGGCACGCCCTGGTTTCGCTGGCTATTTAGCAAAATCGGCCTGGTGAGCTGTGCAGTGCTGTGTGCTTTCGCCTTGCTGTTCGTCCTCTTCTCCTGGTGGAGCTTACCTCTTATTCATTGGGTACGGGGAAGCTTTGACGAGAGCAACTACTTTGATGGATGGGGGATTGTGAGCATTACCTATGCGCTATTCGCGCTCACCACTGGCCTCTTGATGGGAGCAATTCTGCGCAAAACGGTCCCCGCGATGGCGCTCACCCTGATTATCTTTGTGGCGGTGCGCATCCTGATCGTCAATTTCTGGCGGCCTTACTATC
>CAXUEY010000245.1:0-6455 GCA_964250225.1 uncultured Ktedonobacteraceae bacterium | reverse complement strand
CCCGGGTGTGGGCCCCCCACAGCACCATCCACTAGCTTAATAAACTCCTCCCAATTTGCGATGATCCCACGAACTGACTGCGACGGGTTTGACCACAACGACGATGCGTTTGGCTGCCTGTGCCGCGACCATTGCGCGTGTTTGCTCGTTGAGCGGGCCGCCCATGTAGCGTTCAAAGATCAATTCTCCATAGCGTTGCACCTCTGCGCGGTCATCGATGATGTCTGCACGACCTCGGATCTGCACCCCGCGCAGCTCTTCATAGGCCGTCCCGAACTCAACAAGCACAGTGAGTCGCGGGTCGCGTTGCAGATTGAGGGCTTTTTGCGATTTCGCGTATGTCCAGAAGGCGAGTTGATGATCGACCAGGATGTACCACATGGCGACCAGGTGTGGATATCCATCGCGCCCAAGTGTTGCGACCTGCAAGGTGCGTTGTTCTTGCAGGAACGCTTGTATTTCATCATCGGTCATAGTAATGAGTGTACGACGGCTCATATGTTGCCCTTCCCTTCAAAAATCTCCGGGGGATTTGCTGTCAAACGAATTATATAGCGGACCGGATAGAATCAGCAAACCGCGTTCATCTTCGAGTCCATATTTTTGCATATACCGCGTGATATATACTAAAATAGCTCTTAGAGAACGTTTGTAAGAGAGATCAAGCTGAGGAGGGTATTGTGGATCAAGCGTCAGACCTCGCGCGCACGCTCTATTTTGGGGATAATCTGCACATTTTGCGTACCCATCTGGCTGCTGATAGCGTTGATCTGATCTATCTCGACCCTCCTTTTTACTCGCAGCGCAGCTATCAGGCCGTTGTGAAAGCGGCTCATTCCAATGGCGGCGGGCAGAGCAGGGTGCCGGCCTTTGGTGATATCTGGCGCTGGGATGCAACGGTTGCGCAGTCCTACGCCGAACTGCTGGTTGGTGCTCCCGACACAATCGCGCGTGCTATGGCCGCGTTGCGCGCATTGCTGGGACCGGGTCCACTGCTGGCGTATCTGGTGATGATCGCCGAGCGTTTGCTCGAATTGCGCCGTGTCCTTAAACCCGCGGGCAGCCTCTATTTGCACTGTGATCCGGCGGCGAGCCATTATCTCAAACTGCTACTAGACGCTGTGTTTGGCGCAGCAAACTTTCGCAACGAGATCGTCTGGTCGTATAAAACAGGCGGAGCCTCGCAGCGCCATTTTGCCCGTAAACACGACCTGCTCTTTTTTTACTCCAAAAGTGAGCAATATATTTTTCATGCACCCAAAGAAAAATCGTATATGATGCATCGGTATGGCTTTAAGAAAAGCACCTTCCACAAGGATGAGCAGGGGGAGTATACCTGGGTGTATATGAAAGATGTCTGGGAACTACCCGCTCTGGGCGCCGCCGACGCCCAACGCCTGGGCTATCCAACGCAGAAGCCCGAAGCGTTGCTGGAGCGTATTCTCCAGGCCAGTAGCTCTCAGGGCGCGCTGGTGCTGGACCCTTTCTGTGGCAGTGGAACCACGCTGACGGTGGCGCAGCGCCTGGGGCGCAACTGGCTGGGCATCGAGAAGAACGCGCTGGGCCTCGCCTATCAGCGCTATCGTCTGGCCCGTACCTTTCCTGATCTGTGCTACACCACTGTCGGTGGCCCCACCACGCTGGCAGAGGCGCGCCATCTTGCGCAGACTGACGCAAGTCAATTTCGTTGGTGGGCGCTCTCGCTGGTCTGCGCTCGGCCCGCAGGCGCGGAAAAGGGCACGCATGCCGGACTCGCGCACGGCATCCTATCCGACCATTCCGGCGCGCACTTGCTCGTCGTGGTTGCGCTCGACCCGCTTGAGTTCGTGGCCATCCAACGCTGGCGCACCCAACTCTGCCAGGGAGATCACACGCGCTTGCTGATAATCGCGCTGGAACCACCATTAGACGGTTTGCGCGCCGAACTTGCCACAGTTAGCCCCCTGTTTCAGATCGTTACTATCGCGGAATTACTCTCGTCAACTGCATTGCATCAACTGGTGTAGGTGTTGGTTCACGTTTCAGGTGAAGGGACAAGGCATGCTTCATCGCAAAATACATTATTCTAGAGAGAACAATAGACTTTAGCATATGGAGTAAAAGAAGGATCTCAGCAATGCTTCCTACATATCTCAAGGAAGCAAGGATATCGGCAATGTTGTCCACTTATCCTAAAAGATCTGAAAAAAGGGTGAGAAAATGGCCCGCAGTGTCGTATAATTAAATAACATCTATGCATACCATAATGGACGCATAGATGTTAGACAGCCATGCGATTGTGTTGATGCCGCACGGCCAATAGGAGCAATGGTGAGGCCCTGGCGGCGTCAGAAGGAATTACTGTATTTTTACAGGAGGACACGATGTTCAAAAGACCTAAGCCCCGTATGCTGATGCTGGCCTTTTCGATCCTCTCCGTGCTGATCATGTTGCTCAGTGCTTGTGGCGCACCAGCGCCCAATCAGGGCAACAGTTCCGGCACTCCCCAACACGGCGGTATCTGGCAGAACGACCTTTATGAAGAGCCGAATTCATTGATCCCCAATGCCTCTTCAGAGACCTTCTCGGATATGGTGGATAACACCATCTGGGCGCCTCTTTTCTATGGAGACGCGACCGGCCATCTCACACCGGGCCTGGCCACTCAGGTGCCAACTCTCGCCAACGGTGGGGCTAGCGCCGACCTCAAAACCTGGAAAGTCACCCTGCGCCCCGGCCTGAAGTGGTCCGATGGCCAGCCCCTGGATGCCCGCGATGTAGATTTCACCTGGAAATATTGGACAAACCCCAATTTCCCCGCGAATTCTACCGTTGGCCTCAGCCTGATTACGAAAACGGACATTTCACCGGATAATCTTACCATCGTTTTCCATCTCTCTCAGGCCTTTGCACCCTTTACCTCCATCTGGGCCGATGGACTCAACGCACCTATGCCGGCGCACGTTTTCCAGAGCATCGATCCGGCCAAGGTGTTAACCTCCCCGGAGAATCTGAGCCCCAGCGTTGCCAGTGGCCCGTTTAAGGTGAGCGAGAGCAAGCCGGGTACTGACTACACCGTTTCGCGCAACTCCAACTACTTCCAGGCCGCGCAGGGACTTCCCTACCTGGATAAAATCGTTTTCCATATTGTGACAGACCAGAATACCATCCTGAAGGATCTCCAGGCTGGGACCATCAACTCCTCCTGGTTCCTGGATGTGACTAAGACTCAGGCTTTCAAGCGTCTGTCCAACTACGCTCTTACCAACAATCCACATGCCTCTAACTTCGAGGCTATCTACTTCAATTTCCACAATCCAATCCTGGGCAATAACGTGGATGTGCGTAAGGCTATCGCTATGGCCATTGACCATCAGGCCATGATCCAAACTGCCCGGCGTGGCGAGGCCGTTCCGCTGTGTACCGATCATGGTCAGGCCTATGTGCCTGGTTACCAGGCAAACGCCCCCTGTCCCGCGCATGATCCTACTGGCGCTCTGGCTATGTTGCAAAAGGATGGTTGGGCGATGGGTGCGGATAAGGTTCTCGCCAAAAACGGCCAGCGCCTGGAGTTTGCATATTCGACGACCGCCAATAACCCCTGGCGCGCAGAGGACGAACTGATTATGCAGACCGATCTGGCCTCCATTGGCATCAAGATCGATATCCAGAACTATCCAGCCAGTACGTTCTTTGGACCATTCCTGAAGAGCGGCACTCCTGGGATCGGCCATTACGATCTCGCCGAGTTCGAAACCTCCTTTGCCTATGATGCTGATGACGCTACACTCCTGGCTTGCAATCAGATCCCGCCCGCTGGTTTCAATATCACCTTCTATTGCAACCCTAAGCTGGATGCCCTCTATATCAAAGAGCAGCAGACAGGCGCTCCAGATGCTCGTCAGGCGATTTTCAACCAGATCCACCAGATCTACCTGACGGATTTCCCAATCGCTGTCCTGTACAGCCCCACCGATATCGCGATGCATAAACTCAACAGCCACAATTACAACCCTGGCCCTGAGGGTGCATCCGAAACAGTCGGCGCCTGGATGTGGTGGTGTGATGGCGGTAAATGCTAACTTGAACCGTTGTCTTCTCGCTTGAGAAGAAGATTTGTTGGCGAGACCTCCGGTGAGATATCCGTCGAGGATATTCCACTGGAGGTCTCGTTCTACCAGAAGCACCCCGCATCCTCTGGGTCTGGTAGACCAGGTCAGAAATACCACCGGGATCTGGCCAGGCATTTTTCCGGGATATCCGCGAAACATTGAAGATATGCACATTTGTATGTATACTATCTTCAACGTCTGGTGTTCTCAATGGCGATTTACCAGGGAGGTATTTATGGGACGCTACCTCATAAGGCGCATCTTGCAGGCCATTCCCCTGCTCGTGCTGCTCTCTATTTTTATGTTCATTCTCATCCATCTCATGCCAGGTGGCCCCGACCAGGTCATCTTTAACCCGCGTCTCTCACCTGTGGCTAAAGCGGCCCTGCGCGCGCACTTTGGCCTGAACGATCCTGTCCCCATTCAGTATCTGAAATGGTTGAGCCGTGTGTTTGTTGGCGACTTCGGGTTCTCGTTTGCGAACAATTTGCCTGTCTCCTTTATTCTCTCGCAGCGTTTTCCGGCCACGCTTGAGCTGTTTGGTTTTGCTCTGCTCTTCGCATTACTCGTGGCGATCCTGTTGGGCGTGCTGTCCGCTATCCGTCAGGGTTCGATTACCGATTATGTCATCACGATGGTGGCATATTTTGGCATCTCGATGCCGATCTTCCTGTTTGCTCTTTTTGGGCAATACATCTTCTCCGTCCGTTTACACTGGTTTCCTGCCGATGGCATGAATACTCTGGGCGTGACGATGGACCCGTTCAATGCCTGGATTGATCACATGCAGCACCTCATTTTACCCATGCTGGTGCTCTCCATCACTTTCATTGCCGCCTGGAGTCGCTATTTGCGCTCATCCATGATTGATGTGGTGAAACAGGATTACATGCGCACCGCGCGCGCAAAGGGCGTTGGACCGATGGCTACGATCTTTCGCCATGCTCTGCGCAATGCGGTGATTCCTCTGGTGACCATCGTCGCCATCAATTTTGGGGCCGTAGCCGGTGGGGCAACGATTACCGAAGGCATCTTTGCTTGGCCGGGTATGGGACTCCTCTTTTTCCAGTCACTGGAAACTCGCGATTATCCTGTGCTACTGTCCATGCTGCTCCTCAGCGGCGTGCTTGTGATTTCTTTCAACTTGATCGCGGATATTCTCTACGCTGTCTTAGATCCGCGTATCCGCTACGCGTAGGCAGACGCGTATTGTAGAGTAGAGAGGAGAAACTCTATGGACATTTCCGAACGCTTTCAGGTCGACACACTAGAAGATGAGATTGAACCCTTTTTGGTAGAAACCGCCGAGCTGATTCAGAAAAGACGCAGCCAGGGACGGATCATTTTTGATCGTTTTATCCGCAATCGGACTGCGGTCGCGGGTGCGACTTTTCTGATCTTGCTCTTCGTCTTCTGTTTTGCCGGACCCTACATCTGGCGCATCAATCCGAACCAGCTCAATGTGGCAAATGTGCAAAGTACTATGGCCAATCCAAGCTGGACACATCCCTTTGGCACCGATGATGTCGGACGTGACCAGTTTGCCCGCGCAATGGTTGGCGGGCAGGTTTCACTGATTGTGGGTCTGCTCTCGATGCTGCTGGGCATTTCCTTTGGCACACTGGTCGGAGCGGTGGCAGGTTTTTACGGCGGCTGGGTTGATAATGTGCTGATGCGTTTTACCGATATCGCTTTATCGGTCCCCCTCTACCTGCTCCTCTTTGTGCTTTCCGTGGCTTTTTCGGATGGTACCCCACGCACTGTCATTCTCATTATTGCCGCCTTTAGCTGGTTAGAGGCGTCTCGCCTGATACGCAGCGAGTTTCTGGCGCTCAAAGAACGCGAGTTTGTGATGGCTGCGCGTACTATTGGAGCCAAAAACCTGCGCCTGATGTTCCGTCATATCCTGCCCAACGCAGCCGGGCCGATTATCGTGAACGCGACTTTGCTGATCGGCACCAACATTATTATCGAGTCAGTCCTGAGCTACTTTGGCTTTGGCATCCAGCCGCCCAATGCCAGTTGGGGCAGCATGATTGCGACTGGTAACTCTTTCGTCGATGTCACTCCCTGGCTGATTTTTGTGCCTGGCCTGCTCATTTTCGCAACGGTGCTTAGCTTTAATCTGGCCGGCGATGGTTTACGCGATGCGCTCGATCCCTACATGACGGAACGTTAAGCAGAAGGAGCAGTTACTGTGGGTGAGTATCTCTTAGAAGTACAAGACTTGAAGACCTATTTTAAGGTCAGAGCTGGTAGGGTGCGGGCCGTGGACGGGGTCAGCTTCAACGTCCGACCCGGCGAACGCGTCGGTGTTGTCGGTGAGAGCGGTTGCGGGAAAAGCGTCACCGCTCTCTCTATCAT
>CAXUEY010000244.1:0-6484 GCA_964250225.1 uncultured Ktedonobacteraceae bacterium | reverse complement strand
TCACCCTGGGCGTTGATCTCGACAAAGTGCAGTTGGCGCGAGACCTCCTGGCGCGGGCCGCCATTCTGTATGCGCACATCCTTATTGGCGGGTTCCAGGTAGAAGAGCAGACGTGGTTCCAGACCGAGATCGTTGGCATCTACCAGTACCGCGCCCTGGGTCAACAGTTCGCGCTGCTGCTCCAGCATGAGGTCGAGTACAGCGTCGAGCAAGGGATGGCCGGGACAGACCAGCTCCGCCTGTGGGCCATTTGGTTGCGCGGCCGCCTCTTTCTCGAAGGTCACGCGGGCATAGCGCGGGGCCAGCGGCGCGCGCGGATTCAGACGCAGAGCACGCTGGCGCAAGGCTGGCGGCACATGGGTCAGCTCGTAGCGTTGCGCCCCGTTTGTAGTACTGCCCACCCAGCTTTTTGAAGGCTGCCAGGAAGAAGACCGCGATAAAGTGCGGTTGCAGGCGACGAGCCTGGGCGCGTTCCATAAACTCGTGCACCTGGTGGACCCGCGCCACATCCAGCACCTCGTGGGTCAGGACGCGCTCAGCCAGCAACTCTTCAAGATGTTCACGGTCCAGCGCCTCCTCGACCACGCGGAAGAGCCGCTCTTTTACCTCTGGCTGCTCGCCATAGCGGATGGCCTCGATAATCAGATCGCGCAGTGAGCGATTGTCGAAGGTGACCTTGCCCAGCACATCGAAGACGCGTCCGCCCAGCGCATCGCGCTCGCGCTCCAGCTTGTGGAAAAGCGTCGGGAAGACATCGCCCTCGCGCGTTCCCTCCGCGACCAGATTCCACAGATGGCAAACCTCTGCCTGGCTGATTCTGTGGATACGCCCGAAGCGCTGCTCCAGGCGGTTTGGGTTCCAGGGCAAGTCGTAGTTGACCATCAGATGAGCGCGCTGGAGGTTAATGCCCTCGCCAGCCGCATCCGTTGCCACCAACACCTGGGCGGTAGGATCGTTGGTGAAGGTGTGCTGCGCCTTAGCCCGCTCCTCGCGGTTCATCGCGCCGTGGATCGTCACCACTGCCTCTGGCTGGCCCAGCATTGTGCGGATACGCCCGGCCAGGTAGTTGAGTGTGTCACGATGTTCGGTGAAGATCACCAGCTTGTGACGCTGGCCCGTTGTCGAAAACATCTCTGCGTGGTCCTGCAACAGCGCAGCCAGCTCTTCCCATTTGCGGTCGCGTCCGCTGTTACGCACCTGTAAGGCCAGCGCTTCTAGCTCGACCAGCAGGCGAATCTCCGTCTCTAACTCGGCCATCGTGCGTGCGCTCGTGGCCTGGTCCAGCACGCGCTCTTCGGTAGCCACTAACTCGCTTTCCGTTGCCTCATCCAGATCTTCCAGCGCCTCCTCATCCAGCAGTGGTAGATTGGCGAAGACCTCCAGGCGCGCCTCATCAGGTGGTGACACAGGCGCGTTGCGTAGCTCTTGTAGACGCCGTTCCAGCCGTTCGCGTCGCCGTTTCAGCGATTGGTAGATCGCTTCGGGCGAAGAGGCCAAGCGACGTTGCAGGATGGTCAGTGCGAAGCCGACCGTCCCCTTGCGCCCATTGTTCTCCAGTGCCTCCGCCCGGTTGAACTCGTCACGCACATAGGTCGTCACACGCTGGTAGAGCGTATTTTCCGGGCCGGAGACCTGGTAATTGATCGTATAGGCTTTGCGTTCTGGAAAGAGCGGCGTGCTATCGAATTTGTAGAGCTGCTCTTTGACCTGGTGGCGCATCAGGTCCGAAACATCCACCTTATGCACGCCATCGCGGAAACGTCCCTCAAAGCGGTCAGGATCGAGCAGGCGCAGGAAGAGTTGGAAATCCTCTTCCTTGCCATTGTGGGGCGTGGCCGAGAGCAGGAGCAGGTGACGTGCCACCCGTCCCAGCAGCGCGCCCAGGCGATAGCGTTTGGTGTACTTGATCTCCTCGCTAGAGAAAAAGGTTGCCGACATTTTGTTGGCCTCGTCCACCACCACCAGATCCCACTCGCTTTGGGCCAGGCGCGCTTGGACATCTTCGTTGCGCGCCAGCTTATCCAGCCGCGCCAGGCAGAAGGGCATCTCCTGAAAAGCATTGCCAGAGGTCGAGGCTTCCAAGCGGTCATTGGTCAGGATCTCAAAGGTCAGGTGGAAACGGCGCTGCAACTCGTCCTGCCACTGCTCCACCAGATTGCCCGGTGCGACTATCAGGCAGCGGCATAAACCTCCGCGCACCATCAGTTCCTTGATGAGCAGGCCAGCCATAATCGTTTTGCCCGCGCCCGGATCATCGGCCAGCAGGTAGCGTAGAGGTTGCTTATTCAGCATGGTCTCGTAGACCGCCGTGATCTGGTAGGGCAGCGGATCAATCAGCGAAGTATGTACAGCGATCAGGGGATCGAACAGATAGGCCAGACGAATACGCTGCGCCTCCGAAGCCAGGCGAAAGGCCGCGCCATCGGCAGTAAAGGACCAGGGGAGGGTTGCCGATGCGATCTCAAGCTGCTCCGTATCCGCGCGATAGAGCAACTGCGTACCCAGGGTACCAGCAGCATCTTTATAGATAATCTCCGCGCTATCCGTGCCATAGCGAATCACCGTGACAATCGTCACCGTTGCCTGGGGACGAATCCCTAAACTGACACCTTTTGCAGGAGAGAAACGGCTTGTGAGAACCATTGAGCAGGCTTCCCAAAAGGCCGATTCTAGAACAGTTGCTACAACAGTTGCTGCAAACTGCCCCAAATTTGTAATCACAACAAAACAAACCCGCCTGTAGATCGTCTCTACAGGCGGGTGGTGTGGTGGAGATGAGGGAGAGTTGAACTCCCTGTCCAAGCGAACGGATCAAAGAATGTACTACAAGCGTAGTCGATGTTTTGCTTTTCGTAGCGAACTCCCATCGACAGGATTTTGCTACGCTGGCCCTCTGGTCTTAGCCGACGATTAGAGGGCGGTCCTCGTCAGAGCGTCCTATATGTGTGTCGCTTTACTCCGGCCCTATAGGCAAAAGACGGAAAAGCGTCGCATCACTGGTTATTAAGCAGCGAGAGCGAGGCGAGTTGCAGGTTTATTGGCAACTATTGTTTTGTCGGTTGTTTAACGAGAGTGCATACCGACACCTCGGCTTGCAATTCCTCAACCTGCGCGTCTGTCGAAACCCGACATCCCCGAACAGATTGTGACCAGAATGAGGTGAACTCGCTCTGATGCCTCTGTATCATACCATATCTCTGACACAATTACAAGGGCATTTTGCTGAGAATCGCGAACATGTCTTACTCTTTTGGCAGAAAACGGTCCAGATCGACAATAAAACGCTCGTGGAAGCCTTCACCAATTTTTTGTTTTTCGTCGTAGGCCTCTACTTTGAAGACCAGACGTCGCCGGTCTATCTCTACCAACTCGGCGGTGGCGCGCACTCGTTGACCCAGCGGTGTGGCGGCGAGGTGCTTGACGTTAACGAGGGTGCCGACGGTGACATGGCCCGCGTCTAGCTGGTCGGCAACCGCTTGCCAGGCGGCGTTTTCCATGAGGGCGATCATCATAGGCGTGCCAAATACTTCGACACCGCCCGCACCAACAGCGGCAGCGGTGTTTTCGTGAACAACGGTGGTTGTAGCTTCTCCAGTTATACCTGCGTGTAACGACATAGGTGCCTCTCCTGCATGTTATACTCCCGACTGTCCTGGGAACGAGGGAGCAAGGATGGTACAGTCCTCCGCCTTCTTCTCATGAGTTTCTCTTTTTGAAGAAGCAGGTAGAAGGCGTCGGTAAGAATATCAGGGTAAAATGTTGCGCCGGGTGACTACTCTTATGATATCACAACATGTGTTAAAAGATAGTGGCTAAGAGTTTTATCCAACGATCTATCTGAGAAGCTGATATCTATTGAATGGTAAAACCGTCGTCTAAAACAATGTCGTGACCAACGACATAGGAAGCTTCCGCCAGTAATCAGTACAATTTTGCTAGCAGCAAATCTCTTCATGGTTCAGCTCTTTCTTGGATGATCTGTTTTTCCAGGAAGAAAAGATCAGGTTTATGGTTTTCTGAACATATGCTTCACTGTGGGCTTCTCTGGTAGTATAGTGCCGTCGAGTAAGTGCAACCGTATCACCATTATTGGGAGTCTGAGCAGCTGAATAGCAACGCTTTTTTTGCTCTCCTGCCGTGGGTGAGTATAGCACCAGTCATGGGTCACGCGTTCTTATGGGCGAGGTATTGCCGGTTGGTCACCAGGTGGACTATACTGGCGGTGCCAGTTCACTTTGACGCAGCGGGGAGTTGGTGTTCTTACTCTCAATACATTTGTTATAGTTATAGAGGAAACCAGTATGCATGTTGCTCGTTTGCAGCGCGTCGCTCACCGCGGCGGCTCGGCATTGGCCCCGGAGAACACGCTGGCCGCTTTCCACCAGGCTCTTTCTTTGCCGGTTGATGCTATCGAATTGGATGTCCAGATGAGTCGCGATGGATACGCTGTCGTTTTTCACGACGCAAGCGTTGAACGGCTGACCAATGGCCAGGGCAATCTCCTGGACCTCGATCTCGCGGATCTTCAGGCACTCAACGCCGCCGCGCACTTTCCCGGCGGCTGGCCCCAACCTCAACAGATCCCAACGCTGCGCGAAGTGCTCGACCTTGTCCGGCAGGGACGTATCCAGGTGTCGATTGAGATCAAAGCGGGCAAACGCGCAGGCAAGTATTACCGTTATCCTGGCATCGCGGAGGCTGTGACGCGCGCGGTGCTGGCCACAGATATGCTCGCGCGTGTGATGATTATGTCGTTTGATTGGGAAATCTTGTCGCGCATCAAAGCACTGGCTCCCGGTGTCCAAACAGGCCTACTCGCCTCAGAGGATGTGTGGAATCCGCGGGCACCTGAGGCTCTCTCGGCGCTGGTGACACAGGCCAGGACGCTCCAGTGTGAGTGGATACACATGGACTACAAACTCTTTACCCCTGAAATGCCGGCGTTTTTTCATGCCAATGACCTGCGGCTGGGGGTCTGGACCGTCAATGACGCGGCTGGCTTGCAACGCCTGGCACACGCTGGCGTCGATGCACTGACCACGGACCGGCCTGATTTGTTTGCCTTCAGCAGCGATTAAACGAAGCGCGTGTCGGGATGTGGATGCGCACTGAACTGGCTTTTTTTCCTATCAAACCTATCCGACGTGTCCTGAGGCGCGGCTGCTTCGTTGTAGTTTATGGAAAACAGAAGAAGAGCACTCGATATAATGAATAGAGAGAGAACAAAAATGTCTGGGCAGGAGGTCACGAGACGCCTTGTCCAGGAACTGGATGGACCCATATCCTGAAATCGTTTCAATACCTGCAAAAGGTAGGATAGTTACGTTATGAACACCAATCAGAACGTCGGACGGCCCTGGTAGCCCGTCGCGGATTGGGAAGTGGAGAACATCTGGCATGCCTCACATTGAAGAAGCGATAGCAACAGCTCACATCGTCGAAACAGCGACGTCCATCAGTGCCCCCCCCAAAGTCGAGATTTCTCTGGTCATACCTGTGATGAATGAAGAGCAGAATGTACGTCTTTTATATGAAACACTCTCAACACAACTAAACGAGCTGGACAAACCTTTTGAGGTTATTTTTGTGGACGATGGTAGTACGGATAAGACGTTTACTATGCTGAAACAATTGCACGAGGAAAACCCTGGCGTTGTGCGTGTCATCCGCTTCCGCAAGAATTTTAGCAAAACGCCGGCTCTGGTGGCAGGCTTCAGCCGCTGCAAAGGCGAAGTGATTTTTACGATGGATGGCGATTTACAGGATGATCCGGTGGAGATCCCCCGCTTCCTGGAGAAACTTGAGGAGGGGTATGATCTTGTCTCTGGCTGGAAATATCCGCGCCTCGATCCGCTCTCCAAAACTTTCCCTTCGCGCATCTTCAATGGCCTGGTGAGCAAGTTGACCGGGGTCCATCTACACGACATTAACTGCGGCTTTAAAGCGTATCGGCGTGAAATCATTGAGGATGACCATCTGAAGCTGTATGGCGAGTTCCATCGCTTTGTACCGGTGATGGCCCACTGGCGCGGTTTTCGCGTCACAGAGATCAAGGTGCTCCACCATCCACGCAAATATGGGGTCTCAAAATTCGGCGCTAAACGCTTCGCACGCGGCCTGATCGATCTGCTGAATGTGCTGTTTCTCACGACTTTTCTGCGCAACCCTCTGCGCCTCTTTGTGCCGCTGGGCTTCTGGACGTTTATGCTCGGCGCTTTGATCGACCTGGTCATCGTGATCCGCAGTCGCTTCATAGCCAATCTGCCCATCCATAATCAGCCGCTGCTGTTTGTGGGCATTCTGCTGATGATTTTCGGGGTGCAGTTTGTGCTGGCCGGTCTGCAAAGCGAGATGATCCGCCACTACGCCTTCCGCTCGGATGAAGAGTATAGTATTCGCGAGGAACTCGAATAGAGAGATACTCTGCATGGTTGTGGGGGGGGGGGGGGGGGGGGGGGGGGGGGGGGGGGGGGGGGGGGGGGGG
>CAXUEY010000243.1:0-6491 GCA_964250225.1 uncultured Ktedonobacteraceae bacterium | reverse complement strand
GTGACGAGCCAGCCGAGGGATGGAGCTAGGCTGGCAAGGAAAGAGGAGAGAGCAGTAAGAGCGAAGAAAGGAGAGAATTCTCTCGCTTTCCTCCATCTCGCCTGTGCTCAACTGATTTTCGCTAAATGTATGTTTTTCGGATAAAACCTAAGTTGTAAGAAGCAGACGCGAAAGGATCTGGGCCTTGACAATCAAAACGTTGTATATTATATATGTAGCATACAATCAAAACGTTTTGATATCGAGAGGCTGTGATGGCGACGATCAAAGACGTGGCACGTACAGCGGGGGTCTCAGTGAGTACTGTGTCTCATGTGCTCACTGGAAACAGGCCTATCAGCGAGGCAACGCGTACACGCGTTCTGGATGCCGTCGGCAAATTGGGATATCGGCCCAATCAACTCGCGCAAGGATTGGTCAGCAAGAGCAGTCGCTCAATTGGTTTGCTTGTTCCTGACCTGGCGAATCCTTTTTTCAGCAGTATTGCCGAGGCGATGGAGATAGCAGCACACGATAGCGGGTATAGTATTATTCTGTGTAATACGAATCTTGATCCCCTGCGTGAGGCCGACTACCTCTCAGTCCTTTTAGGGCGGCAAATCGATGGCCTGCTGTATTTTCCAGGCACACGCGTCCCCAATCCAGCTCTCATGAACGCTGTCGCTACTGGTGTGCCTGTTATTATCGTCGATGAACGTATCGACCATTTAAGCGGTGTCTTTGTCGATAACTTTGATGGTGGACGCCAGGTAGGAAAACTGCTCGGCGACCTGGGCCATCGGTCTATTCTCTTTCTTGGAGGACCGGAGGGCTTACCGACAGTCAGTGACCGTTTCGATGGCCTGAATGCCGGGTTAGCCGTCTTCGGCATTGGGCTCGAAGCTCTGCATACGCGTTTTGGCGAGTATCGCGCGGCCCATGGGTATGAGGCTGTTCATGCCTGTGCACACGAAGGTCTTTTTGCTGCCAAGGCTCCCGCGCGCCTTACTGCGGTTGTCGCGGCCAACGATATGATTGCCCTGGGGGCACTGCGGGCTTTACGCGAACTCCATTTACGTGTGCCGCAAGACTGTTCGCTGGTCGGTTTTGATGGCGTGGAACTTGCCAATCTCATCACGCCCTCTCTCACCACTGTGCAGCAGCCCTCCGGCAAGATTGCTCACTCTGCCGTACGTTTGCTGCTTTCTAAAATGGGTCTAGACCATCATCATAGGGATGATAACGGTATCCATGGAGACACGTCTCATATCATCTTCCCTGTGACTCTGGTCGTGCGCGAGTCGGTCGCGGCCCCTCCAGAGCTTTAAAGCTCCAATCTCTCTCCTAGTGGAGAACGATAGGCAAAGAGTGTCGTGTTGTCGCATGACGTGAAACATTGTTGTGTATGAGGGAACAGATCTGAGAGGACAAAGTATCGTACCTGCGTCAACGTTCGCGTGTGCTGGGATCCCAGTATACACGAGTCTTCCATCGAAAGAGGTTCCTGCTGCGATGCCTGGCTAACATCGCCTGTGGAGACCACTCGATCTTACATCTCTGGTAGTGTCGTACTACCGGAAAGTGACCCAGTACTTGCCCGTGTATTGCGTTGTTCTGTCACTTTAGATCGGAGGATCTGATGTCTATACTCCATGGCTCTTCCTCATCGGGTTCCACGTCTCACTTTGTCCGTAACGCGACAGGATTGGTGCGCGAACTCTCGCCGTTTGATGCCTTCAATCTGGTTTTCTCAGCGGTGCTCATTCCCGTCGGTATTACCCAGGTCTTCTCATTTGCGCCAACGTTCTGGCCGGGTGCTAACATCCTGATGTCGTTTCTGCTCTCCATTCCTCTGGTGTTTTGCCTGGGTATGGTCTATCTCTACTTTACTGTCGCCATGCCGCGCTCAGGTGGAGATTACGTCTGGGTGAGCCGCATTCTGGGACCAGGCGTCGGCTTTCTCACAAATCTTGCGCTGACATTCGTGTTCACGACCTGGATCTCCTTTAACTTCACTACCATGATGACGTTGCTCTTACCAAGTCTGGGGTATGTCGCGGGATTTACCTGGGTGCCTGAGAGACTGACCCAGCTTCTCATTGCAACCCTCCTCACGGCCATCTTTGCTGCACTCATGGTGCTGGGGGCACGGCGGGTGGCACGCTACATGGCTGTCTGCTTTGTCATCGTGTGGCTGGGCATGATTGTCTGGCTTATTGGTCTGGCGGTGACGGGGCACGCGGCCTTCGTCGCGAATTTCAACGCTCAGAGCGGCATGGCGATCAGCACAGCGATGAATAGGGCAGCCAGGGCGGGTTATGCGCCGGGCGCGACGATTGACTGGGCTGGGACTATTTTCGCCGTCATCTACGCCTTTCAGGTCTTCGTCGGCTTTCAATGGACCGGATACTTCGCCGGTGAAATCAAAAATGTGCGTCGTACTGCCATTGTGTCGATCATGGGCACACTCGCGATCAGCGCGGTCGTCTATGTGCTGGCAACCTTACTCGTGTATAACACCTATGGTTTCAAAGAGTTCGGCTCCCTGGTCTATCTCGGCTTTAACACCACAAATTCGCCGTTGCCCTTCGCCCCTTACCTGCCTTCTTTAGTGAGATTTCTATCTATCCCCAGCTTTTTGCAGATCTTCGTGGTTGCCTGCTTCGTTTTTTCCGTTCTCTGGTGGACACCAACAGGCTTTTTAATCGCCACACGAAACCTCTTTGCCTGGTCCTTTGACCGTATCGCTCCAATGGGGGTAGCAGAGGTCAATGAGCGCTTTCACACGCCTGTCAGGGCGATTATTATCGTAGCCGTGTGGGTCGAGCTGCTCAACATCTTGAACATCTACTTCGGGTTAAGTGCGCTGCTCATCAACGTCATCGCGGTGATGGCGCTTGCCTTTATTGCGGTAGCGGTGTCAGCGATTGTGATGCCCTATACCCGTCGCCACCTGTTCGAGGACGCACCGGCGATGGTGCGTACAAGGCTTGCGGGCATTCCGGTTCTGACGATAGTCGGTGTCATCATGCTGCTCTGCTGGCTCTTCGTGCTGTATGTTGCCTTTGCGACGACCGCCTTCGGACAGGTGGCGCCTCTCTCCATGATCGAGGCTTTCGCGGTTCCGATTCTGGGAGTGATCTATTATCTGATTGTGCGCACAATGCGTGCACGTCAAGGGATTCGTCTCAGCACCGCTTTCCAGGAGATTCCACCTGAGTAGGGGAAGTTCTCTGAACGCGAGCTTGTGCGGGGATGCATGGAAACATCGCTGCATCTCTGGACTATCCCACGAATGAAAGGCCTTAGAATCAGGAGGCGTTTTTATGTCTGAAGTCCATGCCAACGGTCGCTCTGTGCTAGAAATGCTCTTTGGGCGTACAAAGCCGGTCATTGCCATGATGCACTTGCTACCACTGCCAGGGCGTCCTTTGTTCGACCGTGATGCCGGAATAGGAGCGATTGTTGATGCCTTACGACGTGATCTGGATATCTTACAGGAGAGTGGCATCGATGGGCTACTCTTCTGTAACGAGGGGGATCGTCCGTATCCATTGCATACCGATCGCGCTGCAATGACAGCGATGGCAGCCGTGATAGGAGAACTGCGACCACATATCCATCTGCCCTACGGAGTGGATCTCCTCTGGGACCCGCTAGCTGCGGTAGCCGTGGCCAACGCTGCACGGGGAAGTTTTGTACGCGAGGTCTTTACCGGCGTCTACGATAGTGATATGGGCCTCTGGCAGCCCGATGTCGCCGCGATACTCGATTACCGTCATCACATTGGAGCCGGTGAGATCAAGCTCTTTTTCAATATTGAGCCCGAGTTCGCGCGTCCAGTCAGTCCGCGTCCAATCGGTGATCTCGCGCGCAGCGTTGTTGTGTCATCCCTGGCTGATGCTCTTCTCATCTCTGGAGCAATGGCCGGGGCGGAGGTAAATCTCGCGCACATTCGCGAGGCCAAAGATGCGCTGCGTCCCATCGTCCCGACCGTCCCCGTCCTGGCGAATACTGGGGTGAAGATCGAGACGGTGCGCGCGACGCTCGAGGTAGCCGATGGTGTTATCGTCGGTACAGGTCTCAAGCGCGATGGATACACCTGGAATCCTGTTGATGCCGATCGCGTCAGGCGCTTTATGGACGAGGTCCATAGTGCTCGCGAGCAAAGCGAGGCATGATCTATGACCGCTCACTATGTTCTGGGGATCGATGTGGGGACGACGGCGCTGAAAGTTGTTGCTCTGCACCGCGAGCATGGCATCGTCGCGCAGGTCGGCCGGCCCCACGAACTCCTCTCGCTCTACCCTGGCTGGGCGGAGGAGGACGCCGAGCACTGGTGGACGACGACCAGGGAAGCCATTCGCGAACTCCTGCAAACGATTCCTGCTAGCGAGATCGCCGCAGTAGGCGTTTCAGGGATGATTCCTGCGATGGTTCTGCTGGATGCGAGTGGTCAACCGGTGCGACCGAGTATTCAGCAAAACGATGCACGAACGAGCGTGGAAGTCGCGGAGCTGCGAGCCGCTGTTGATCAGCAAGAGTTTGTCGCTATTACGGGCAGTTCGGTCAACCAGCAGAATGTGGACCCACGTTGGCGCTGGCTCAAACGGCATGAGCCCGAAATTGTCACACGGACCGCTCATCTCTGTGGCTCGTACGACTTCATCGTGTTTCGCCTGACCGGCCAGCTCTCGCTAGAGGAAAACTGGGCGGCGGAAAGCGCGTTATACGACATCCAACGGCACCAGTGGCATCAGCCCTACCTGGAACATGCAGGGCTCGACCCGGCACTGTTCCCGCCAATTCATCAGCCATCCCAAATCGTTGCAGGTGTCAGCGAGGAAGCTGCAGGGCAGACTGGGTTGCGTGCGGGGACGCCTGTTGTCGCTGGGAGCGCTGATCATGTTGCGGCGGCCTTAGCCTCTGGCCTGACGCAGAATGGGGATGTCCTCCTCAAGTTTGGCGGCGCGGGGGATATTCTCTATTGTGCGGACAATCCTGAACCTGATCCCCATTTCTACTTTGACTATCATGATATCCCTGGCCTGACACTGATCAATGGCTGTATGGCTACGAGCGGCTCGTTAGTAAAATGGTTTGCGCGCGAACTTGCAGGTGGTGCATCGCCCGCTGATCTGGATCGCGAGGCAGCAACCGTTCCGCCTGGAGCCGGTGGCATTCTGCTCCTGCCGTATTTCCTGGGTGAGAAGACGCCTATCTTTGATCCAGGCGCGCGCGGTGTATTCGCCGGTGTGATGTTGCATCATACGCGGGCTCATCTCTACCGTTCAGTTCTGGAGGCAGTCTGTTATGGCTTCGCCCATCATTTCGCGCTGCTACGCGAGGCTGGACGCCCGATTCGACGTGTCTCTGCAGCCGATGGTGGGAGTCGGAGCCAGGTCTGGATGCAGATTGCTGCGGATGTGATCGATCTCCCCGTGCAAGTAGTTGCGGGTGATGCTGCATCCGCGCTAGGCGTGGCTTTCGTCGCCGCCATGGGGGTCGGTATGTTCAACGACTGGAATGAGATCGCCCGCTTTATTGTCCCTGGGCAGACGTTTCAGCCGCAAAGGAGCGCGGCTGAGCGCTATCGCAAGGGCAGTTCCATCTATCGAGAGCTGTATGTCCGCTTGCAATCACTTCTGCCGGAGCTCCGGCAGCTGGACGGCGAACTGGCACACCTTGATGTGTAAAAGCCGTATACACGTTCGTTCTATCGCATTGAGCATGAGAAGAGGAAGCGAAATGTTACTAGTAGGCTTGCGTGGATTTATCACGGGGGCAGGGGCCGGTATTGGCCGCGCAATCGCGCTTGAAATGGTGCGAGAAGGCGCTGACCTCTACTTGACAGATCTCAATGGTGAGTCGGCACAGCATGCCGCTGTTGAGGCCAGGGAAATTCGGCCAGAGGCACGCATCTGGGCCGCTCAACTTGATGTGCGTGATGCAGCAGGAGTGAGTGCACAGTTAGAGGAAGCAGTGAACCGGTTGGGAGGGCTGGAGATTGCCGTCAATAACGCGGGGGTCTCCTCTATGGCGCGCGTGGTTGACCTGAGCGAGTCCGACTGGGACTTCAACATGGATGTGAATGCCAAAGGCATCTTTCTCTGCTGTCAGGCTGAGGTCCGTTATCTGTTGCGCCAGAACGCAGGTGGAAGCATCGTCAACCTCGCGTCAATGGCTGGCAAAAAGGCCGCCCCACTTCTCGCCCATTATTCTGCATCCAAGTTTGCCGTCATCGGTTTCACGCAGGCGCTGGCGCTGGAAACAGCGGCCAACAATATCCGGGTGAACGCTGTCTGCCCAGGCTATGTACATACCTCTATGCAAGAGCGTGAAGTCGCGTGGGAGGCGAAACTGCGCGGCATCAGCGCTGAAGATGTCCTTGCTGAGTATCTGCACGCGATCCCTCTGGGGAGATTGGAGGAGCCAGAGGACGTTGCACGTGTTGTCGTGTTTCTCTTGAGTGACCGAGCCGCTTATATGACCGGGCAAGCTATCAATGTCAC
>CAXUEY010000242.1:5028-6649 GCA_964250225.1 uncultured Ktedonobacteraceae bacterium | reverse complement strand
GGCCTCGCGAGCACGTCACGTGTAGTCGGCCAGCTTGCCTGGCCGATGGGCGGGGCCCTGAATAGTTACTGCGCTTCCTCGAAGAAGTTCGGGAATAGAAAGAAGCTTCCGAAATGTGATTAACGTTTCGGGAGCGATGGCGGAGCCGACGGGATTCGGAGTTCATGTTTAGGAGCAAACAAAACCGGGGTAGGTGAATCACCTTGATGGTGTGTCACACCCCCCGGAAAAGTTGTCAAAGACGGAGCCGACGGGATTCGAACCCGCGGTCTCCTGCGTGACAGGCAGGCATGTTAGGCCACTACACCACGGCTCCTGGGTGCTCGTCAGAAGCTTTTTTGTGGCTTCCTCGGTGCACAAGGATAATACCAGAATCCTGCGCGTGCTGTCAACCCCTTTGGGGGAGCAATTTTACGTGGGCTGCCAGATCTGGCAATTTCTCGCTCTGTATGCCGGGTGGCCTGGAGACTTTCACATTTCGTGGCGCTCTTTATACTAAAGATGAACCAATTCTGGTATGTTGTGTGGTGGGTGCTCCCTACATGGTCAGGAGTTTTCTTATGCTTCAAAATGTACAGGCTATTGCCGATATTCCCCGTCTGGCGGATGATAATGCCCATGATTTGTTTTCTCAAAATGAGACGCTCAAAATTGTGACCTGTCCTATTTGTCAGGCGGTTTATCTGCCCGCCTTTTCTCAACAGGAGGTTGATCGAAGTTCGTTCGCGGTTCTGGAGGCAGCGTTTCTGCATGTGTGCCATTTCTGTTTTCGCTGCCAGCGACCAGCATGTCCACAATGCTGGAACCCGGTGCATCACGTTTGTACCGCCTGTGGAGAGGAAGCACACCTGCCTTTTCTCTCGCCAGTTCCCTCGCTTGAGGGACTGGTCTTTGCTCCCACCGTCTTGCCCCAGCAGGAGCAGACGGCTGGCCTGCCTCTGACGTGCATGCGCAACGGGCGTTTTTATCTGTCGAAAACCGCGCTTCCTAAACGTATGCGAGCCGCCAGCCGAATTGAGGCTTCTCCACCCCCTGAACCGCTAGCGGCTGCTAGATTAGCTACCATCACGCAACCCGCGTCGATCTCAGCGCTTGCGTGCTCATCCTATCCGCCCTGGCTTCAGGGAATGCTGGACCATCAGGCAGAGCATCAGATTGCCACACCAAAACAGGCCGCAACGTATCAGGAGCACCAACCGCTGGCAATCGGCCAGGGAACAGACGAGGTGCAAACGTTAAAGGGCAACGAGGAAGGTTCGATTGCCCAGGGGTTGGAATGTAGTCTGACCAGTGCGGATGGACAGGTATGGGAACCTGGTCAGCAGGATGCGGCTACGCAGGTGATGGAAGAACGTCAGATAAGTGTGAATGCACAGGCATTAGAACGTAACCAGGTGAGTGGGGATGTGCAGAGGCCGGAGCTTTGCCAGGTAAATGTGAATACGCAAGCAGTGGAACGTTGTCAAAACAATGCTATGGTACAGGCTAGAGAGAACAATCTGGCGTCCGCAGATGGGCAAGTCTTGGAACGTCGTCGGGAGAGCACAGGGACACAATCTGCAAGAAGTAGCTGGGAGCAGCCAGAGACACAATTGGTGGACAGTCGTCGGGAGCAGCCAGA
>CAXUEY010000242.1:0-4928 GCA_964250225.1 uncultured Ktedonobacteraceae bacterium | reverse complement strand
GGGAGCAGCCAGAGACACAATTGGTGGACAGTCGTCGGGAGCAGCCAGAGACACAATTGGTGGATAATAGCCAGGGGTACCCGGAGACACAATTAGCGGGGAGTAATCAGATGAACGAAGTGCTTCGCGCTGCTCATGCCAATGTTCCAGCTACTGCGTGGCCAGGCCAGTGGGAGGAAATCGTTCCTTCATCACAACGCGCTGACTCCTTTGGGGAGACGGCGGGTACGCTGGCAGAGGCTATTGCACGCGCCCAACGTCAATCTAGCGGCATAAACCTGATCGCGTGGATCGAGAATGTGGGGATTGTGATTATGGCGGCAATTCTCCTGGCGCTGATCCTGATGATCGCGCTTGCCGCGCGCTCTGCTCATATGAATGCAGTGTTTTTGCACCTGATCCACGTCGATATTCGGGCGGAGATTGCGTATCTTTTTCAGGCGATCTAAGCTGTGACTACTCCCCAGGCTGAGATCAATAGCTTCTCAGAGGATGCACCTCTGAGGGATCAGGTCCAGACACGTCACCCCTGTCTCTCCTATAATTGAAAGCAGGGATTTTACTGTAGGTAGCCTGATGCGCTATAATCTTTCTCAGAATATCTGAGAAAGGCGTAAAAAAAGAGGACTGTGGGACGCGATATCCTGGTTGATGGCTATAACGTTATTAAACGTGTGCAAGCGTTTCAGGCTGCACGCGTGCAAGCTCTGGCTGCGGCGCGCGCGCAGTTGATTACCTTGCTGATCAATCGCTATCGCCATACTCCGCATCAGGTGATCGTCGTTTTCGATGGAGATGCGGTACACGAACAGACCAGTCACGAGCGGCGTATTCGTATTATCTATTCCCGTCATGGCGAGACTGCCGATAGTGTCATTGCACGCCTGGCTGCCGACGCGTGCAGCGCGGGACGCGAGGTGGAGATCTATAGCGACGATATCGAGGTCCAGCAATCTGCGACCCGGCAAGGGGGGACCGCTCAAACGACGAGCCATCTTGAGCGGCAGGTGTATGCAGCTCCGCGCGATATGGAGCGGCGGGCCCGCCATCGGATAGCTATGCGCCACAAATATGGCCTGGATTCCCCCTATTGCGATGAGGAAGAGGAGAAGCCCGCGTGGGCACCGGGCAAGAAAAAGAAAAAACGCCGCTAAAATAGCGACGTTTTTATATGCAGATACATATCCTGATCTTACTTGCTGCTGACAGATTCCTGCTCGATCTGTGACCTCGTTTCCTGACTGGTCACGGGGGGAGTGTTTGGCAGAGAGCTGGCTGGCGTGGCCGCGGGTAATTTTCTGAAGCGCGCGCGCAAGACATTAACGAAGCCTTCGACAAAAATCGCACGCGACATTTTGGACTTGCCCACGCGCCGATCCATAAAGACAATCGGCGTTTCGACAATCTTATACTCTAGCTTCTGTACACGATAGGCCATTTCGACCTGGAAACCGTAACCCTGTGATTGGATGGTATCAAAGCCAATGTTCTCCAGAACCTCGCGTCGGTAACAACGAAAACCAGCGGTACAGTCATGCACGCGCAGGCCCAGGACTACACGTGAGAAAATGTTGCCGCCACCACTGATAAAGCGTCGCGAAAATGACCAGTTTGGAGTGCTGCCCCCCGGAACATAGCGTGAGCCAATCACCAGATCGGCCTGCTCGATTTTTTTCAGGAAATCGGGCAAATAGCGGGGATCGTGCGAAAAGTCAGCATCCATCTCAAAAGCCGCATCGTATCCATGATCGATAGCATAGTGGAAGCCTGCAATGTAGGCTGTGCCGAGGCCCAGTTTGCCAGCGCGATGCAGGACGTGGATGTGGGGATTCTCTGCGCTCATCCTGTCGGCCAACTCCCCGGTACCATCGGGCGAGTTGTCATCAACGATCAGAATGTCCGTGGCGGGCGCGTATGAGAAAATCTCCTTGAGCAGAGGAGGCAGATTCTCCAGTTCGTTGTACGTTGGGATGATGATCAAAGTTTTCATGCATGTATCTCCAATAATCGCTGTTGCCGAGGTCAGATGCTAGCCGTCCTCTTTGCGCAAGTGCCTTGTCGTCTCTGATTGTGATGTTCACCCACCGCCCATACCTGCTTCTTGCCATGCTACTGGTCGGTGAGGAAGGTCACCAGGGAGGATATGCTCAACTCCAGCTGGCGCGAACGAGAATATGCTCCCCATCGTTCGTAAACGCCTGCCCTCCTGGTGCGCCAGGAGATAGAGCACAGCGATTACAAGTATTCTACACAACACAACGGTTCCAGACTTGCAACGGTCACGAAGTAGTACCTCTTCAGAACGTCCTTCCGCCTGACACGCCTGTAGTGGGCAAAAATCGCGGCTGATGGTGAAGAGAAACGCGAAGATGGCGGCCAATTGGTCGAACGGGGACAGGGTGCCGCTAACAAACGATGTACTCTCGCGATGTGGACAGGTATCGATGTGATGGGTAATCTTCAGCCAGAGGTGGCCCAGGCAGTTGAAAGGATGGCTGCCTGGACCACCTTGAGGATCTAGCTGCTAATAGATGCGGCGCTTCAACTCGTTGGTCCGGTGCAATGTCACCCGATGTTTGTCGGTGCTGATATAGCCTTTATCGGTGAAATATCCCATGACTTTATTCACGCTTTCCCGCGAAGCGCCGACCATCGAGGCCAGTTCCTGCTGGGTCAGACGTACATCAATACATATGCCGTTCTCGACGTTGCGGCCATGCATGGAGGAGAGTTCTAATAATTTTTTCGCCACGCGCCCATAGACATCGAGGAAAATCAGATCCTCGACCATGTTATCGGTGTTGCGCAAGCGTTTAGAGAGCGCTTCCAGCACCTGGATGGCAATTTTGGGGTTTTTCATAATCGCATTCTGGAAGTCGTTGCGTTGCAGGGTGTAGCACTCGGCTTTTTCGATAGCGATGGCGTCTGCTGAACGCGGCAAGCCGTCATAGAGGGCAAATTCTCCAAAATACTCGCCC
Source organism: uncultured Ktedonobacteraceae bacterium (assembly GCA_964250225.1). Taxonomy (GTDB): domain Bacteria; phylum Chloroflexota; class Ktedonobacteria; order Ktedonobacterales; family Ktedonobacteraceae; genus Paraktedonobacter. The sequence continues at coordinate 1,950 of CAXUEY010000242.1, read as the reverse complement.
ACACCAAGTACGGCCAGCGAGATCTCCTGTCCATCCGGGCTGATCAGGCAAATTTTTACTTTGCCTTCTTTGATGAGATAGAGTACCTGGCCGGGATCATCACGGTGAAAAATAACCTCGCCCGCGCGAAAAGAGCGTCGTTTAGCCACCGCCATCAAGTCCTCAATGTCTTCTTGCGCCAGATTTGCAAAAATGGCTACCTGTTTGAGATAGGCTCCTTCTTCTTCTCGTTCCATGCCATGACTCCTCTCTTCACCTTGATCGACCCGATCAGCAATGCATATTCACGTGTATCGTACCCAACACCGTGACCACGCCTCACCAAACTACCCGGTATGGGTATCGATCACACGTCTGTAGCTCTGTCTCTCATACTAACCCAATTCAGCGTCGTATGCAAGAGTTGTTGGTCAGTATAAAGACGATTGCCGGCTCGAATATTGAAGGATCAGGTTCACTACGCTGCCATTTGTCAGCCGGATTCATGCATGCCAGCAAATTTTCATAGCTTTTGATGCACAATTTACAAGCCAATTTATGAAAGAAAGAACCTTTGTTTGATTGACATAAATTGAAATATGATTATACTTAATATAAGACAGAGTTGTAGTTATTTTGTTTTGATGAAAAATAGTGAAAAGCTATGAATCACCGCTATGGGCGACATGGTTCCGATGCTTGGCGTCATCTACAAGAGCACCGTTTTAAGCGTTTCACTCATTCATTCGTTCCTGAAGCTCGTGTTGTAGTGGTCCACGTCCATTTCAAGTTTACGCATAGAGAAAGGATTTTTGTTGTGGCACTCGATGAGAACAACATGCAGATCAAGGCTATTGGCAGTGCGGATATCGTTAATGAGTATCCCACAACTACACCATTGGAGAGGCTGAAGCCCGATCCTCTGAAAGAGTTGAAATATCACGCGCGAATGGATGCAGCGAGGAAGGTTGAGGAAGACCTTGCCAATTTTGGCGATCCGTCCACAAAAGAAGAGCTGCTTTCCTATACGAGATCTCAAGGTCTCACCTATGCCAGAGACCATGTAACTGTGGAGATGGCGGGAGGTAGAAATCCAGCTCAACTTCGTGATATTTACGTTGATGCTTTCCTGGAAGAGTATGGTGTGTATCTGGAGAGCAGTATAGGTAATGGAAGTCTTCCTGATGAACATACACGACGAATTAAACGCAAAGCGCGCGAGGACAGAGCAGAGAATCTTACCCAGAGTAAACAATTATCGTCTCATCAGATACATTACCAGGCAGCTATTCGTGCGCTAGAGATGCTACACCTCGACACGCGAAACCACACAACCTACCTTGCTCAGATTGAGAAATTCGCTGACCTCTATGTTGATGAATACGCCAACCATAAGGAGGTGGAGAGAAGTCAGCGCGACCACTCCCCTATGTTTCACGACCATCTACCCTCATAAACTTGATGATCCGTTCGAGGTGCCTACGCCGAAAGCGCCTGTTTCGGTTCTCGAACAGCAGCGCCCGATGAAATATATTCAATCGGCTCCACTGTACCTCAAAGCACCTCAAAGAAAACGGCTCAACTATCGAACACTTGCTCTTATTGTCCTGATTATACTGGGTTTAGTTCTGGTCGTTGCGATAACAGTGCTACGGCTTCAGCACTGATCGGTCCAGGCTTTAGATAGGCCGTCATGCTCTCAAGCAGTGTAACGGTCTATTTAAGCATGGCAGACATCAAGCTATATAACGTGTACACATTACAACAATCGCAAAGAAAGGATCAAGCAGTCAATACTAAGACGTTGAAAAAAATTGCCGCTAATGGTGATTTGATAGAATGGCAGCCTGGTTTTGGAAAAGATCAGGAAACCGAAAAACAAAAATATATTAGATGAGCAGAAAAAGTATATAAATAGCCTCCCCCACGGGCCAGGCGAGCTGGCCCGCTACGCGTGACGTCCCCCAGAGG
>CAXUEY010000241.1:0-6780 GCA_964250225.1 uncultured Ktedonobacteraceae bacterium | reverse complement strand
TGGTGTTGCACGAGGGAAGTAAGCTGGAGATTGTCACGCTGGTAGGTGGGGGATAAACCTCACTCCATTTTCGGCGTTGCCTCTCTCCAAACGAACATCTCTGTATATCGCCATGTTTAGCCGCAACGCGGCTCAATTGATATCGCCCAGGTAGATGGGAGAGGGTGGTGCGTCTTCAGAGCGCAGAACTGTTGCGAGAAGCAGCCTCATCGCGCGTGGCCAGAAATTAGCAGTTTCGAGTTCGTCTAGCGCGATCCACGCGACACCGACCTGGTCAGTGTCTGGGATGTGGCCAATAGCTGGCTCTCCAGCGAGGATAGTGCAACGAAAGAAAAAATCGATCTGGTGCGTATCTTTATGCTTCGCGAAGCCGTGATTCTTCCCGATATATTCACGTAGAAAGACCAGTTCCTTCACTTCGACATCAACATTGATCTCTTCCAGGCATTCGCGATGAAGAGCCTGCTCTAATGTTTCGCCGTGCTTCTGCCCTCGCACCCGGCAGGCACAAATACTCATCAAAATCCTTGTTGAATCTCTCGCTGCACCTGAGTACAAGCAGGCGACTATTCTGGACAATCAAGGCTTTGACAGAATTGCGCATAATTCTCGCTTTCCTTTCTTATTACTATCTCTGTGCATCTATCTACAAGCAAAGGCCGCTTTCACAACGCTCTCCACCTGCACATAAACAGGCTGGAGGCGCTGCTTCTCTTCCTCTGAAGTCAGATCCCTCAGCGATTTGCCCAGAGACGGATCTACAAGGATGGAACTCAGCGGATAGCCTGGGAGAAGCGGCAATCGAGGAATGTCAGTAAATACTGCTTCTATTCTGACCTGAGCGCAGAACTCCTCGGCATGTGGTAGTGCCAGACAAATGGCATAGATCCAGACAGCCTGGCGTTTTTGTGGAGCTATCTGCTGAATCTTTTCCACATAAAGTGCCAGCATCTCTTCGTCGGTTGCTTCTTTGCCCCCATACCTTCTCACATAGACGCCTGGTTGCTCGCTTTCTGGCAATGCGGCAAAGTATAAGGCTTCATCTACGCTCAAGGTTGGTATATGAGCGGCATCAGCGTAGGCTCGTGCCTTCTTCCGAGCATTATCCTCCGCGCTTATGCCATCTTCCTCTACGATGAGATCGAGCTGGACGTCGTTGAGAGAGCAGACTTCTACTCCTGAAATGTGCTGTAAAATGGTGCGATAGCGGTCAAATTTCGCGGGATTTCTCGTGCCTACAAGGATTTTCATCGCTTCACCTTCATACAAGTTCTTTTTATGGCTCATCTATTATAACGTATTTTTCGATATTCTGCACAGGTTTTTCAGAGAACCTCGTCTGCCTTCCTGGACGCCGCATGCTATAATATGCCCAGCTATGCTACGGTCTCAGAGATCGTCATTTTGAAAGCAAAGGATCTGGTGGGCTAGATTGTCAGAGAGCACTTCCGCGCTGGCGTTCGTTGGACGACGTTTAGATGCCATACGGCGGCGCAATCTGTCGCGGCGGCTGACCCCTCTCGCTCAGGCAACGGCCCCCTGGATTACGCTCAATGCGCGCCGACTGCTCAATCTCAGCTCAAATAATTATCTCGGTTTCGCTGACCATCCACACCTGAAAGAGGCGGCGATTGAGGCTATTCAGGTGTATGGTTGCGGGACGGGTTCTTCGCGTCTGATCGTCGGAACTACGCCACTACACGTCCTTCTGGAAGAGCAGATGGCCGCGTTTATAGAGAGCGAGGCGGCGCTGCTATTTAGCAGCGGCTACGCCGCCAATATGGGCGTAATCAGTTCGCTGGTGGGACCGCGTGACGTGATCCTGAGCGACGCGCTCAACCACGCCAGTATCATCGATGGCTGTCGGCTGAGCGGCGCGGAGTGTCGCATCTACGCACATCGCGATACAGCGGATCTGGCTCGTCAACTGGCGGAAGTGCAGCAATCCGGGCAGCATGGTACACGTCTGATCGTGACTGACAGTGTGTTCAGCATGGATGGCGACGTGGCTCCCCTGGGCGCCATCGCTCAACTCTGCCGCCAGTACGACGCGTTGCTGGTCGTGGATGAGGCGCACGCGACGGGCTGCGTGGGACCAGGCGGGCGCGGACTCGTGGCGCAGGCTGGCCTGACGCGGGAAGTAACCGCGACGGTCCACACGCTCAGCAAGGCGTTGGGGAGTACGGGCGCGTGCGTTACGTCGAGCACGCTTATTAAAGAGTATCTGGTGAATGTGGCGCGTCACTTTATTTTTACGACAGCTTCGCCACCCGCGCAGCTCGCCGCCTGTGTAGCCGCGCTGGAACTCTTGCAGCAGCAGCCCGATCTGGCCGCGCAACTGCAACGCAAAGCCGCCTTCTTGCGCACGCAACTCCAGGCGTTGGGTTTTGAGACGCTGGACTCGGAGACGCAGATTATTCCCATCCTGGTCGGTGATGCGGGACGGGCTTTACAGATGGCGGAATTGTTGCGCGAGGCGGGTATCTACGCGGTGGCCATTCGACCGCCCACGGTGCCAATGGGGGCCGCGCGCATCCGTTTTAGCATCATGGCGAGTCATAGTGAGCAAGATCTGGCGTTTGCGGTAGAGACGATTGGCGGAATTGGGAAACGTATGGGCCTGATCTAACGCACTCTGTTCAGGCATAGATAATTTCAAACGGGAGTGTAGAAAGGAAAGATAAGTACAGCCTATGGCTCTAGAAAATAGATATACGGCACCAGTATCAACAACGTATGAACAGGATGATAAGCGCTATCTCTGGCACCCCTTTACACAGCAGCAGACCTGGGAAGCGGAGCCGCAGGTGGTGATTGAGCAGGCAGAGGGCTGTTATTTAATCGACATTGAGGGCAAGCGCTACCTGGATGGCGTCTCCTCGCTCTGGGTTAACATTCATGGGCACCGCCATCCTGAGATCAACGCGGCTATTAAGCGCCAGCTCGACACGCTGGCCCATAGCACGATGCTGGGCCTGACCCATCCCCTGGCTGTGCAGCTCGGTAAGCGCCTGGTCGAGATCGCTCCGGGCCAGTTGAGTCGGATTTTCTACTCCGATACCGGGGCTGCGGCAATGGAGATTGCCCTGAAGATTGCCTATCAATATTGGCAGCAGGCCAGTCCGCCCCAGCCGGAGAAGCGTTTCTTTCTCTCGATTCATAACGCCTATCACGGGGATACGGTGGGATCGATGAGCATTGGCGGCATCGACGTGTATCGCCAGGCCTACACGCATTTATTTTTTCCGACCATCGCTGTTGATGAGACCGTTGCCTGCACCTGTGGTATGCAGCCCACCTGCCACGAGTGCCGTATGCCCTGCCTGGATGAGATCGCGCGCGTGGTCGCTCAGAACGCGCATCAGCTTGCCGCGCTTACGATGGAGCCGCTGTTCCAGGGCGCTGCCGGGATACGCACCTATCCACGCGGCTACACGCGGGCGGTTGCGGAGATCGCCAGACGCTATGGGGCCTTATTTATCGTGGATGAGGTCGCGACGGGCTTTGGGCGCACGGGCAAGATGTTTGCTTGCGAGCACGAGGGCGTCGAGCCGGATATCATGGGACTCGCCAAAGGTATCAGCGCGGGCTATCTGCCACTGGCCGCGACCCTGACCACGGAGAAGATCTATCAGGCCTTTTTGGGTGAGGGCCGCACGTTCTATCACGGCCACAGTTATACCGGCAATGCCCTGGCTTGCGCGGCTGCTCTGGCCAGCCTGGACCTGTTTGAAAAAGAGCAGACACTGGCGAAAATCCAGCCGCGCATCGAGCAGTTGTGTCGGGGGCTGGAGCATCTCAAGGGGCTGCCGCTCGTCGCGGAGGTTCGTCAGTGCGGCCTGGTGGCTGGCATCGAACTGGCACCCCACAAGCAGCTCTCGACACCCTTTCCGGCTGAGCAGAAGATCGGTGTGCGCGTGATGAAAGAGGCACGCACACGCGGCGTCATGCTGCGCCCACTCTCGGACGTGATCGTGTTGATGCCGCCCCTGGTGATCTCGGAAAGCGAACTCGCCAGCCTGTTGCGGGTCACTGAGGAGTCGATTCTAGCTGTTGCGCAGGAGGTCGAGTAAAGCAACATGGGTAGAGGTATATTTATCACCGGCACCGATACCGGCGTCGGCAAAACCATGACCACGGCCATTCTCGCCTGCACCTTGCGCCAGCAAGGTCTGCGCGTTGGTGTGATGAAGCCTGCTGAGACCGGCTGCGAGGAGCGCGATGGACGCCCGATAGCCGCCGACGCGAGTTTTTTACGCACGATCTCAGGCTGCGAGGCTCCCGAAGAGGTGGTGACGCCCTATCGTTTGCGTGAGCCAGTCGCTCCGGCGGTGGCTGCCGAACGCGAGGGGGTTGTCATCGATCTTCAGCACATCGCCGCCTGTTATGCGCAACTGGCGGCTGTGTATGATATTGTGCTGGTCGAGGGAGCTGGCGGCCTGCTGGTGCCGCTGACCGAGGATCAGAACTACCTGGACCTGTGCGCGCTGTTGCATTTGCCGATGGTTGTCGTGGCGCGCAACGTGCTGGGAACAATCAATCACACCGCGCTGACCGTCACCGTCGCCGCGCAACGCTGCCACGTGCATGGCATTGTGCTGAACACGCTGGAGCCACAGTTCTCGGATAGCTCCCAGGCGAGTAACATCGCCTCGTTGCGCCGCTGGGGTCGCGCTCCGCTGCTGGGGGTGGTTCCCTACACGCGTGAGCACACGGCAGAGTCCCTCGCTCGTTTGGGAGCGGCCATCGATGTCGCGGCTCTGCTCACGGGATAGGCGAGCGGGATGTAATAGTAGCTATGGTAGAGTTCAGTTCTGAATAGTTCCATTGAAAAAGGGAAGGTTTGTGAATACTCAGTATTTTCATACGCTGGCAGACAACGTTATCGCAGGTGGCCAGCTTAGCAGGGATGAGTGCCAGGCAGTCCTGCGTTGCCCGGATGAGCGCGTGCTTGATTTGCTCGGCGCGACCTATCGCGTGCGCGAGCATTTTTGTGGCAAACGCGTCCACCTGCACATGTTGATGAACGCCAAGAGCGGCCTCTGTCCCGAAGACTGCCATTATTGTTCGCAGTCGCGTATCTCCACCGCCGAGATCGAGCGCTATCCAATGGTCAGTCAGAAACGCCTGCTGGAGGGTGCTCGCAAGGCGAAAGAGGCAAAATGTCTGCGTTACTGCATGGTCATCAGCACGCGCGGCGCAACCGACCGCGAGATTAATTTCGTGGCCCAGGCTGTGCGTGCCATCAAAGCAGAGGTCGATATTGCGATTTGTTGCAGCATGGGGCTGATTTCTGAAGAGAAGGCGCGTGTGCTCTACGAGGCGGGTGTCGAGCAATTCAACCACAACCTGAATACCAGTGAGCGCTATTATCCAGAGATTTGCACAACGCACACCTACCAGGATCGTATCGGCACCCTGCTCGCGGCCCGCAAAGCTGGCTTAAAGCTCTGCTCAGGCGCGATTTTCGGCCAGGGCGAGAACGAAGAGGATATTATCGACGTGGCTCTGGCCTTGCGCGAACTGGAGCCGCAGTCGATCCCGATCAACTTTCTCTTGCCCATGCAAGGTACGCCTTTCGCCGATAAAGACTATATTCGCCCCTATGATTGCCTGCGCATCCTCTGCCTGATGCGCCTGGTCAATCCCGCGCAAGAACTGCGTGTGGCTGCCGGACGCGAGGTTCACCTACGTTCGCTGCAACCGTTGGCACTCTACGCGGCGAACTCGGTCTTCGTCTCTGGCTATTTGACGACAGCCGGGCAAGCGTATCAAGAAACCTGGCAAATGCTCGCGGACATGGGTTTCGAGATCGACGAGCATGTCACGCAGGAGGACGAGGCCAGTTGTGAGTCCGGCGTCTGCTCGTAGCATAGCTCCTGACGTACAACTACAACGCCGTATCGTCGTGTCGGGCATAGGCGTAGCCATTTCGCTGGGCAATGACGTGACGATGTGCTGGCGGCGTCTGCTAGCCGGGGAGGGTGGCATCGGGCGTATCACGCGCTTCGATGCTACCCTCCTGCGCGCCCAGATTGAGGCCACCAAATCGCTGGAGACCCTGCCTTGATATACCAACGGTCTTTGCTGAGACCAGAGACATCCAGCGCAATCCTTTATTGCCTTTTATACATTTTCGACCAATTACACCCATCATAGTCGGGATCACGCTGATAATCGTGCTCAGCCTGATGATTCTAGCGTTGTACAGAGAACGACGCATATGGGGGAGTGCTTCGATTGCGAGTGTTGTGGGTATCGAGCAGAATGAACAAATCGCAGCAAATCCAAATGCTGCTGCGACGAAATCAGAAGATGATGACTCATTCGAGCTAACAATCACCGATCTCTGAAATGATAACTCTCTATGAAGGATCTTTCATGCAAATTGAACACGAACTGAAATTTCTCGTTCCAGAACCAGTACTCGTCCTGGAGCAACTCACGCGTCAGGGCGGCACGGTGGCCACGCCCCGCCAACTCTTGCGGCGCTGTGTGTTCTTTATTCCTGGCTCGCCCTATGAAGATTTTATTCGTCTGCGGGATGAGGGAGAGCGCGTCACCCTGACCTACAAACGTATGACGCCGGATGGTGTGCTTGAAGAGGAGGAGTGTGTAGAGAGTTTTGAGGTGACACGCAACCTGCTGCACTATATGCGGCTCACCTTTAGCTCGTACCAGGAGAATTTTCGCACAACCTATACACTGGGCAAGGCCGTGGTCACGCTAGTCCTACAGTTGTAGATGACTGACGAGAGTGCTTCTGCGCTTGTAATGGCA
>CAXUEY010000240.1:0-6847 GCA_964250225.1 uncultured Ktedonobacteraceae bacterium | reverse complement strand
CAGCTTTCCCAAGCGACCCACCACCCCAGGCGTGTGCCACGTTTTGGAAGATCGCCACTCACAGGATGTCCAACGGGTTGCGCCTTTGGCTCAACTCTGCAGGGCACACGAATTTGAAAGCAAGAAACAGGCAAGAGAAATCCGCGTTCTTGATTGTGCAATCCGCGGAATTTCCAGTGATATTGTTGTCCCGGTGCAGGCTCAATAGTCAGCACGCCACAGGTCGTGACGCAGATGGGTGAGGCGGGAACCAGAGCCTTTGGTACCACGCGACTCCATGCGCCCTTGTTCGCCAGCAAGACCTGTGATACAGTAGAGTCACTGATGAAATAATCGTATTTTCCGAGAGAGGCGGTGGATCGCGTGCCGAAAAAGCAAAGCGGCAGTGTACGCTGTGTATGGGCTGAGCGAGGAAGAGATCGCGCTGATTGAGCGGGAGACGAAGTATGAATATGGGGAGTGGTAGGGGACGCTCCATGCTTGCTCTAGAGTCCATACCGCAATGGGAGATAGCTCAACAATGATAACCCACGACGCACCAGGCAACCTGAAATGAGAGGAGCAGAGAGCTTGATAGAGACCCCAACCCAGACCGCCCTGGTGCTTGCCGCCCAGGCAGGCGATCAGATGGCGTTCGAGACCCTGACGGAGCCGTATCGACGTGAACTCAGTGTGCATTGCTATCGGATGGTGGGTTCATTCCATGACGCCGAAGATCTCGTGCAAGAGGCCTTGTTACGAGCATGGGAGAAACGCCTCACCCTCGCGAGTCCAGCGTCGTACCGGGCCTGGTTATATCGCATCGCCACCAATCTATGCCTCAATCGGCTGCGGCGCGTGCCTCGGCGGTCCTTGCCACCAGAGATGCATCCCCAAAGCGATCCCGGCAGCCCTGTGCCACCACGAATACAGGAGCCGATCTGGTTAGAGCCGTTCCCCGATGATGTGCTCGCCGATGCGCACAGCGATCCGCATGACGTTGCGGAGAGGCGCGAACAGACCACCCTGGCTTTCCTGATCGTCCTGCAGCACTTACCACCAGCGCAGCGGGCCATTCTGCTCTTGCGTGAGGTGCTGGAATGGCCGACCTCCGAAGTCGCCGAATGGCTCAACCTCTCCGTACCCGCGGTCAATTCCTCTTTGCAGCGCGCGCGCCGCGCGTTGCGTCAGCACAATGTCGCCAACGAGGCCCCGCTGGCTCCGCCTCGCCCCCCATTGCAAGAGCTCCTTGACCGCTATGTGCGCCTCTGGGAACAGGCCGATATCCCCGGATTTGTAGCGCTCCTGCGAGAGGATGCCTGGTTCACTATGCCGCCCCGTCCCGTCTGGTTCCATGGGCGCGCGGCCATTGCCACAGTGCTCGCAACACGTATCTTCACATCCGGCAGGCAACGACGCCTGTTGCCCACGCGCGCCAATGGCTCTCCGGCTTTCGGCCTCTACCAGCAGGAGGCCGGAGCAGATGTCTTTCAATTGATTGGGCTGGTGGTCCTAAGCATAGAGGGTGAGCAGATTGCCAGCCTTATCGCGTTCCTGGAGCCGTCCGGCCTCTCGTCCTTTGCCCTGCCACCTACGCTTCCCCCCTTACCCCTGTGAGAGGCCCACCTGGCAGAGAGGGAGCGCGGGCGTCAACTGACACACTGACATCGCGCTCCCTCTCTCGCAAAAGAAACAGGCGCCAATCCCTCTTCACCCCAGACGCGGACGCCTGGGATGTGACTGACTCGGAGTGGTCGAGACCTGAGAGCCAGAAAAAGGGAGCGGCGGCCAGATCAATCGATGATGCTTCCGCTTGAAGCATTCACAATCGCGCCGGTGATGGCTCGCGCCCCATCCGAGGCGAGAAACGCCGCCAGCCGTGCTGTGTCGGCAACAGTTGGGAGGCTTCCCAATAGCGTTCTCTGCTCAAATTGGGAGATAACCTGCTCTTTCGAGACCCCTAGCCGTTGGACAGCGTTCTCCACCGATTGCTGGATCGTTCTGGTCTCCGCCATCGCCCCGGAACGAATACCGACGACTCTGATTCCAGCAGGCCCCAGATCCACCGCAAGGCATTTCAAGAGCGATTCCATGGCCCCAAAGGCCGAGCCAATAGCTGTGGCGTTGGCAAAACCCCGCCCGACAATCGCGGTGACAAACAGGATCACCCCCGCGTGCTGCTGGCGCATATGTCGCGCGGCTGCACGAGCCGTGATAAATTGCGAGGGGACGAGCGTCGTCAAGGGCAAGAGAAACTGCTCAAGGGGGAGTTCCAGGGTGCTGGTCGAGTTGCCATAGTCTTTGGCCTGGGGACCCATCACATTCAAGAGAATATCAATGCTTCCCGCCTCCTGTACCACGTGGTCGAGATAGGCATTCACCGCCTGCTCGTCAAGCGCATTGACCTCTGCGGCATGGGCGACGCCGCCAGCGTTTTGAATGGACGCTGCCACCTGCTGAGTGGAGGCAAGCTGACGACTGGAGAGAAAGACCGTGGCCCCTTGAGCTGCAAACTCTTTGGCGACCGCCGTCCCAACGGCACCACCAGCGCCAAAAATGACGGCATGCTTGTTCTGTAATGACGAGGTGGATATCGATGCATTGTTCATGTATTTCTGTCCTTTCAAACAAAGTACGTGCGCGGAAGGTGTTCCCTTTGCACGTCGATAGGCGAGAGGTGTCAATTTCCTCTCGCCTATAGGACACCTGATTGATCCAAAACTCATCGCATCAGCAACTCACGCCTTTCCTCTTTTTTGTGATTTTACAGAGTCATCATACTTCGCCAACCAAACCTTGAGGATTTCTTGAACGAGCCTTGAGAAATGCAAGGTATGCTATGGTAGGCAGGGTAGCCTACGAGCAACATACAAGCGACATTGCCAAAAATCATTCGCAAGAGTAGTGTACCTAAAGAAGAGTATTCACTCAGCAGCGCGGTATAACCGCATTGCAGGAAAGGATCAGCTATATGGATGTACATAGCGTATTCAGACGCATAGGCAGGCAAAAGCATAAACCGTCGCGTCGAAGCATCATTGCTGCCTGTTTGTTCGGCGCACTTTTGCTTTTCGCAGGAGCATGTAGCTCAAGTTCTGTGAACTCGACATTCCATCAGGAGCCGGGGATCTCCAAGATTAAACATATTATTATGATTATGCAGGAGAATCGCTCGTTTGACTCGTATTTTGGGACGTATCCAGGCGCCGACGGTATTCCCATGCAAAACGGTGTGCCGACGGTGTGCGTCAACGATCCCAAAACCGGGCAGTGCGTCAAACCATTTCACGATCCCAAGGATTTGAACGGCGGCGGCCCGCATAACGTGAGCAATGCCACCGCTGATGTCAATGGTGGCAAAATGGACGGCTTTATCGGGCAGGCAGAGCAGGGACGCCGGGGCTGCGGCAATACCACCGATCCAATCTGCACAAACTCGACCTCGCCCGACGTGATGGGCTACCACAACGGTAGCGACATCCCCAACTACTGGGCGTATGCCCAGAACAACGTCTTGCAGGACCATATGTTTGAGCCGAACGCTTCATGGAGCCTGCCAGCGCACCTCTTTCTGGTCTCGGCCTGGTCAGCGAAGTGCTCGCAGGCCAACGTACCCTCAAGCTGCGTAAATTCGCTCAAGGGCGCAAGTGGCACGAATACCACAAAGAACGATTACGCCTGGACCGACCTGACCTATCTGCTCTACAAGAACAAGATCAGCTGGGGCTACTATCTTTCGCAAGGCAATGAACCTGACTGTGAAGATGACGCGATGCTTTGTCAACCAGGCAAGCAGAAATCGGCGGTGCCGGGTATCTGGAATCCCCTGCCAGGCTTCGATACGGTCAAACAGGATGGACAGCTCGGCAACGTCCAGGATGTCTCTCACTTCTTCACCGCCGCGAAAAACGGCTCGCTGCCGGCTGTCTCCTGGGTGGTGCCCAATGGCAAAGTCAGCGAACATCCGCCCGCCCTGGTCAGCACCGGGCAATCCTATGTCACCTCGCTGATCAACGCGGTTATGCAGGGGCCTGACTGGAACAGCACGGCGATTTTCCTTTCGTGGGACGATTGGGGCGGTTTTTATGATCACATCACGCCGCCGAGTGTCGACGAGAACGGCTATGGGCTGCGCGTGCCAGGGCTGGTCATCAGTCCCTATGCCAGACAGGGCTATATCGACCACCAGACCTTGAGCTTTGACGCCTACCTCAAGTTCATCGAGGACGACTTCCTAAACGGTTCGCGCCTCGATCCCAAGACCGATGGCCGACCCGACCCGCGCCCAACTGTGCGTGAGAACGTCCCGATTCTGGGAAACCTGGCGAATGATTTTGACTTTAACCAGGCACCACGCCCGCCAAAGTTACTGCCGGTGAATCCGCAAACGGATCTGGTGGCACCGACAGCTAATGTGAATAATGGGGACAATGGGTGAGAGCTATGAGGACCTAGCCTTTTTGTACCGACCTGGTGCAAAGTCACTTGATCTTTTCGACTTATCCACGTACAATACCTCCAGGCGCGGGGAGGCCAGGTCGTTATTCAACGACGATCCACTTTGAGGATACTGCAATGGGAAACCTGAGACCAGTCCTTCGCGCCAGGCGAAGACTGCGGCCTGGGTGCGGTCCAACAGGTGTAGTTTGCTCAGAATGTTGCTGACATGGCTTTTCACGGTTTTTTCGCTGATGATCAGCCGCCGGGCAATTTCGCTGTTGGGGAAGCCCTCGGCGATGAGGTGCAGCACCTCCTGCTCGCGTTCGCTCAACTGCGTATAGCGGGTGTTGTCACTTGCAGGCATAGTTTGTAATTCCTGGGCAATACGCGCTGCCACGTGGGGATTCATCACTGCTTCCCCCGTGGCAGCTTTGCTTTGCGTACCGCGCTGGCGAGTTCGGGCAGCAGAACATCTTTGAGCAGGTAGGAGAGCGCGCCAGCGCGGATGGCGGGAAAGATGTGCTCATCGTCGTGGTAGGAGGTGAGCACAATCACCTGCGAACGTGGGCTACTCTGCTTCAAGAGACGCGTGGCCTCAATGCCATCCATACCCGGCATAACCAGGTCCATGAGCACCACATCGGGCGCCAGGTCTGCGGCTAGCAGCACGGCCTCGCCACCGGAACCGACGCTTCCCACCACAACAAAGTCTGGTTGAGCCTCCAGAAAAGCTCGCGCACCTTCGCGCACCAGGGCATGATCATCCACGAGAAGAAGAGTGATTGGCTCGTTCATATCTGTTCTCACTTTCTGCTGTCCTTGTGCTGAAATATTTCCTGGACCAACGGAATGCGACCCGTCACAATCGTTTCGCATAGATCAGTTGCCCGCCATCCAATGCCAGTTGTAGCGGTTGGATCTGTCCGGCTTGAGGATAATCGTACATCAAGCGTACCAGGCCCACTGCGGAAAAGTCCTGCCCAAGCGCCCGGCGCGTTTGCAGATTCTGCAACTGTGCCGATAACGAGGGATAACGCGCGAGCTGCGAGCCATAGGTCGTGGCCTGCAACTGAAAGCCACCCGAACTGCTTGCCGCCTCTGCCTCTTGAATAGCGCCCAGGTTGGTTGTGACCAACAATAAGATCAGGAACATAATCAGGCTGAGCAGGGCAACCGTGATGCCTGTGCGAAAACGGAAGGTCAAGGGATGGGCTACACTTAAGCGACTGATGGGCGCGACTCCGCGCGCTCGTCGCAATCCCAGAGAGAGCAAAGCCGCCAGCAAATCGAGATTAGCCATCCCCAGGATCACCGCGCCCGTCACTGGCAACAACATATTCAGCAACAACTCCATACCTGAGGGCGTCCCGTTGAAGTCCACAACCGACTGGAAGAGCGTGATGAAGGCATTGCTTTGAATCGTCCCCAGAGCGAGCCAGCCGATACCGATCAGCCTAAAGCTCAACCTTCTGGCCGGCGTCACGGATGTACGCGTCAGGGCCAGGAGCCAGCCCACCAGGAGCGCGCCCCCGGTGAGCAGAAGCGTACTTGCCAACAGGCGCATCCAACCCGTTGCGAGATCATTGGAGAGAACAAGCAGCACCAATCCGGCCAGCAGGCAGAGCAGGCCGCGTGCAAAGAGACCCCAGAAGAGTCCCGCCAGCGCCTCACCTATACATGAGAAATGCCGAGCGGGTGTCTCTATAATATGTGTGCCATCAGGCGTTGAACCTGGTGACCAGAGCATACGCCAGAGACTCACCAGCGCGGGACGCACCTCCATAGGAGTGTCCAGGTCACGGATGGCCGCGACAATATCGGTACGGCTAATCCAGAACGCGGTTACCAGCATTGTTCCAATGGTTGCTAGCACGCCAAGGCACCAGGAAGTGAGCAGGCTCTGCCAGCTCAGCCATAGATGCAGCGCGCCAGATGCCAGTACCGGGACTGGCACACTGTTGGCAGCCACGCCTACGCCAAGTTTGGGCAAAAGGGTGAATAGCGCCAACTCCAGGGCAGTCACTCCCACCCCCAATAGCACGCCCAGCAGTGCTGCGAGTATCCCATAGCCACATCCCTCGAAGAGCAGCAATTGCATGAGATGCAAACGATTCAGACCGAGGGCGCGACTCATCCCCAGTTCCGCGCGCCGCTCAGCCGCCAGCAAGGTCACCAGCAAAGCCAGCAACAGCATGCCAGCACCTACCAGTAGGTACGTGAAGAGAGGCGGCAGCCAGGTAAACTGCTGGCCTGCCGATGAGAGGAACACGACCTTATTGATCTCCAACGTGCGTGTCTCCTGCGCTACGTCGGGCTGCAGTGGGTGAATGCGGAAAATGTCAAAGCTGGTCTGACCAAGCGCGTGCGGCACATCCAGGCGCGCGCCCTGGCCTCTTTCGCCAGCACGCCACTAATCAGCAGAGGGAGT
>CAXUEY010000239.1:0-6855 GCA_964250225.1 uncultured Ktedonobacteraceae bacterium | reverse complement strand
CTCCCATGTACAAAGCGCTGGTCAGGGAGGGCGAGATTAAAGGCCGGGAAGAGGGCCGTGAGGAAGGCCGGGAAGAGGGTATTCGCGAAAGCATCAAGGCAGTGATACAGACGCGCTTTCCCGCACTGTTGGAGTTGAGCAGGGAAAAAGTTGCGCACATTCAGGATGCACATAAGTTACGTGATGTGCTTGTTGCAATGAGTGCGGCGACTAGCGAGCGCAAGGCGCGGCGCTACCTGCTTGCTCTACGCGAAGGCGAATAGGTAAGCAGAGCCACCAGGGAAAATTCATCGACAACCCCCTTTACTTTTTCTCAAGCGCATGGTATTATGCTCTACGTCAAGGGGATGTAGCTCAGCTGGAAGAGCGCGACAATCGCACTGTCGAGGTCAGGGGTTCGAGCCCCCTCATCTCCACCGCACAGACCACCCGGCCTTGAAAAAAAAGTCAGAACGTGGTAGTGTGTACTTATCAAAAGGCAATGAGCAGGAGTAGTACGCCAGGTCTTTGGCAGAGAGCAGCCGTTTGGTGCAAGGCTGCATACATTGGCCGAACTCGCCTGTGAGCAGCAATTCTGAACGGCTTCAGGACTAGTGAAAAAGTCCTGCTGAGCCTTTAGGACTTGCCGGGACGCCCGATATCGCGTATACTAAGTGTGCATCTTAGATCACTTGGGCCTGTAGCGCAGCTGGAAGAGCGCATCCATGGCATGGATGAGGTCAGGGGTTCGAGCCCCCTCAGGTCCACTATTCCCTCCCTGAGATGCATGAATTCGGGTGGTACCACGGAAAAAACCTTTCGTCCCGTTGGGGCGAGAGGCTTTTTTGTTTGTCGCATGATGGGTTTGTAGGCAAGCAGGTCGCTTGACGAGTTCTGCCGGGTTCTCTGAAGTGCGTTTTGTATATGCCTACAACACATGTGTACATTCACCGCTGTTGGTGAGAAGAGGAGCAAGAGCAATGAAAACGGTTGTCTATTCTATGCACGCTATCAGGTGGTTTATTCCGCGTGGTCCCCTCCTTCGCTGCCTTGCACGCGCTCTCTAGCGCGTCCCTCACTACACTTTTTGGGGAAAGAGGAGCAAGCAAAGAGGTGTGGGTGGCGCTCTCGCCATTACCCCTCGAACTCCAGCGACTGAAAAAACTACTCTCCCCGTTCTTCATAACGACGCAATGCGAAAAATTCTGGATGAGATGGCTTTGCCTGCTTGTGGCAAAGAGAGGAAAATCAACGATGATTACGCGTACAAAGTACAATCCCACTGAGGTTGAGCAGAAATGGCGCGCGCACTGGGAGGCCGAACAACTGTATCACGCCTCCGACGATTCGCCAAAACCGAAGTTTTACAATCTGGTGATGCTGCCCTATCCCTCCGGCGACCTGCATATTGGCCACTGGTATAACTATTCGGGTGTGGACGCCTTTGGCCGTTTTAAACGCATGAACGGCTATAACGTGATGCAGCCGATGGGCTTCGATGCCTTTGGCCTGCCCGCTGAAAACGCGGCCATTAAACGCGGTGTGCAGGCGCGCACGTGGACGCTGGCGAACATTGAGAAGATGCGCGATCAGTTGAAGACGATGGGCGCGCAATGGGACTGGCAACGCGAGATGATCTCCTGCCTGCCTGATTACTATAAGTGGTCGCAGTGGCTGTTCCTGCAATTCTATAAACACGGCCTGGCCTATCGCACCAAAGCTCCAGCCAACTGGTGTCCCGGCTGCAATACAACCCTGGCCAACGAACAGGTGCTGGCCGACGGTACCTGTGAACGCTGCGGTAGCGTGGTGGTCCGTAAGGAGATCGATCAGTGGCTGCTGCGGATCACAAAATACGCCGAAGAGCTGTTGGACTTCTCGCGGATCGAGTGGCCAGAGAAGACCGTGACCATGCAGCACAACTGGATCGGGCGCAGCGAGGGCGCGGAGATCCGCTTTGTCGCCGAAGTCGAGGGCAAGCGCGAGGAGATCCCGGTCTTCACCACGCGACCCGACACGATTTATGGCGCTACCTTCTTTGTGCTGGCCCCCGAACATCCCTGGGTGGCGAAGATCACAACGCCTGAGCAGCACGCTACGGTTGAGGCGTATATGCAGCAGGCCATGCATATGACCGAGATCGAGCGTATGAGCACGGAAAAAGAAAAAACGGGTGTCTTCACTGGCGGCTATGTGACCAATCCCGTGAGCGGCGCGCAGATCCCAGTCTGGATCGCCGACTATGTGCTGATGGGCTATGGCGCGGGCGCGATTATGGGCGTGCCGGCGCACGATGAGCGCGACTTTGCGTTTGCGCGCAAGTTCGAGATTCCCATCGTCGAGGTGATTCGGCCCGATGACGAAGCGGCGAGCGATCCCGCAACCTGGCATGACGCGAAGCTGGCCTACGGCACGATGGTCAACTCCGGCCCCTTCAACGGCACGCCGGGCGAGCAGGCGAAAGCCACGGTCATTAAATATATGGAAGAGCAGGGCATCGGCAAGGCCACCGTCACCTATCGCCTGCGCGACTGGCTGATCAGCCGCCAGCGCTACTGGGGCGCGCCCATCCCGATAGTTTACTGCGACAAAGACGGCATGGTGCCAGTGCCAGAGGAGCAACTGCCGGTCCACCTGCCAGAGAATGTGCAGTTCAAAGCTACCGGTGAGTCGCCACTGCGCTACGAGCCGGACTTTGTGAACACCACCTGCCCCATCTGCGGCGGCCCCGCCACACGCGAGGCGGACACGATGGATACCTTCATCTGCTCTTCATGGTACTTCCTGCGCTACGCCGATCCCCAAAACGATCAGCAGCCCTGGAGCGCGGAGGCTATGAAACGCTGGCTGCCGGTGGATCACTATATGGGCGGCGCGGAGCACGCGGTCATGCATTTACTGTACGCGCGCTTCTTTATCAAAGCCCTGCGCGATATGGGCCACCTGAACTTCGACGAGCCTTTCACGCGTCTGTTCCACCAGGGGACCGTGTTGGGACCGGATGGCCAGAAAATGTCCAAGTCGCGTGGCAACGTTGTTGCGCCCGACGATTTCGTCTCAAAGTACGGCGCGGACACTGTGCGCTGCTACATGCTGTTCATGGGTCCTTTCGACCAGGGTGGCACCTTCAAGGCTGAGAACCTGGAGGGCGTCTGGCGCTTCCTGAACCGCTTCTGGACTCTGGTCGGCGATAGCTGGACGGAGCATCCCAGCAGTGTCGAGAACCGCGAAAGCCAGGCCGTCGAACGTCTGCGCCACAAGACCATCAAACGTGTTACCGACGAAGTTGGCTCGCTGCGCTTCAACACCGCTCTGGCGGCCCTGATGGAGTGCAACAACGCCCTGATCAAGCTGCAAAACACAGAGGTAGCGCGCAGTGCGGCCTACCAGCGCACCCTGGAGAGTATAATGCAACTGCTGGCTCCGCTGGCTCCCCATATCACCGAGGAGCTGTGGCAGACCACCGGGCACACCGGGAGCATCCACAACAGCGAGTGGCCGCAGTACGAAGAAGAACTGACCCGCGACGAGATCTTCACGCTGGTTGTGCAGGTCAACGGCAAGGTCCGCGAGCGCATCGAGGTCGCGGCAGACATCAGCGAGCCAGCTATGCGCGCGCTGGTCCTGGGCAATGCACGTGTGGCTTCCTTTATCGGAGAAGCCACCGTGCAAAAGGTCATCTATGTCCCAGGGAAGCTGGTAAATATCGTCGTGCGTAACTAGTTTTTTCAAGCCCGAACGGGCTGCCCTACCTGTTTCCCATGCTATGCTTGTAGTATCGCATGGGAAACAGCTTTCTGCAATAATTTGTATTGGCTCGCGAAAAATCTGCTTTGGTGGAAACGCTACCTTGCAGTAATCCTCTCTGGCTCTACACGCCCTTAGAAACGTCCTTCATCCCGATAGAGCGGGCGCGGGCGGATGCTGGCGGAGGTGGGGTGAATGTGTGGAGAGAGTTCTTTGAGCGCCTCGGTGAGCAGAGCTACGCTGATGAGGTAGTCATCGTGCCCGTCAGCGGGGTCCACGTACATGGTAATCACGTTGGGTGCGGGCAGATGATAACGTGCCAGGCGCAACTGCTGCCAGCACTCGTCGTAGATGATCTGCGATGCATCTTGCGGTGCATAGAGCTTCATCCGCCCGCTATTCACCAGCCCCAGCAGTTGGTAAGTCAGGCTCGACTTGCTCGACTGGCTAAAGCGGAAGAGACGCACGCGTTGCTCACCCAGGCGGTCCAGCAGCAGGGAGGCCAACCCTTCACCCAGACCAGTGGCGTCCACGACCAGGCGGCGCACCTGCCAGGTATCCATCAGGGCGAGCGTGGCCGCGTACTGCTCCAGGTGCGTTTTGCCGGTCCATTGCTGCTGATGTACAACCTCCAGACAAGGCAGGTTCAGCTCGTTGTGGACGACGCGACCAATGCTGAGCACCGTGCTATCGCGTTTGCCACGTCCCACGCGAGCAAACTCGTTGGGGGCGCGGCTGAGATCGACGCGTTGTTCGCCGCCAATATCCATGCTCGCCACATAGCACGCGTCCTCCTCGCCTGGCTGCTCCTGCCAGCTATGCGTCCCCTGGAGCAATGTTCGTTGGAGCGCGTTGAACAGGTAGCCCGCGCCCTCCAGCGAACGCAGGTTATACTGGGTTTGAATAATCAGATGCTCTTTGCCCAGGCGCGCAATCTCTTTCTCGACAAAGACGCGATAGGCCGGGTTGAAGGCGGCGACGCTGCGCCAATCATACTCAAAGTGCGCGCGGCTACCCGTCTGCGCCTCTTCGAGCAGGTTGGCCGCGCGTTGTTGGGCCAGCAGGGTGTGGTCCGACCAGGCCGTGCCATACAGGACCGTCGTGGCGTTGCGGACCGCGGCCATCGGGCGGAAATCGCGATTGAACTTCTCGCAATCGATGTCCTGCGCCTCATCCAGTTCCAGCAGCAGTTCGGCGGTGGCGCCCATCACGTTGCTTTCGTGACTCGCCGAGTAGAAAAGCACGCGTGGACCTGCCTTCTCGCGGACCACAGCGGCGTCGGGAGCCAGCCCAATGCTCGCGGCGTTGCTCCAGACGCGCCCGCGCAGGCCGGACCCGTTGAGCAGACGCGTCAGGCGTTCATGGCTGGTGGCGATCTGCGGGCTAAAAGTCGGCGCGGCCTTGATGATCGTACCTTCAGAGCGCGTGGCGAGCAGATAGGCTTCCAGCGTGGCCGACAATTGGTTCTTGCCAGCCTGACGTGCCATCATGACCGTGATAATGCGCCCCAGGCCGCCCTGCACCGATTCCAGAATGGCCTCCGCAACCTCTAGTTGATAAGGGTGCAACGGCTTCCCAAGCACGTCGCGGGCAAATTCAGCAATGGTGAGCATGTGCTCCCTCCTTTCAAATTCACAGAAACTGGGCCAGGAAGCCCCGTCGCTTCTCGTCCCCCGGACGGCTCTCGCCTTCAGGTCGGGGAGGAA
Organism: uncultured Ktedonobacteraceae bacterium; assembly: GCA_964250225.1. Lineage (GTDB taxonomy): Bacteria > Chloroflexota > Ktedonobacteria > Ktedonobacterales > Ktedonobacteraceae > Paraktedonobacter. The sequence goes on along the minus strand of CAXUEY010000239.1, from coordinate 1,423 downwards.
TAGCCTGCCGCCGCAGTGGGAAAAAGGTTGGGCGTCCATCTTCTCTCGACTTCTTTGTCTGACCAGATGGCTGCTTCAATGACGCTGAGGAAAGAAACAGGGGGATGTACGTGAAGTTATTGTATACGCTTTAATCTTGAAAGAGGCAGTTAGTAGCATCCGCTGCTACAGCCAATGTACCAGAAACAGCCCCAAAAAACCAGCACATGCGCGTTGTATTGGTAAGAATGCATGAGCGTTCTGATACAGGGAGAAATTGTCAGCGTAGTCTTTTTAGCGGCTGAAAAAGCGTAACACTTTGTCGCTGCTATCACATGGGATGGCGGCCATTTGCTAACACAGATATAATAAAAGAGCAGAGCAGGCGTAATCAACGGCGCTGCATCATTCAGTTGGAAGGGGAAGAATTGGCATGGCGACATCGCAACCGCACATCACACTGCTCATCTCATGCCCGGACCGGCCTGGTATCGTGGCAGCAGTCTCGCGTTTTATTTTTGAGCACCAGGGCAATATTCTGGAGTCAGATCAGCATTCCACCAATCAGCAGGAGTGTCAGTTTTTTATGCGCATCAGTTTCGCGGAGACGGGCTTTGCGCTTACCCCGACGGAGCTGGTCGAGACCTTTCAGCCAATTGCCGCCCACTTCCAGATGCAGTGGAGCGCCTCCTATACCCGCCAGCGCAAACGCGCGGCAATCCTGGTCTCAAAACTGGATCACTGCCTGACCGACCTGCTCTGGCGCTGGAAAAGTGGCGAACTGGCGCTGGACATCCCCTGTATCATCAGTAACCATCCCGACCTGGAGAGCCTGGCGCGCATGTACGAGATCCCCTACCACCACTTGCCTGTGCGCAAAGAGCAGCGCCAGGAGGATGAGCAGCGTCTGCTGGAATTTCTCACCGGCAAGGTCGATTTTCTAATCCTGGCCCGCTATATGCAGATCCTGGAGCCGTTTGTCGTGCGGGCATATCCGCATCAGATCATCAACATTCACCACAGTTTTCTACCGGCCTTCGTCGGCGCCAACCCCTACCAGCGCGCCTTTGCCCGTGGCGTCAAGCTCATCGGCGCTACCGCCCATTATATCACCGAGCAACTGGATGAAGGTCCGATCATCGCCCAGGACGTCATCCACTGCAACCATCGCGACACCGCCGCCGACCTTGTGCGCAAAGGCCGCGATGTCGAGCGCCGCGTGCTGGCCGAAGCTGTCCGCCTGTATACCGAGGATCGCGTGCTGGTCTACGAGAATAAAACCATCGTGTTTTAAGTGTATATTTCAGGCCGGGGGATCTCAGTTTAGGGGAGCGCGACATCCATGAGGAAAGGCGCATCCTATCATCACGCCAGTCAACATCATCTTTCATCACAGACATTGCGCGTTTTATCAGGCAGAGAGCTGTTCACATGTGCTATACTT
>CAXUEY010000238.1:2415-6894 GCA_964250225.1 uncultured Ktedonobacteraceae bacterium | reverse complement strand
TGCTGGTGAATCAGCACCTGGTGGTGGGGTTTCTGCGCCTGGTGCAGCATATCATGCGGGTCTATAGCTGTGAGGGCCAGTTCCTGCGCGATATTCCTGTACCTGCTGGCTCGATCTCTGCCCTCTCCGGCAAGCCGCAGGACCAGGAGTTGTTCTTTGGCTTTACCTCCTTTTTGTCGCCCGTAACGATCTATCGCTACGATTTCTCAACCGAAGCCCTGGAGGTGTTCCGCCACTCGGCATGCCACTTCGATGCCTCGCCGTATATCACAACCCAGATCTTTTACCCCTCCAGGGATGGCACCCAGATCCCCATGTTCCTGGTACATCGGAAGGATCTCGTGCTGGACGGGACGCATCCCACCATCCTGCATGGCTATGGTGGGTTCAGAGTCAGTCAGTTGCCGGAGTTTTCGCGCGTGCAGAGTTTCTGGTTAGCTCAGGGCGGCATCTATGCGGTGGCCAACCTGCGCGGCGGAGGCGAATATGGCGAGGAGTGGCACCTAGCTGGCGTGTTGGAGAAGAAGCAAAACGTGTTTGATGATTTCATAGCTGCGGCTGAATGGCTGATTGCCCAGGGGTATACCTCGCCGTCTCGCCTGGCCATCAGCGGCGGGAGCAATGGCGGCCTCCTGGTCGCAGCGTGCCTGGTCCAGCGCCCCGACCTTTTTGGCGCGGTGCTCTGTCGCGTGCCGGTCATCGATATGCTCCGCTATCACCAATGGGGCGCTGGTCAGAATTGGACTGCCGAGTATGGCAACGCGCAAGCCTCTGTTGAACAGTTTCAGTTTCTCGCAGCCTACTCGCCGCTGCATAACGTGCAGCCAGGAACGGCCTACCCGCCGACTCTCATCCTGGCAGCAGCGTCCGATGATCGCGTTTCCCCCGCCCATGCTTTGAAGTTCACGGCGGCATTACAGGCGGCAAACACTGGCCCCCATCCCGTTGTGCTGCATGTGCAGCCGAACGTGGGTCATGGCCTGGGCAAACCCACCGCACAAGTGATTGAGCAGTGGAGCCTGGCGCTGGCGTTTCTCTTCAATGTCTTTCATCTGTCAAAAGCATGACAATCTCAATCGCCTGTATGCAACGAGACGGTAGAGGATGACATATGAGACACCATTGGCGAGCGCGGTGCAGAGAGATTAGGCAGAACTACATGTTCCCAGCCCACAACGACTCAAACCCGGCTGCTTCCGCCAACTGAGCAACCTGGATGGCAGTTTCTGGGTCGTTACAGGCATACCTGTTCACCGCAAAAAGACCAAATTTCATTTCCTCCTCTTCTTTCCGTTTGCAGAGATCACTTGACGTTCTGTGATTTGACAACCGATTTGTCCTTGCCAGTGACGCATAAGCTATCCAGTAGTTGGCTTGTCAAGCCAGTCGAGAACCGTGCCGAAAATCGGTATAGTTCAGCTTTTGACGCATATCCGTGACTGTGGCACCATTTTTGACAGAGTTCGTGTCCATTGGTCCATTCATGCAGAGATGAGCTATTTTATTCGTCTCTGCATGGACTACGAGGACAGTAATTGGTTCAAACCGAACGGGATATGGTTCAAAATGGCAAAAAGACGGTTTGTAGGCGAGCAAGGGCACGTGACTGAATGATTCCAAGTCTCTGTCCTTGCGGGTGAAATGAGATAAAGGGAGGAAGAAAAAAAGCTTATCATTCGTTGACTTGGTAAGGATAAAAACAGCCATAATAAAATATGCTATAATTTGTTCGCCTTTGGGCGACAAGGTGAGCGTAGAAAATGTATTTTTTGAGGAGGTTGAGCAAATGAAATATTATAAAAAAATTACTGGTGATCGTTTATATCTCTCACCTATAAATACCGATGATGCAGAGAATTACATAAAATGGCTGAACGATAAGGCAGTAGCCAAAACATACGCTCAGTATTCATCGGTAGTATCATCGAAAAATGATTTGAAATGGCTTTTTGAGCCTGCAAATGGGGTACATCGTTATGCTATAGTGCTCCTTGACGGTGATGTGTTGATTGGTAGCATCAGCCTACACGACATCAACCACCTAAACCGTAATGCTTTCATTGGCATTTTTATAGGCGAGGAGGAGCAAGGCAAAGGTTATGGTACTGAAGCCATTCGGTTAATACTTGGCTATGGATTCAACACAATGAATCTTAACAACATCATGCTTTCCGTCCATTCTGACAATTATGCGGGCATCGCTTCTTTCAAAAAGGCGGGTTTACGGGAAACAGGACGACGGCGCGAGTGGATATTCAAAGACGGAAAGTACATAGATGTGATTTACATGGATATATTGGCACGCGAGTTTGAAGAATAATGTGTGCTTGGATAATAACCACGCAGTACAAGCATTATCTACATTCACATTTTATTCCAAAGGTGGGCATTGGCTCTATCAAGCTCATTGGTTCCCCCTAAAGGACGGAGAACCATGATTCCCTCTCGAATTAGTGGCTGTAGCTCTGCTGCCTCAAGTGCCTTCTCAGGCCAGTGAACTACTTTGCTATTTTGACTCATAAGCTGTCCGGCCGGTCATTGACCCATAAACGTTCCGATCAGGACAAAGAGATTGTCAAACCACACGTTCCCTCTCTCCTCCTCCGCTCAGTATAAGCGAAAACGGCAAGGCGAAACAAGCTCACACACGCATTGATGAGGTCGCTTAACAAACGAGAGGAGTGCTGGGCAGAAGCATTTGAGAGGAACGCGCCCCACAAGAGAGGAATGGGAAGAGCGACTGAGGAGGTGGCCCTGCTATGCTTGCAAACAGAAGAGAGGAAAACGGGATACGCGCTTCTGCGTACATCTCGCCAGAAAAGAAGCAGAGAGGGACAGCATGCTCTACGCCCTGTGTGGGATCTCTGGGAGCGGTAAAACGACGCTGATGGAGGCTGTCCTCCAGCAGATGCCCCACCTGGCGCGATTGATCACGTATACGACGCGCCCACCGCGACCTGGTGAGGTTGCCGGGCGTGCCTATCATTTTGTGACCGCTGCCCATTTCCAGATCCTGCTGCACAGCGCGGCCCTGATCTGCCCAATCCAGCATCGTGGCTGCTGGTATGGCACGGCTCAGGCAGATATCCGCGCGTGTCGGCAGCGTGATGCCCTGGCGGTGTTGCGGCCTGATAAGCTGGCTGCCCTGGCCGTGTACACACCGCTGCGGGGGATTTATCTGGAAATGCTGGGGCGGGAAACGCCTGTTACTAGCGAGGATTGGGGCATTTTTGCCCGGCGAGACGCGTGTGACATCCAGCTAACCAATGTCCCTGGTCACCTGGACCTGGCCGTCACCACGCTTATCCACTATCTGAACAACCATCACGAGGACGCTTTGTCGCAAGGAGATATCTATGCAACGCCTGCCCCAAACACCGACCCTGCTTGAGCAACAACATGCGGCTGATGGCAGCCGCAAATTTCTCTGGCAGTTGGCCGATGGATCGACTGTCGAGAGCATCTACTTTACCTTTCAGAAGCAGGTTTACACCTGTATTTCTTCCCAGGTGGGCTGTAACATTGGTTGCCCTTTTTGTGCCACTGGACAACAACGCGTGCTGCGCAATCTCACGAGTGAGGAAATGGTCGCGCAGGTCGAGGGCATTGAAGCGGTTGTGCGCGCGGCTGGTGGGAAGTGGCCGCTCGATCAGGTGGCTCTGGCGGGCATGGGCGAGCCATTGCTCAATTTCGAGGCGGTGATTCAGGCGGCAGTTGCTCTGCGGAGCACCGATCTGGCCCGCGTCGTCTCGCTCTCTACCTCTGGTATTATCCCACGCATCTATGACCTGGCGGAAAGCGCGGAATGGGCGGTAAACAAGCTGTTTCTCTCGCTGCACGCGACCACCAATGAGGTGCGCAACCAACTGGTGCCGCTCAACCGAAAATATCCGCTGGCCGCGCTCTTGACGGCGGCGCGCACCTATGCTGAGCATACCGCGACAAAAGTCACGGCCACCTATCTGCTGTTTGCTGGCCTCAACGATAGCCCTGAGGATCTCGCTCGCCTGCGGGATCTGCTTGATCCGGCGTTGTTTGTCGTGCAGCTGAGCGAGTGGAATCCGGTGCAGGGCGCGCCACAGGCCTTTGCTCCCTCGCCGCGGCTCACCGTTTTCCTGGACACCTTACAACGGCAGGGATTTGAGGTGTTTGTGCAACGCAGCAAGGGGCGCGAGATTGAGGGGGGCTGTGGCCAACTCCGTTCACGCATGCTCGCTCCTGCACCAGAAGGATCGGCTGTGCTCCCGGTTCGTTCCCTTGCACGGCGCTCTCGCCTTTAAGAGACGCATTCCCGCACGAAAACATACTGAGGAGGAAAACGGACATGGAGTATCGGCGCCTGCCGCGTGCTTTTTATAGCCAGCCCACCTTGCAGGTCGCGCGGGCGCTGCTGGGTACCTACCTGGTCCACCAGACCCCCAGCGGCCTGGTGCGTGGGCGGATTGTCGAAACCGAAGCCTACGCCGGGGTCTATGATCC
>CAXUEY010000238.1:0-2315 GCA_964250225.1 uncultured Ktedonobacteraceae bacterium | reverse complement strand
CAGGGCTATCCCAGTCAGCGCCAGCCAGTGCCAGGGAATTTGTTGACCCATCTGCTTACAGAGGAGGTGAGCGCTTCGATGAATCATCCTGCCAGAGCTATGGTACGCGAGCTGCCAAAAGTGGAGTTGCATCTGCATCTGGAGGGCTGCATGAGCGTAGAGACCCTGCGCACCCTGTGTGCGCGTCATCGTCGCCCTATGCCTGCGCATCTCAGCGATCCCGTCCAGGCCACGCACACCTTCGCGACCTTTGACGAGTTTGCCTATACCTATCATACCATCTGCCAGGCGCTGGTCACCGCAGACGATTTTGCCTTGCTCGTCGATGATCTGGCGGCCCACATCCGCCGCAATCATTTGCTCTACTGTGAGGTCTCCTGGACACCGTTTCTCTATCTCAATCGGGGGTTGCGCTTCACGGAGGTGATGGATACACTCTGCACAGCCCTGGAAGCCCACGGTCTGCGCGAGCGCGTGCGTTTTCTGATCGATATGCAGCGCGATCATGGGCGGGAGGCTGGTGCATGGGTCGTGGAACTGGCTTGCGCCACGGCGGAGCGGTACGGCATCGTTGGCATCGGGCTGACCGGTCAGGAAGAAGGCTTTCCGCCGCAGGGGTACCGCGAGGTGTATCAGCGCGCGCAAGCGCATGGCCTCGGCTGCACGGCCCACGCGGGCGAATATGGGACGCCAGAGGATATCTGGCAGTGTGTGCAGGCACTGGGCGTCAGTCGCATCGGACATGGGCTGCGCGCCATTCAGGATCGGCGCCTGGTTGCGTACCTGGCTGAACAGCAGATCCACCTGGAAATGTGTCCCAGCAGCAATGTGCGCCTCCAGCGCGTGGAGACCTATTCCAGCCATCCCATCCGGGCCTTATGGAACCGCCATGTGAACATAGGGATCAATACCGATGATCCCGGACTCTTTGGCATTGACCTGAGCGGAGAGTATCTCCACCTGCTGCAGCATCAGCAGTTTTCCCTGAGCGAGTTGCAGCGCAGCGTCCACAACAGTATTCAAGCGGCGTTCTTGCCCGCCGCGCGTCAGGCCAGCCTGTTGCAAGAGGTGAACCATCAGTGGGAGGTGACTCGATGTTAATTTGTCTTGAGGGATCGTTGGGCGTGGGGAAGACCACGCTGGTGCGCCTGTGCGCGCAGGTGTTGCAGTGTCACCCCATGTTCGAGCGGGCGGAACTCAACCCCTTTCTGGATGCCTTTTACCATGCGCGGAATCGCCAGGAGTTGGCCGAGCATGTGCAATATACCTTTTTGTTTTTGCAAGAATGGCAACTTCGTCAGGCTCAGGCGCTTTCGCAGCAGGGTCACCTGGTCCTCTGCGATTTCCATCCGCTCAAGAGCCTGGTCTTTGGGCAGGTCATTCTCCCCGCCGAGAAACGCGAGGCGCTGCGTCAGCGCTATGAGGCTCTGGCCATTCCTCAACCAGACCTGCTGATTTACCTCAAAGCCCACGAGGAAGCCATTCTCTCGCGGGTGCGTAAACGCCACGACCCCTATCGCGACCAGATCGATATGACCTATGTAATTCAGGTGCTGGGCGCGTATGAGACGTTTTTGCGCACCTATCCAGGCCCCTACCTGACGATTGATAACTCCTACCTGGACTATGTGCGCTCCCCACAGGATCTCCAGGTCCCCTTGCGCCAGATTCAGGACTATCTCCAAACGCAGTCGTCGGTGCGGCCAGCGGAGCGAGGAAAACCCTCCTCCCCGCGCCGATCCTGAAAGGAAGGACACGGGGATGGCGTTTGTGAAAGAACAGGGGCGCACGCTGCGTGAAGAGGGTCTGGTTGGTCAGGTCGGAGAAGATGATGAGCAGGAAGCGCCAGACGCGCCTGTACGAGCAGAGGTGGAGGGAGAGCTAGACAGTGCTGAATCAGAGGCCCCTCCACTTCTGCCAGCAAGGTGCTGGGCCGCATGCCTGGGGCAGACAGCAGCCATGCAGCGTTTGCAGGCGATTGCCCAATTGGGCTTTGTGGCGTGGGTCTGGCCGCGCGCTACCCACACGCGCTACGCGCATAGTCTGGGCTGTTACCATCTGGCCAGGCGGGTAGTGGCACACCTGCACGCGACCTGCTCAGCGCAGGCTGCGGCCAGCTTGACGCCAGAGCAGGTGCGCGTGTTCCTGGCGGCGGCGTTGTTACACGATGTGGGGCATTATCCTTTTTCGCATAGTCTGGATGGCCTGGGTGCTCTGCTGCCAACCCATGAACGCGTAGGGCGCTTGTTGATTGAACACAGCGAGCTGGCCACGGTCCTGGAACGGGACTATCACCTGCGACCTGACCGCGTGGC
>CAXUEY010000237.1:0-7028 GCA_964250225.1 uncultured Ktedonobacteraceae bacterium | reverse complement strand
AAGAAGGCGCCACGACCAGGAAATCTCGCGCTTCTTTGTGAACTTTCCCCAGTTAACGTGAGTTCTGGATAAGCCAGCCCGATCAAGCAGCCAGCAAAGGGCGCTGATCGAGATGCAAACCAGGCTTTTTCTGCTGATGACTGTAAGCAAGCAGTCCGGCGATCAAATGGACGACAAAATTGGTGGGGCTGCGATGGCGAGAATGCTCGATCTGCGAGATGTTTTTGAGCTGATCAATAATCGACTCGATGATGGCACGTTTGCGCACCAGCAGTTTGTCAGAAAGGAGCATGAGACGATTTTTCATCTTTTTGCGCAAGCGCGTGATGAGGTGAAGCCCGTGCTCAAAGAGCAAGGCAGTCAAAGGAGCCGAGATGTAGCCCCGGTCCCCGATGAGCTTGCCACGCAAGCGCCCCACCATCTCAGGAACCGGGGTGCGATCATCAACGTTGCCGGGAGTCAAGCAGCAGGCGAGCAACTCGCCGCAATCGTTGACTGCCAGGTGCAGCTTGAAGCCATAAAACCAGCCCATCGAGGATTTGCCTCGCTTGGCGTCCAGGGCAAAGACGCGATGGCCGGGAATGCGATGAGGGTCACACACCGAGAGCGAGGTCGAGTCAATGAAGCTGATGCCCGTGCAGGTCCCATAGCGGCTTTGCAAGGAGGCCAGCATCGGGATCATCATACTGGGCATGAGCGCCACAAAGCGCGCATAGCTCACCAGATGCGGAAATTCGCTGCGCAGGGACACTTGCACATCCTCCGTGTAGTACGCTTTAAACGTTCGATAGTGCGACTGGTGAAAATGGATCAAAATGGTCATGATCTCGCTTGCCCACAGCTGACCTGCTCGCTGGCGTTGTTTGCCTGCCGCGAGCTCGCTGGCTTTCCATTGCGGGGCAAAGCTGAGCATGAAATCATCGACATCACAAAACAATTCGAGTACACTCATTTCTAGATCCCTCCGATGGTGGATAGAAGTTCTTTGTTCATCCTTCTATTCTAGCTCATCGGAGCGGGATCTGCTTATCCAGAACTCACGTCAGTTAGTTTTATGAAGGGGGAGAAGGTGGGATTAACGCATTTCTTGTTCGTCGAATGTGTTAACTATCTTATAGTTAGTTTTTCGGCGTATGTGCGGGTTACGCGACGTATATGCGAAAATGCCTCATACCCGTCGCTTGCATAGGTTCTGGGGGGATTAACGCGCGTTCCAATAGCGTTCCAGGTGGACCGTTTCGACGGGGCGAATATTGTGGGTATAGTTGGCGATGCTTGTGAACATCGCCTTCTCATCCCCAAAATTCATGGTTGTCTGCGACGCATATTTCGCCGACGCTTGCTGGCGCAGGTGAAGCATTTCGGACATCTCGACCAGAGCCGGTTCCAGCGTGTTGCCAAATTCTTCAAGGCGCTCGGTCAGCGCGCCCGCCTGACGTACCACGTAGGGGAACTCCTCGTAGAGGTTCACCTTCGCGCCTATCTGGGTCAGGCGATCCACGGCGGAGCAAACGATCTGGTGGTCAACGTGGCGTCCCACGCCCAGCGGCGCGTACCAGACCGTATCGGGCAAACGCTTGCCCAGCGCGACCAGCATCCCGGCCAGCTCTTCATCGATCCAGCTATCGCCCCGGTTCACCTCGCCGCCCATTAGCTGGTTATTATTCGTGTAGTAGGGGGGCGTGCCGCGATAAGGCGCCTCTAGATAGTCGAGCCAGAGGTAATCGACGCCCAGAAGGTTCATCGCCGCGACATCCTCTCGGCGCCTGGTTGCGTTGACACTGGCAACATTTTGACTGAAGCCCATTTTGCGGTGGATATCCATTGCAAAGGGGCTGACCGTCGTCTCCTGGGGCACACCGCCGAAAACGGTAATCACCAGGGGGTGCAAACCAACACTGACCTGAACGCCCAGCGTACCCCCACAGGAGTAGGCGACATCATCGAAGTGTGGCGACAAAAAAATATGTCGGTGGGTTGTTGTAATATCATCAATACTTGTAAGCTGCAACGTAAGATTCCTCCATGAAGGGTTTTAAAAATACCTGCTATGTATAGCGTAGCACTCGTAGGAAAGAGTAGCTATGGGAGTTTCACTCCATCCTCTGTCCAGGCAACCAGTCCATCGCGTTGGAGGCCCGCGAGAAGCTTCTCCAGCCAGGGCAGATCCTCGGCCTGGAAATCGGGCTTGAGCATAGGCCCCAGCTCATCCAACGCCAGATACTGCCCGGCGGGTAACGCGCGCAGGTGCGCGACAGTACGCCCACGGAAATAGCGGTTCGTGCTGGTGAACGGCTGTGTTGTGTAGGGCGCTTTCTTTTCGGCTACTTTGCGCAACTGGCGCAAAACGCTACCTGATGGGAAGAGGCTATGCTGGCTCATCTCCTGATAGGCCGCGCAACTCTCCTGCAAGGGACAGCGCGCGCACTGCGGGTTCGCGCTGCTGCAAATGGTCGCGCCCATATCCATCAGCGCCTGATTCCAGTTATAGGCCTCGCCAGCGGGCAAAACCTGCGCGGCAAAGGCAAACATGGCCTCGGTACTCAGCTTCGGCTCAGGATGCTCCAGACCCAGAAAGACGCGATGCAGGACGCGGTAAATGTTTGTATCCACCGTAGCGACCTGTTGCTGATAGGCAAAGCAGGCAATGGCCCCGGCGGTGTAGCGCCCGATACCTTTGAGCTTCAAGAGATCTTCAAGCGTATCGGGCAGGCGGCCCGCGTATTCAGCCAGCACCTGGCGGGCAATGGCTTGCAGGCTCACTGCGCGCCGATTGTAGCCCAGCGGCACCCAGGCTGAGATCACATCCGCGGTTGGCGCGGCAGCCAGCGCGGTCAGGGTGGGAAACGCGGCCAGAAACTGGTGATATTTGGGCAGGACGCGCTCCACCTGCGTCTGCTGAAGCATAATCTCTGACACCAGAATCGCATACGGGTCGTGTGTCGCGCGCCAGGGCAGTTCGCGTCCGGCGCTAGCGTACCACGACAGGAGATCATGCTGTACCTGCGTGAGCAAGGCGGGCGCGGGCAGCATCTGGATATTTACAGCGGGAGAGCGTTTGGGCATGCACAAAAAGCCAATTCTACGACCTGGTCGTCTGCGGACTGTTCTCCTGGCGCGTGGACGGGGAAGCACCCTGCTTCTGTGTCTCATCGCGCTGGCGCACGCCTAACGTCAACAGGGTCGGGCCCCCTTCTTGCCAGCAGAGAGCATCCGGCGCAGGCAAATTCTCACAGAGAAGCCAATCGCTGGCGTCTCTGAGGACATGTCCGCGGATGCACTTGGCATACATAATATTCTCATTCAGTTCTGGATCATTCGGCGCGATCCCCGGTGTCGCGATCTTCGGGACAAAATACTTACACCACGGCACGGTTTTTGTACCTTTCTTCTCAATTGAATTATTGCCTCGCCCTGCCTGGAAGCTAGATGGCAGTTTTTTTGCCCGTCAGAACTCCACATTGGGGTATGCGTGGCTATTATAGCGCATTTTGGTTGTGTTCACCAGTGGCGTGTGAGTCTATCGTCCTGACCGAGCTACATTTATGGCGCGCCAGGGCAATCTGGTATATACTTGAGGCAAAGATTGATTGCGCTTGTGGGAGCAAGCCTGGGAGTCACATGTGTTAACTGAAGAACTACTCGTTCTCAATGGCAACGACCCGCTCTGGCAGACGGCGCGCCCACTTTTGGACGCGGCCCTGCGTTTAGAGCACCATGATAGTAGCTATATCTGGCATGGCTGGCAAAAAGCCTCGATCCAGGCATTTCTGGCCGCGCTGCCATCGCCGTGCAGCCTGGTGGTGGGCGTCTGGGAGACCTTTCCCGCGACCGACACCCAGCCCGCGCAGGATAAGCTGGTTCTGGGCGTGGTGTGCGACGTGGCCGATGGCACGGTGCGCGCGCTCTCCACCTTCGAGTCCCTGGTAGCCGTTGGCTTAAAGCCGGTAGATGAGCTGGAAATAAGCATGGAAGGCGGGCTGGCCATCATGCACTACGCGCGTCGCCAGGTCGCGCCCGTGGCCTGGGCGCTCTTTATAGAGAAGACCGCCTGGGACGAATGGCTTTTCGCGAGCGCGGAGGATGGCGGAGCGCTGGATAAGGGCGCGCTGCTGGCCGAACTGACCAACCGGGGACGCTGCGTGCTGATGGGCAGCCAGGCTGCTCTGCACGAGCAAGATTAAGTGACCACGGGCCAGGCAACCCCAGCCTTGTGAAGATTTGAGATCATCGTCGAGACAGGCACGAGCAAAATTAGGCAACCACGGGCCAGGCGTCCACGGGCCAGGCGTCCACGGGCCAGGCAAGCTGGCCCGCTACGCGTGACGCGGCATCGGGGCCAGCCCGATGCCGCAGCGAGCGAGTCGCATGCGGGGTGTGGGATAGGCGCGTGGACGATGGATGAGCATTGAGTAGTTACCGTTGTTATAAGGAATAGTATGGAACAAACGACATCTTTTGTCTGGAATCCGATTTCGCGCCAGTATTTGATTAATGCCTCGCGTCGTATGAATCGCCGCGAAGGTGCGAGTGAGTGCCCTTTTTGCGCGGACATCACCAGTGGTAAGGTTGCGCCCGATACACAGGTCTGGCTGCATCCCAACGATTTTCCGCCTGTGCTTCCGCCCGCGGGCGAGGCGTATGTGGTTATTTATCATCAGGATCACCACCGTTCGTTTACGCAGTTGAGTGTGGATGAAGTTTACGCGGTGACACAGCTCTGGCGCGAGCTTTATCGTGACCTCGCCCAGCGCTATGCCAGCGTGATGATTTTTGAGAATAACGGCGAGGCGATTGGGCAGACGCAGTATCATCCGCACGGTCAGGCGTATGGCCTCGCGGTAGTCCCGCCGGTGCTGGAACGCGAGTTTGAGACGGTGCTGCAAGAGCACAAGGAGGGTCGGGGCTGCCTTTTTTGTCGGGAGCGCGCCACCCTCAGCGAACAATATGTCGAGGTCGCGGCCAATCCCACCTGGCAGGGTTTTCTGCCGCCATACGCGCGCTATCCGTATGAGACGCATCTCTATCCACGCCGCCACGTCGCGAACCTGGCCGAGATGACGGATGACGAGTTGAGCAACCTGGCCGCGCTGCTGTTGGACGTGACTCGCGGGTATAACGCGCTCTACGATGGTGCGATGGCTCCCATGCCCTATATGCTGGGTATCCATCAACTGGCGGACGAACGTTTTCACCTGCATATCGAGATCCTGGCTGTGGGACGCGCACCCGGCAAACTGAAATACGCCGCCTCGTCCGAATCGCTCTGGGGCATGTGGCTGAACGATTCGGTTCCGGCTGACAAGGCTCAGGAATTGCGTGCAGCCATCGAGAAAGGCAAACAGGCGTGAGTGACACAGTAAGCATGCCTGGACCAGCGCGTGAAGCTCTCCAGACGTTCGCCACGGTCTTTCAAGATCAGTACGACTATGCAGGCCAGCCGGGTGCAGCCTGGGCGCCGGGCCGGGTCAACCTGATCGGCGAGCATACTGATTACAACGGCGGCTACGTGCTGCCCCTGGCGGTGGATCGCGTGGCAGCCTTCGCGGGCCGCGCGCGCACCGACCAGACAGTGCGTTTGTGGTCGCTGCATTTCCAGGAACGAGCAGAGTTTTCCCTGACGGATTTGCCCGCGAGCTTTGCGCAGGTCAACGAGACGCTACCACGTTGGGCGCGCTATGTGCTGGGCGTGGCGGCGGAACTGCGACGCGCGGGGATTGTCCTGACCGGCTTTGACGCGGTGATACAGGGTGACGTACCCGTTGGCGGCGGCATGAGCTCGTCAGCCGCTCTAGAGGTCGCGAGTGTGCAGGCCTTTCAGCTTTTCACGCAAAGACCTCTGACGCCCGCCTCTTCTGACGCGCCGCTGACGCCCATGCAGATCGCGGAACTCTGCCAGCATGCCGAGTGGGTCGCCTCCTGTGTGCGCTGCGGCATACTCGACCAGGCAGCTTCGTGTCTGGGCCGCCCCGGTCAGGCCGTCCTGCTGGATTGTCGCTCGCTGGCCTATCGCTACCTGCCCTTTGAGGCACCCGGCGTCTCGCTGGTCGTCATCGATACCGGTGTGCGCCGCGCCCTGGCCGCCTCAGCCTATAACGAGCGCCGCCAGCAATGCGAAGAGGCCACGAGCCGCTTGCGCGCATCCATCGCGCAAGCCGGGCCAGATGAGTTGGGGGCACGCGAGATCCAGTCATTGCGCGATATCTCGTGGGCAGAATTCGAGCGCCACAAAGCCGCCCTGCCGGACATCCTGCAACGGCGCGCGGGCTACGTCATCGCCGAGAACGCGCGTGTGCTGAAGACCGTAGCGCTCCTGGAGCGTCACGACCTCGCGGGGGTTGGCCAACTGCTCTGGCAAACCCACGCCGGTTTGCGCGACGAGTACGAAGTGAGCTGCCTGGAACTGGACACGCTGGTAGAACTGGCGCGCTCAGTCCCAGGAGTGCTGGGTGGTCGCATGATGGGCGGCGGCTTCGGTGGCTGCACCGTCAACCTCGCGCGCGACGAAGCCGTAGAGCCGCTCACCCAACTCGTGCAGGAGCAATATCCCACCCGCACAGGTCGCCAGGCCAGCATCGACATCTGCCAGGCCGCCGGTGGCCCCGGCTCAATATAAATTTCCATCCTCACTTTGCAACATTCTTTGCGAGAGGCGGCGCTGTCACCCTTCCGAGCGGAGCCTCTCGCGTGGCCCAGAAAGCCACCCCGCACGAATATACCCGGAAAAACGTCCCATTTTCGCCCGCCAAAAGCACGCCCAAAAAGAGCCTCTCGCAAATGCTTGTCTGAAATGGCCTGATGTGCTATAGTATGGGGGCGACTGTTGAGAAGGGGAGAGGCCCGCTTGCGGGGTTGTTACCCACATTCAGCGCATCTAATCATAATTCCTCGCAATGTTGTTGAGAAGGGGAGAGGCCCGCTTGCGGGGTTGTAACATGATGCGCTGCACCTCCAGCACTGTGCAGAGGCCATTGTTGAATGGGGAAGTGGCCCGCTTGCGGGGTTGTAACTGGTTCGTAGTCATAACT
>CAXUEY010000236.1:0-7261 GCA_964250225.1 uncultured Ktedonobacteraceae bacterium | reverse complement strand
ATTATAAATATCCATTACAAAATTGAATAAAACTTTGTATTTAACAAAATTTTATTTAAGAAGTAATCTCATAAATATGTGGACATTATTCCTAATATTTAATTTAAATAATAGCATATAAACTGTTTTTAAAATTTAAAAAAAATAATAAAAAATATAAAACCCCCCCCCAACACCCCAAATAGTATTAAGAAGAATAGGTTATCCCCGCTGCTCAATTGGCGGGCAGGGAACGTTTTTCGGGCCGACGTATTCGGCGCGGGGACGGATCAGGCGGTTGTTCTCGTATTGTTCCAGGATGTGTGAGGTCCAGCCTGTGATGCGGCTACAGGCGAACATGGGCGTGTCCAGGTCGATGGGGATGCCCATCATATAGTAGACCGAGGCGGAATAGAAATCGACGTTGGCGTACAGGCCTTTGTGCTCTTTAATGTAATCTTCGGTCAGGCGCGACATTTCGTACCAGCGCGAGTCGTCGGTGCGCTGACCCAACTCTTCGGACATCTTGCGCAGGTGCGTCGCGCGCGGATCTTCGGTCTTGTAGACGCGATGCCCGAAGCCCATAATGCGCTCTTTGCGCTCTAAAGCACCCTCAAGATATGTCTCGGTTTTGGAGACTTCGCCAATTTTCAGGAGCATGCGCATGACCTGCTCGTTCGCGCCGCCGTGCAGGGGACCGGAGAGCGCGCTAATGGCGGAGGTCACCGCGGCGTACAGGCTGGCCAGGGTACCAGCGGTGACGCGGGCGGCAAAAGTTGAAGCGTTCAATTCGTGGTCGGCGTGCAGGATCAGCACGATATCCAGCATCTTCGCGACCTCTGGATCGGGCATCTTACCCTTGAGCATATAGAGAAAGTTTGTGGCGTGATCGCCGTCGGCCAGGGGAGCAACCGGCTCTTTGCCGTGGCGCAGATGCTCCCAGGTCGCCACAATCGTCGGCATTACCGCGGTCAGGTGAAGCGCGCGCTGGCGATTGGCTTCGGGAGACTTATCATCGGGGTGGGCATCGAAGAAAGCGAGGGAGGAAACGACGGTGCGAAGAACATCCATTGGTGCGGAGGTTTTGGGCAGCAGATGCATAAAATCGCTGATCGGGCCGGGCAGTGTGCGCGAGGCTTGGAGCTGCGTCTTGACCTCCGCGAGTTGCACTTTCGTGGGCAAGGCGCCATGCCAGAGCAGATACGCCGTCTCTTCAAACGTAGCGTGGTTGGCCAGGTCGTGAATATCCACGCCAAAATACGTGAGTTTACCGAGTTTCCCGTCAAGATCACAAATGCGCGAATGTGCCGCAACGATGTCTTCAAGGCCTCCGGTGGTAGTAGACATAAATGGTCCTCCAATAGGGATGTGTACTTCGTCGCTGGAAAGTACAGTGCGGGACGGCAACCGGCACTGCTGGCGGGTGTCACGAGACTGTCGCTTCCCCGGCGAAGCTGACAAACTTTCTCCACAACAAAATGTATGTGTCCTGTAAAGTATTATAGCCACGCCTAAGAATATAGGTCAAGGTTGCCAGCTAACGAGCAGAGCGGACGCAAGCAGGGCGGGTCATGGAGTGCGCAGCAGTTCGCAAGTGATGCACACCCCAAAAACCAGATGGGGCCCTGCGCGTGGCAAGGCCCCAAGTGTTGTGTCTGCTAGCTCACATCTTAGGTGGTACACAGAATGTTGCGGGTGCAGTCAGCATCCCCAGGAAATCATAGTTCCCCGATGTAGCAGGCGTGGGTCTCGGTGTATGCGCGAACCAGTAGAGGTTTGTCTCATCCTGGAACGAGAAGCCAGCTATCTTAAAGATAGATCCAGGCATCCCCTCCAGGAAGTCACCCGTTTCCAGATTTGTCTGACACGTTCCACTAGCATTGAACCAGCCCGGAGTCGGGTTGTTGCCCAAGGGATCGTTGACCCATTCAGAAGCCTCGTGACTCATCACTGAAACGTCTGCCACACCACCGCGGAAGATACCAGCGGAGGAGTAGTCCTCATAGATGAAGGTGTGAACCTCATTCGTGCGCGTCGCGGGTGTGAAAGCATCGTGGAAGCCCAGCACACAGCAGTTGAGGTTCTTTGGATCGATAGAGCCAATGTTGAGGACGACATCATTGAATTGGAAGACCGGCAGCGTATCCGTCGGCAGATGCATTGCCAATACCTGATTCTCGATCCAGGGGGCGAAGAAGTTGATATCAACGATCCCCAGCTTGAGATTGGTCGTGCCCACATTCACAACCAGGTCAGCCACTTCATTGCTGGTATTGAAAGGCAGGTTCAGATGGATAGTGTGGCGCACATCGGGCTGGTTGAGCAGCACATGATAGTTCGGGCTGGTCGTGGAGACGAAGTTGTGGAACTGATTGCGCTGCAAAGAGTCCGTAAACTGCGTCTTGTCGCCTACCACCACGTGATCGCGACTGAAGATCGGGGAGTCGATCAACTTGTCGGTATCACTCCCCTTGAAGAGCGTGACGTTCTGGTCGGGGAAGTGTGTCGAGACAGGGATCACAATGGTCTTCACATGCGAAGTCTTTGAGCCAAGCGCGGGATCGCTGCCCACCATTGTAAAGGGAAAGACCTGGCCATTGAAGGTGAACGAGCCATTAAACATAGGTGGCTCTTTCGCCTGTCCATTGGCGAGCATCTGCGCCTGGGTCGCCTTCGTGAGATGCAACATCTGAGCCGCAGTATGCAAACTGGAGGTCGGAACAGTGCGCGGGTTCAGTTGGGAAGCATCCACGGTGGGAATGTTACTCTGGGCCGCGAATGCCCCTGTCTGGGCAAAGAGGCCTACTAGAGCCGCCAGAACCATCGTCACGGTCATCATGACGCTAACCCGAAGCAGCCAGCCTTTTTTGAATGACATGTCAGCAAGTCCTTTCATGCTTTCGATTCAAACATCTACAGAGAAATATCCAAACTTGCAGATTTTTTTCGTATAAAACACCGAAGCGAGTAATTTCAATCTGCTCTATACGAAACATCTCTATATTTATACGATATGAGGTTACAAAACTCTCAATCATATAGGACTTTTGGCACCTTGTCTGCCAGAAAGCTGATCCGTCTCTCGCCATTCATGTGGGAAGCTCTCAGAACTTGTATACTGAGGGGAGAGAATTAGCACAGGAGGTGTTATGCGCGTTGATTGGTCCACAGGGCGTTTGTTACCAGCGTTTCAGCCGCCGCGTGAGCTGCTTGCATATACGGTGCGTGGGCTGGCTTACGATCTCCAACTTAGCATCGCCACCTTGACGGGACTCATCAATCAGGGACAAGCCTCTGTCTACCTGAATTGGCGCGAGTTTGATCTGTTCTGGCTGCGCGAGGTACTGAGCCACATCCCCAGCACCATTTCGCCTCTCAGCGGGGACGCGATTCTCTTTGATCTGCTGACCCGGCAGCGCGAGCGGATCGCGGGCTATGTCATCTACAATCCGGCCTGTCCCGATAGCGTGAATGTGGCGAGCATGTTGGGGGCGCAGCGCGACGGCTTCGTCGTCTCGCCAGCGATAGCCGACCTGCTGCGCTCTAGAAGTTATCAACTACCGGTCCTTGACGATTTGCGCGCATATACGTGGCGTTCGCGCGCGGAAGTCTATCGTTGGTCCTTGCAGCATCTTTTCGCGGGCGCCACACCTGGACTGCTGGCCGGGCTGAGTCCTGCCACAGCGATGGGCATCCGGCCTTATCTGGTGGCCAGTCGCGCCTTCATCTACTGGTTGCACCCGCTGAGGGTAGCCCCGAAAAACACGCGGGGCTGGCAATCTGAGCGCCAGGTGCTCAAGAGCATATTACAGGCCTGTGCACCGGGCAGTATGCACCTGGGCTGGTTTTTGCAGGAGGGTAGCGGCGTCACCCTGACCTCGCAGCACGCCATCCCGGTGGTCGCCAGTGACTATTTCTCCAATCTGGAAACCTGGTCTGGGGTTGTGCCTGAGCACGTTTCCCCATCCTCCGACCAGCGTGAAGTTCCCGCAGAAAGGCGGTTTGGGGACACATCTGAGCACGTTTTCCCATCCTCCAACCAGCATAAAGTTCCCGCAGAAAGCCTGCCCGCCGCGCCTGAGCGTATGGTCGGTTCACAGGGGCAGCGAGAAATGCCCGCGCAACCCTGGCGCAAGGTCTATATATCCTTCACGATGAGCGAGGGCGACAACCTGCAATACATTCAAGAACCTATGCTGCGTCACTGGCGCGACCCTCAGCGCGGGAGTATTCCCATTGGCTGGCCGATGGCGCTGATCTTGCCACAGGCCGCGCCAACTCTATGGAACTACTACCGCTCTACAGCCAGCGCCAACGATGAATTTCTCGCCGGACCCAGCGGTCTGGCCTACAGCTATCCCTCAAAGTGGCCGCGTGCCAGACTGAGCGCCTACCTGGAGCAGACTGGTCGAGCTATGCAGCAGATGCAGATAGACGTTCTGGAGGTGTTAGAGTCAAATTTCTGGCTGCATCCGCGTTTGATCTACCGAGCGCTGAAAACTGGCGCGGGTATGGCACTGGTCAATCCACAGCTCCAGCAGCGTTTTGCGCGTGAACTGCAAGGGTGGGATGTGCAAGGCATCCTCAGCGGAGGCGGGCAGGCTCAGGGGAGGTGGAGATTTTGTGATGGCGTCCCCATTCTGCAAAACGTCGGCATGGCCAGCAGCATCAAGCAGACCGTGGCTCTGATCCGTCGAGCCACATCCAAAGGCCGCCCGGACTTCCTCAACGTCTATGTCCTGGCCTGGCAGATGGGTCCGACCGAACTGCAACAGGTCGCGCGCGAACTGGGCAGCGCGTATGAGATCGTCACGCCTGGGACGCTGGTGCAGATGGTGAAGGCAAGCTAAAGCGCCAGTTGCTCACCTTCTGAACGCTCACCCTGTGATGATTTATCTGTTAGTCGCGCATCTTTTAGCTGCTCATCTTGCGGATTGCTCGTTTGCTCGTTCATCATACTTTGCCTCCATTATCAAACGCCTCGCAGAGATAGTCCGTGGCCTGTTCTTCTCCTATCAGCTCGGCCAGGCGTTGATGGTGGCTGCCCATCCGTTGCAGGCGCGCGGAGATGGTATGCCATAGCTGCAACCCCTGAAGGGAGAAAACTGGTCGAACATCTAGGCTTTGAGAAGATCAAGGGGAAAAGAGATGCGTATCTACTAACGAACTTAAAGAAGGCTGCAGAACCTATTAAGGCGTTTATTGAGAGGTTAGAAGAAGAGAGTGAGCCTCTTGTGCCATCGCCAAAAACAAAGTAAGAGGCAAAACGAGAACATATGAGCACTTCTAAAAAAACAGTTCTCTATGTCATCGTTTGCGCAGCCCCTCCCGCCCAGACCATCCACGAGTTCGTTGAGCGTGAGCAGCGGGCGGGCTGGGATGTGTGCGTGGTTGCGTCTACTGTCCTCTTTAGCGCGCTGCCAGCGCCGGTTCGCGCAAATGCGCGACGACATCGCGGCTGTAGGCTTCGATGAAGGCGCGCTGATCCTGGCGGGCTGAGTGGAAAATCAGGTGGGTGAAGCCCAGCTCGATGAATTTGCGGGCGAACTGGAGATGATCCTCCGCTTTCGCAGAAGCACAGCCGCTTTTCTTGATCGCTTCAGGCGTGACGATGGAGCCGTTCTCGGCTGACATTTTCGGGCTGTAGATTTTCTGATCGAACAAGGCTGGCACATAGGCGCCGGCCCAGTACTTGAGATGGTTGGTGAGAGCTTTATCGAGGTCTTGCTCGTATTCGACGTTCAGTTCGATCAGACGCGGCATATGCGCGGGATCTTTGCCAGCCGCTCGCGCTCCCTGCTCAAAATTTTTGATGATCTCGCGGTACACATCCGGCTGCTTGCCACCCACGGTGAAGAGGCCGTCGCAGTGTTGGCCGGCGAAATGAGCGCTGTCCGGGACGAGCGCTGACATATACATGGGAATGGGTTGCGCGGGCGGCGTATAGAGGCGCGCCTTGTGCGTTTGATAGTATTTTCCATCATATGTGACATCTTTGCCACTCCAGAGCGCGCGGATCAGCTCAATTGCTTCCCGCATGCGTTCCTGTCTCTCGTTATATTCGGGCCACATACCCGTCGCGGCGTACTCGTTGAGCGCCTCGCCAGTCCCCAGGCCCAGGTAGGTCCGACCAGGCGCGAGGCAGGAGAGGGTTGCGCTGGCCTGGGCGATGATCGCGGGATGGTAGCGCAGAATCGGGCAGGTGACGCCGGTTCCCAGCTCGATCTTGCGCGTTCTGGCGGCAACCGCGCCCAGCCACGTCCAGGTGAAAGCGGCCTGCCCCTCCTCACTCCAGGGATGAAAATGGTCGCTGACATCGAGTAGATCAAAGCCCGCCTGCTCCGCCTGTTCTGCAAAGGTAAGCAGATCAGTGGGCGGAAATTGTTCGGGTCCTGCCTTCCAACCTATCTTTACCATCGTCTTCGCTCCTTTCACTCTTAACTCAAGTATGAAACTCATTATCTGTATATTATGTGATTCGCTGGTAAAAGGAGGATAGTTTCACCAGGTCGAGGCAGGATGCTCACTTTTGCAGACCAGGGCGCAATGGCCGCCTCCTGGTAAGCCTGGGCCGTTTGCACTGGTAGAGAAGCGTTAGCGCTGCTTCTCTACCACCGCGGGCGTAGATTCTGCGGGCACTTCGGCGGGTGCGATCTCGACCTGGCGCGCGGGTGCGATGGCGCGGAAGACCAGGTAGCCGACGAAGAACATGAGCAGCCAGAGCGCGAAGTCGGCAGGCGCGGCCAGGGGGCTGGTCCAGGTCAGGTAGCCGTCGCGGGCAATACCAGCTTGCCAGAGATCGCGCACAAAGCCGAGCAGGGGGACGCCAGCCAGGAGCAGGAGCGCGGCCCAATGGCTGCGACTGCGCCAGAAGCGCCAGATCAGCAGGTAAGCCAGGCCACCCATGATGAAGAGGGATGTGGTATAAAGTGGGAGGGGCAACTGCGCCGTCAGCCCGCTCGCGTTATAATACCAGAGATGCGCGTGAATGGCCGCGCTATCCGCAAGCATATTTAGCAGGGCCATGACCACGCCGCCGACCAGCGTTGCACCGATGACTTTCACGGGCGGGCGCATGAAAAGGACAAATACGCCGTAAAAAACGACTACAGCAGGTACAACATGTATGAGATACAGTTTCATATCTGTAGGTGGAATAACATGGGTAAGATGTAACTGCATATACATAGCCAATGGCTCCTTTATATTCTCTCCATCGGCCAGGCAAACAGGCCCACAAAACCTTAACGGTCACACAGCCAAACAACCAAAACCACACCAA
>CAXUEY010000235.1:0-7352 GCA_964250225.1 uncultured Ktedonobacteraceae bacterium | reverse complement strand
AGAATACCTCCCGCGTGGGTGGCTCTGGGAGGGACTGCGCGGGCGGGATCTCCTAGTGCTGTGCCTCTTTTCTGTGCTTCTCGTGACCAATGTGCCGGTGATTGCCGGGGCGGGTGGCGCGTCTGTTCTCTACTGGGGCCTGGGCTTTCTGGCCTTTCTCATCCCCTCGGCCCTGGTGTGTGCGCAACTCTACCGCATGTTCCCTGGTGAGGGTGCGGTCTACCTCTGGGCCAATAAAGCGTTGGGCAATTTTTGGGATACGTTGCTGGGTTTTTTCTGCAACTGGTGGCCAGGGTGTATTGGGCTGACCATTGAGGCGCTGGCCTGTGTCACGAGTATCCAGGCTCTGAACGCGAACTGGCTCCAGGCACCCTGGCAGCAGGGACTGGTAGCGATAGCGGTGCTCGTGCTGGCTCAGGGCCTCTGCTGTCTGGGTCAGCACCGCCTGCAGCGCCTGCTCAACAGCGTGTTTCTCGTCTATCTCGGCTTTTTTCTGCTGATGGGGCTGGCTGGCGTGGTCTTTGTGTTGACCGGGCACCAGCCGCGCGGCGACTTTTCTGCCTCTGGCTGGCTGCCTGGGCCGACAACCTATCCGCTCTTTGCGACCGTCATTGTCTCGCTGCTGGGCGTGGCTGCCCCACTCAACCTGGGAGCCGAGGTGCATGATCGGCGCGCCGTTGGCCGCTATCTGGTGTGGGGCACCAGTATCAGTATCGTAGTCTATCTGCTGGGTGACCTGGCTGTCAGCGCGGTGCTGCCGCCGGGAGACCTGGGCAATCCTGCCTTTCTCACCGAGATCTTTACCAGGGTGTGGGGACCACTGGGGACAGCCATTGGCCTGGCCAATTACCTGCTATTGGTCCTCTATTTCCTGTGCGCTACCGCGGCCTTTAACGCCTTGTCTGCGCGGCTGCTGCTGGTGGCGGGCGTGGATCAGCGGCTGCCAGCGGCGCTGGGACGTGTGCGCGGCGGCGTCCCCTTGCTTGCGACGTTGGTGCAAACGGGCATCAACGTGCTCTTTCTCACCGTGGTCTTTCTCGTGGCCCCCGCCTTTGCTCCTTCGATACAAGGTCTCTCCTTTGCGGTGTTTCTCGTCACGATTAACGGAGCCTCCTTGATCTGGAATCTGGCGATGATCGGCCTCTTTCTCTGCGGCATCATCCTGGTCTGGCGCTCTCGGTACCACTGGCACGGAGGCTGGGTCGTACCGCCGTTTCTCTTTTTCCTGGCCTGTGCCCTGGGAATGGGGGCATCCATCGTCGCCATTATCAGCGTGCTGGGAGCTGGTTCGCCGCTGCCCAGTGTCTTGGGGAATGCCGATTGGGTCTACTGGGTGTTGGTGGTCACCCTGGCAAGCCTGGCCGTGGGAGCGATTCTGAGTTTCCTGGCGCCCGAAGCGGAAGATCTCAGCGCGTTCTTTGCCCGTCGGATGCAACAGGCAGACGTACAGCGGATGCGTGCCGCTGCCATGTCCATTCCTCGTGGTCCGTCCGGTCCGCTTTTCCCAGATCAGGGGAGGCAGGTGGCGGATCCACCGCCGTTATCACCCATGCCCGTGCGTTCTGGCTCTTTGCGGGCGGGATCGCTGCGCCCCCTCTCTGGCGCACCTCGTGAGGTTCGTGGACTGCGTCCAGATACGAGGTCTGGACACCTGGAGGCCCCGTGGCCGTAAACCTTGCTCGTGTGTACAACCTGGCTCACGAGCCGTTCTTTACAAGGAGGAGATCATGTATCCCATCGATTTAACCCAGACATTTTCCAACACCATGCCCCGCTCTCAGGGCATGCCCGCGCCCTGTTTCCAGGACATCGCGACGCTGGAGCAGGATGGCTATGCCATGACCGACCTGCACTTTTTGAACCACCTCGGTACCCACGTCGATGCACCAGCTCACCTGGTAGCTGGCGCGACCCTGGACGAGTTGCCGCTGTCGCGTTTGGTCACACAGGCCGTCGTGCTCGATTTCTCGACCCATCCGCGTGGACCCATTGCTCGTGCCGCGCTGGAGCCCTTTCTGCCCGCCATCGAGCCTGGGGACACGGTGCTCATCTTCTCGGATGGCGCGCGCTATTGGGGCACGGATGCGTACTGGCACGGTTGGTGCTATCCCGATCAGGAAGCGGCCCAGGCGTTGTTGGAGCGGCAGATCTCCGCGCTTGGCTTCGATGGTCCCTCGGCTGACCCGGTGGATACCGAGACCTTTGCGTTGCACCATACCTGGCTCAGTGCCGGGTGCTTGCTGCTGGAGAACCTGACCAATCTGGAGCGCTTGCCGCGCTGTCCTGCCCACGTGCTCCTGGTTATCGCTCCCTTGAAACTCCAGCACGCCAATGGCGCGCCTGCGCGTCTCTTTGCCCTCATCGCTGAGGACTAGCCAGAAAGGACTGTTCACATGTTTGAGTCACATGCTACCCCAACGCGTCATTCCTTACACACAGGGGCATTGCGCCCGCTCGATGTCGTCTTTCAGTCGGTCGCGCTCCTTGCGCTCGTGATGGGCACTGCGCTGAGCACGTCCTTTGCAGCAAGCTCCGCCGGGGCTGCAGCGCCTCTTGCTTTTGTCGTGGCTGGCCTGGCCAGTGTGTGCGTAGGATATGTCGTGATCCGCTTTACACGCCAGAGGCCAAGTGCTGGCAGCGTCTACGTGTATATTGCTCAGGGACTCGGCCCACAGGCAGGCTTTCTGGGTGGCTGGATGTACGCGGGAGCGTTCGCCATTGGCAGCGCATTTGTCCTGGCCATTGCCAGCAGTTTCCTCGCCAGTCTCTTTGCCAACCTGCATCTCTCGTTGGATTGGTTAGTGCTCTACGCGATCCTGCTGGTTTTGTTGTTCCTGTGTGCCTTTTTTGATGTGCGCATTGCGATGCGCGTGCAACTGGTCCTGGCTGCCGTCGGGGTGCTCTCGGTGCTGGTTCTGGCAGTGCTGATCTTCGCGCAGGGTGGGGCGACAGGCATCTCGCTCGCGCCCTTCTCCTTTGCGGCCCTCCCTCATGGGCTTTCCGGCTTACTGAGCGCCACGATCTTTAGTTTCACGTCGTTTATTGGCTTTGAAGCCGCCGCCGCGTTGGGAGAAGAGACGGCCAAGCCACGGGTGAACATTCCGCGCGCGGTGCTGGGAGCGGTGATCATCGCGGTGGTCTACTATGTTTTTGTGACCTACGCGATGTCGTTGGGCTACGGGATAGCCCACGCGAATGTCTGGGCACAGGATGGAGCGCCTCTAGATACCTTAGCCCATCGCTATGCCACGGCGGGCTTTGCGACGTGGCTTGACTTGATGGTTGCTCTCGACGCTTTTGTCGCGGCTCTGGCTGGCGTCCAGCTCGCCGCGCGCATTCTCTACACGATGGGCCGCGATGGTGGCCTTCCCCGCATCTTTGCCCGGACCCATCCGCGCTTCAAATCGCCCTGGGTGGGGATTGTCGCCTCGTTGCTGCTCACGCTCCTGTTGGGGATGACGCTCGGACGCAGCATGGGGGTTTTCACCTTCTTTGGTTTTCTGGCGACCGCCGGCTCGTTGGGGATTCTGCTGGCGTATATGCTGGTAGCGCTCTCCGGCCTCGTCTTCTTTGGGATGCGTGCTCAAGGGCCAAGCCGTGTGCGCCGCCTGTGCGACATTTGCTTGCCACTCGTTGCGCTGGGAGTGTGTGGGGCAACGATCTACACCTCCGTCTGGCCGGTGCCTGCGCCTCCGCTCCAGTATGCCCCCTACACCGTTGGCGGCTGGTTGCTCCTGGGCCTGGGACTCTTGCTGCTGCTCTGCTGGAAACGCCCGGCCAGTGTCGCCCGTTTTGGGCAGCAGTTGGCCCCGGAGCCTGAGCAACCTGTGACCCCACCTGACCTGGCGCTGGTTTCCCCTGAAGAGGGCTAGCGAAAAAGAGGGTATTTCACGCGTAGGGAAAAGAAACAACGTTGACCGAGGAGTGTGCGGTGCGGGTGGCGCGCCGAGAACTGGTCTGGTGCCAGCTTGTGGTGCTCCTGCTCGCCCCACCGCCGTCTGCCTGGTCCGCTCGCTGGCTTTTTGCACCTATCTGCGTGCGTTGGGATTGACTGCTACGGTGGTGATAGGCCGAGCGCGCTTTGACCTCGCAAGCTCCTATACCTTTCACGCCTGGGTAGAGCTGGCAGGGCAGGTGGTCGTATACCCACGCTGAGTTGCAGCGTGGGTATACGACCATCGCTGTTTTCCCAACGCATGTATAAGTCATCATCGCCGAAGAGGGAGGAATGACATCAGGGATCATACGGGCTATATAAGAGCACGAATCAGTTGTCAGAAAAACGCTCTGGAGATATGTCGTTGCGGAAGAATATCTCAAGAGAATCAAGCAACATAGCTGGCCTTTGGGCAGAAGAAATGAAGAAGAGCACATGCTACTATTGGGAGAAGCCAGGACAGATGGTATCAGCCCTGCTTGAAAAGGCGAAAAGGAAGATAGGTATGTTTGATGGGACAACAGAAAGCTTGCTAGAACTGGTCGCCGACCTGTCGATCCAGCGCGAACAACGCCTGGCCGCGTCTCTACACCGGTATGAAACGCAAGCAGAAATGGCAGGCGTTTCCTCTGATCCAGGGGTCCTGAAAGAAGCACAACACATCCTGCAGCAACGCCTTGGGGAGGGTGGGCCACGTGATCACGAACTGGTTCACTTAGCAGTGTTGCTCTGCTATTACACGCATGAGTGGGAACCCCTCCTCCAGGTGCTCACCGGCTATCGCCAACAGCCACTTGACCTGTATGAGCTGGCCTGGACCTGGTGGTACCAGATCGATTGCCTCGCGCTGCTCAAGCGAGATGCACAGGTTATAGAAGAGCAACAAGCCTTTCTGGTCTGGGCCCAACAGCACCTTCCGCCAGACCATTGGTTGTTTCTCTGGAACGATAATACCCAGGCCATGTGCTGGCTCGCGCACGACGAGGAACAGCGCTGGTTTGCACAGTGTTTTGCTTTGCTTGAGCAGGTAGCACCAACAGATGCGAATCGATATGACCGTTTCTTACTCTTACGCAGCGCATTGACGCTTTTGCTCCGCCTCGAACGCCCACGAGAGGCACGTCAAATCCTCCGGAGTTTACATCGTATAGAGCGAGAAGATCCGTGCTGGCCGCGCCAGGCCGAACTTCATCTACACATTGTCGCACTACAAGTTCAATTCCTCGCTTTAGACCCAGAGCGTTATGGTACTGCTCTGCGTGCGCTGACTCATCATGCGGCAAGAAAGCTCGATAGGTGGCTGAACCAGACAGCCGTCCTCACCCTTCAGCAGCGGCGCACGGTGCGCCGTCTGGCCCATAATATCGGTGCTGAACTTTTCTTTGCCCATCACTATGATCTGGCCATCCCTTTTTTTGAACAAGCGGTTCGGCATGGTTCGATGAGTCTGCATACCTATCTCTGGTTGGCCGCCAGCCTGTGGATACGGCAGAAAGAGAAGCAACGAGGTATCTCACTTCTTAGACAAGCGCAAGCGCTTATCGGTGACCAGACGCGCTTTCAGTATCTCCTTCAAGGATTGCCAGAATTGGCATGTTTCCCCTATGGAGAGGTATGAGGCTGCAGCGGTTAAGATCTTTTTGAAAGGCTCTGGTCGTTTCCTAAAGTTAATAACGTGCTTATCTTCATATGCAGCTATTTGATATTTTCCAGGATTGAGCGCATAATACTCTCTAAAAAGAGGCAGCATAATGAGCGACGTTTCTGTTGAACAAGACCTGACTATCGCGTTGCATTTGGACACCATCCCCAATACCTCCTATTTTCCCAGGGCGATTGTGCGCGCCATTCACCAGTATTTGGATCGATTGCCAGAGATCCAGATTGCCGAAGATCCCTACGCACTCTATGCGCATTACACACATGGGTCTCCCCACTACAAGCTCGTCATCGATACCCATCTCGATCATCCAGGCTTCATTCTGCTCGGAAAGGGGATGGCGCTTCCTGTCGGAACCATAGCAGAGCCAGGATCAGTCCAGCGGATCAATGAGCAGCAGAGGACGATTCCGGTCTCGTTTCACGATCAGGAGGGGAACCAGAGCGGCGAAGGTTTTTTGCATACGCTGGTGGTCAAAGAAGGGAGTACCCGTCTGCACGTGCATCAAGATTACCCAACGAAGCCGCTTCCCGTCAATACCCAGGCCGTTGTGCAGGTACCCTCGAAGCAGGAAGGCTCATATGTGCTGATGCGATCTGCGGATAACCTCTCCGTGACTGCTCTCGCAATCTCGTACCTTCAGTGGGTTGTTTCTGCTCACATCGAGGGAGATGTCACCATCATCTTCACCAAAATAGAAGAGGTCAGGCAGGTTTCAGCGACAGCCATTGCTCAACAAAGCAGAACTCCCTTTGGGATGCTGGATAATCGCACCCAGATCATTGTTCTGGAAGCGGGCCTGGTTGGCTCAACAGAGCGTACACGGCAAGTCGAGGCTTCTATGCCTGATCTGAACTATGAGGGGGGAACGCTGCTGCGGGTTTCCGACCACGAATGGCCCTATCAACGTGATGGTCAAACAAATCTGGCGGAAGCCTTGCTGCTGCATGCCAGGGACGCGGTGAGCACGAGACAAGCAGTGCAGGTGCAACACGGGCCATCCATTGGTAATTGCAATGCTTTGCCGTATGCCTTTTTCTCCCACTGTCCTCATGTCAGTTCGCTGATGATTCCCTGCGTCAACAAACATAATTTTGATCAGCAGGGGCAGCTAGTTGCAGAGCGCATTGCCGTCGCAGATATGCAAAGCGTTCGGCTCCTGCTTGAGCAGGCCACGCTTGCCGCTCAAGGAGAAGTCCTTGCACACCCAGAGCAAATGCTGCTGCCTGGCCGACATTTTCCAGGGAATGCGGCTGAGCGCATTGAAGCAAAAAAGAAGGAGTGGCAAGGAGCGCTGGCGTGGGCTGCTCCACGGTTGCGTGGCGCATATTTTGCTCCAACGACTCCTCTGGAACTCGTTCGTTGCCGTGCTGCCTCGCTCAAATCCCGCTGTATCGGCAGCTTTTCTTGATGCTGCTGCCTGAGCTAATGCACCGGGGGAATTACTCACCACAGGAGGGCTGCTCCTTGTGGTGACGAACGTATGAGATATTTCTGCTTCTAAACGCCAGGAACTCTTAGCCTGCCTCATCCATCAAGTCACGCTCTCGACGCGTGATGAGAACCTCCAAATGTTTACTATTGTTCACAATGATTTCGCCAGGTAGGTATAGTGGCTACTACCAGAAGAAAAAGCCATTCCCTTTTATGCGCCGCCACGTTAGATAGGCTTTTCTGTGCGCGTTCATCTGTAGCAGTTACCTGGCTAAAAGGGAAAATATATGTGAAGATTAATTTGGGATAAGCGAGATATAT
>CAXUEY010000234.1:0-7361 GCA_964250225.1 uncultured Ktedonobacteraceae bacterium | reverse complement strand
GCTAATTATTTTATTGGTATTGGGCATCAAAATAAAAAAATTTTTCGGCCCACTTCTTCAAGTGTTTCCCTTTTGTTTTATGGAGAAGCGATCTGGTTCGTTATTTTGATGAGTGGATCACTTTCACTTTTGGCTAGCAATCCGATTCGGATCGACCAGCTTTCTACTTGACGTAGCGAGCCAGCTTCTCTAGCGTTGATCTTGTACCAGCTTCATTATCCGCAGGTCGAATGCCCGGTGGGAGGTTATTGAATACGATAGAGACGATTGTTCCGCCGTCTTCAGCCTCAAATGTGACCTCCATGATCATCTCTCCTGCGAAGGCCGGATCGACCGCATCAAAGGTGATTGTTTCAACGATCCTTCGCGGCGGCCTCAGTTCTACAAAGCGTGCTGTATATCTATCTTCTCGCTCTCCAGTCTTGCCGCGGGCAGTTGTTTCGGAGGAAGGATAATAGAGCGACATCTGATAGCCTCCACCAACTCTGTCATCGAAATGGTGGACTTCGCCAGTCATGTCCCCAGGTGCCAT
Organism: uncultured Ktedonobacteraceae bacterium; assembly: GCA_964250225.1. GTDB lineage: Bacteria > Chloroflexota > Ktedonobacteria > Ktedonobacterales > Ktedonobacteraceae > Paraktedonobacter. Next base: position 6,829 of record CAXUEY010000234.1, on the reverse strand, counting down.
CCAGACAGCCAGGGCTGCGGGATTGGTAAAGGCTCGATAGAGAACTTCAGGTGTCGCTTTGATCCATTGCGAGTTTCGCGTGCTGGTATGTGAGTCTGTCATGGGTGTATCCTTTCATAATGTACATTCAGCGTATCAGCAACGCCCATAGATGCGGTCCCAGCACAAACACACCGATCACCACCGCCAATAGTGCGCTCAACAACACCGCGCCCGCCGCGACATCTTTCGCAGTGCGTGCCAGGGGATGGTATTCGGGTTTGGCCAGGTCCACGCAGATCTCGATGACGGTATTAAACATCTCAGCGATAAAAACACCAGCGATGGCTACATAGAGTAATGCGAATTCAAGCGCCGAGACGCGCAGGAGCACCCCCACGAGGGTCACGAGGATGGCAACAGCCAGATGGACGCGCACATTGCGTTGGGTGCGTAGAGCGTACCAGAGACCGGCAAAGGCGTAGCCAAAGCCCGCGATAAATTTAGCGAACTCGCCTCGCGCGGACTGTTCTGGTGCTGGTGGCTTTTCCATTGTTCAGTTTTCCCGGTAGATCTCGGTCAGCAGCGTTTTTTGCAGACGGACCATCTCGTTATACCCGGCCTCGGTCTGATCGTCGTAGCCGACCAGGTGCAGGACGCCGTGACAGAGCAGGAAGAGCAGTTCGTAGCCGACAGTATGTCCGGCCTCGCTGGCCTGGCGCTGGACCGTTGGCCAGGAGATAGCAATGTCCCCCAGGTTGGTCAGCAGCTCAGTGGGTGTGACAAATGGCGCTCTGGCATTGCGCGCCATTTCACCTTCCACATTCTCTGGTGCTTGCCACAGCCATTCCGCAGGCGCTTCCACCAGTGGCTCGTCGAGCAGTGGAAAAGAGAGGACATCGGTGGGCTTATCTTGCTGACGATGTTGTTTGTTGAGCTTCTGTACCTCAGCGTCTCCGCTGATCATCAAGGTGAGCATTACCGGTTGTGCTATGTTCACCGCCAGTAATGTACGCCGGATAACTGCATCGACATCAAGCGTTTCCAGCAAGTGTTCTGCCGCTGCATCCTCTACCTCACTTCCAGTATTAATATAGATTTCAATCTCTAGCTCTGACTCGGCCATATATTCCTCACCATTTCTTGCTGCCAGCGAAAAAGGCTCGTCCCTCTCCCCTTGTAATCATTGGATGTGTACTGGAGAGAGACGAGCCTGAAAAATGGCTTACCTTAGACTTTGCGAGCCATTTTGCGACGTTTGGCGGCTTCTTTGCGTTTGCGTTTCATGCTCGGCTTCTCATAATGTTCGCGCCGACGAGCCTCAGCCAGCACCCCTTCTTGCTGGATCTTGCGACTGAAGCGTTTGAGTGCTGTCTCAAACGACTCATTATCGCTAATTCTCACCTGTGTCACCTGAAAAATCACCCCCCTCGAGTCCCAATTTTGAGGAGATCTATCTCTGAAAATATAGACTATTCAATTGGTATTGTCCCTCTGGACCTGCTCAGAGATTATAGTGTGCTCCGTTTATGCTGTCAAGTTTTTGAAGCTTTGCTCGCAGCGCGCCTGGCAGACGCGATCAGGAACACCAGAAAGCCAAAGACCAGGATGCTGAACAAGCTGATGGTGCGGTCCAGCAACACGCCTGCTGCAGCGAGATTGTGGGAAGGCGTAAACAATGTGAGCATGGCGATCATGCCACCTTCAACCAGCCCGATACCGCCACTGGTAAAAGGGACAGTGGTTAATAATGCTTCGCCCAGCGCAACAAACGTGGCTGCAGCTACAATGTGGGGTAGGTTGCCAGAGATCAGGTTGAGGGACAGGATGATAAAGAAAAAGCGCCCTGCCTCGCATAGCCAGACAAGTATGGTGAGTAGCACCAGCCTGGGAATGCGCCGGAAGGAACCAAGTGTTCCCTCCTGTAAATGCTCGTAATACACCTGGAAACGCGCGGGAATCAAGCGCCGAATCTGTCCGGGGAAGATGCGCAGAAGAAAGAGCGCGCCTATACCCACAAGCACAAGTCCCAGTGCTACATACAGGCCAGCGCGCAGATACGAGGGAAGATGCGCGTGCAGACTGACAATGATCGCCAGGAAAAAGAGCAGCAGCAGGACAATCAGATCGAGCAGACGTTCGGCCAGCACCGTGCCAAAGGTACGTGTGGCCGAAACTCCCGCCTCCTGGCGCAACAGATAAGCTCGATAGACATCGCCCAGCTTGGCGGGCACGATGGCGTTGGCAAACCATGAGATATAGAGAATCTCCAGCAATTTCCAGAAACGTGGCAAATGCACCCCGTTGCTTTTCTTATAGCCGACATTCTCTAATAAGAGCCGCCAGCGCAGAGTACGGATAGGGATTGAGAGATAATATATGAAAAAAGCGGCGAGGAAGAGAAAAACATTGGCAGTGCGTATGGTAGCCCAGGTCTGGGCTGGATCAATCTGGAGTTTTTTTGCGGCATAGACCAGCAAGCCGAGCACAATAAGTAGCGGCAGCAGCGTGCGCCAGTTTAACAGGCGTTTCCTGATGGAGATTTGCTCATGAGTAATCTCCGGTTCAGTGGCGGCAACTACTATTGAATCGGCTTGAACTGGCTGTTCTCCTGCTTGCGACACGATCAACGCTCTCTCATGCGAAGGTGTATTGCCGGGATCGAAACTGGACACACATTGCCTCCCTGGATGACATACGTTCTCAGCCACCTCTGTACAACCATTGTACCAACCTGCTACGAGTGAGGTTTGGCGGCAATCTTGACGGAAGGAACTACATGGACTGGCTGGACATTTGCGATGGATGCGCTATTCTCCTGGCTACTTTCCGATGACATAGGCGCTGGTATATTCCCTAGACGGATCAGCGCGATCAAGAGTAACGCCAGCAGATTCGTCAAACTATGCACATAGAGATCATCCACGAGATTATGGACAAAGACCGTGAGAAGGGCGGCCATTAACCCGATAGCTAATGCTCGATCATTCGTAAGCTGGCCCAACATCTCAAAACGCGCTTGGCGTCGGTAATGACGGATGAAACGCCTGGGATGCAGGAAAAGCCTCAGTTTCTCGCGCCTCTCCAGCGGAGCCGGGATACGCTCTTTGAGCGGGGGCAACTGTTTTTTGAGGTGTGCGCGACGAATGCAGACCTGCCGAATAGCACTGCTACCCGCAACGATGATGGCAATGGTAAAGAACAGATAGATGACCAGACCAATGGTACCGGTCTCAGCAGCGATATTGATGTAGTAGTTATGCGCGTGCCCTAGTGAGGTTACAAAAGTCGAGATGAAGTAGTGAGGATAGGCGTCCGGGTAGTTACCGATGCCCACACCGAGAATGGGATGGGTGAGATACATATTGATCCCGGCGATCCAGTGGGCCAGACGTTCGGCGGTAGAAAAATCCTGCGTATTGGGTTCCATCAGATTAATATGCACCAGACCCAGAAAACGCTCAACCTGCCCAAAAAGATAGAGCGGGATAACACCACTGAGCAGTCCTGCAATCAGCAGGAAGATCCCGACGGCCACCAGGCGCATCCACGCGCGCACACGTGGCATACCCACCACGACAATGAAGACCAGTGCTGCTAACAGGGCAATCTGGCCACCACGCGATTGAGTGAGCAGCATCGCCCCCCCGATCAGCGCGCTCGCAATCCCATTTACCACGCGCGTAAGCCAGTCACGACCAAGCAGCAGCAGGGCCAGCGTGATTGGCAGTGCCATGTTCAGATAGCCCGCGTAGGGATTGGGCTGGTCAAAGGTGCCATAGACACGCAGGGTAAAGCTGCGGACAAACGATTGTGGCCCCAGGCTAAAGATGGCCTGAGCGTAGCCAAACAAGGACTGCGTGAGCGCTGCGACAAGGATGAAGATCACCAGTGTCCAGACCTGGCGCCGGGTGCGCACATATTGCGCGCCAAAGAGCACGAGCACCAGGAATTCCAGCCATTTGGCGATCTCTTTCAGGCTATCCGCGCGGCTGATCGCGACGGTCATAGAGAGAAACATGACGCTGATCAAGGCGAGAATCGCCAGCGTCAGATAACGAGGGACACCGCCAGGCTCCCGGTCACGCGGTCCGCGCATAGACACTGGCAAGGCCCAGCTTAACAACCAGCCAACGCCGAGAAAACCAACCAGAATATCAGCGCTATCCAGGCGTAGCCCACCAGCGCTGATATAGTCAAGCGATCCCCAGGGAACAGCGAAGGCCATCAGGTACAGCGCGGTGCGGGGTCGCAGTATAGTCCAGACCAGTGCGATCAGGTAGAGGGGAAGGCGTACATTCCAGGGGAGCGGTGGCACTAGCAACAGCGCGATAGCCAGCGCTGCCCCGATAAGCCCCACCCACGTCGGCGTACTCATAGAACTACGCGCGCTCTGATAGCTGCTCGCCAGCCATGTGATAGGGCGCGTGTGCTGCGTCCCATTTGCCCTGGATGTACTCATTGAGCTACCCTCTCCTCTTTCTACTAACGGAAAAACGTCTCCTTCACTTTACGAGATGGGACTTAAGTCAGCAATCTGACTACGGAACCATTCGATAGTCTGGCACAAACCTTCTTCCATAGCGATACGCGGTTCCCAACCCAGCACAGTGCGCGCTCTGGTAATATCCGGGCGCCGCCGTTCAGGGTCATCGACACGACTGGACTCAAACTGAATACTGGATGAGGCTTTGCATAGCCTGATAATCGTGTGCGCGTACTCCAGTACCGTATGTTCGCCCGTATTTCCCAGATTGAACACCTGCCCGGCGGTCTGTAGAGAGAACATCGCCCGCATCAGCCCCTCGACCAGGTCGTTCACATAGCAGATACTCCGCGTTTTACTGCCATCACCGAAAATAGTCAGTGGCTCATTTTTCAATGCCCGCGTAATAAAATTCGGGATCATACGCCCATCTTCCATCTGGCTGTTCGGACCGTATGTATTAAAGATACGTACAAAACGCACATTCATAGCATACTGACGATAAAATTCCATTGTAAACGTCTCACCAAGACGCTTGCTCTCATCGTAACAAGCGCGTGGTCCAATCGGATTGACGTGCCCCCAGTACTCTTCCCGCTGCGGGTGTTCCAGCGGATCACCATATGCCTCGGATGTTGAAGTGTACAGGAACATCGCGTTCTGCTTACGCGCTTGCAAAAGCATCTGGTATGTCCCCTGGCTGTTGACCAGCATCGTCTCAATAGGGTTCTCCAGATATCCCAGCGGGCTGGCCGGACTGGCCAGGTGGAAAATAGCCTGTGCCTCAAAGTCAAAGGGCTGCGTGACATCGTGCCGGATAAAGGTGAAATGGGGATGCTTGCGTAAGGCTGCAATATTGTTCTGTGAGCCGGTTAGCAAATTATCGACGCAGAGAACTTCATGGCCTTCTTGCAATAAACGGGTACAGAGGTGGGAGCCGATAAATCCAGCTCCTCCAGTCACAAGAATTTTCAAAGAACAAGACCTCCAGAAAAATACATACCTTGTGCACGCGTTTAGGGACAATACGCATAGAAGAGGATGGGTATTCCAGGGCGGCTCAGGTGCCTGTGCTCCTGAACGCTGCTTCCCAAACATGCACAGCGGGCTAACACAAGAGAAAATGTCTGTCCTGTCATGGACAGTATACAGGGATTGAAAAATTTGACTTCTATACCGATCAATCCCTGTGGGTGTTGCGCGCGTTCGCTCTCCAACGTGTTTTGCGCCAGATCTCCACGTGCCACCCTGACCAGATTACGTCTTGCTCTCGCTGGAAGAACGCATCGCGCCAGCCGTGCTTACACGGTTTGCCTGGCTGCGTTTTCGTCATATACTGTAGTGCCAGACGTTTGGCCTGGCTGATGGTAACGGTATAGGAAACTTAGCAATAGATGGGCATCCTTTTCTGACGAACCGACATGGCGCTCGACTGCCACATTCAGGAGGATATTTCATGGCACTGATCCTTTCGCAGGCTGATGTACAGCGTTGTCTGGATATGCCTGCCGCAATTGAGGCTATGCGCGCGGCTTTTCTCGCACTTCACGCTGGCCGCGCGCAGATGCCGCCACGCGCGAGCATAGAGCTTGCACCGCACAACCTGGCCCTGCTCATGCCCTCGCTTTTACACGCGCAGCGTTTTGGCCTGAAGCTTGTCACCGTTGTCCCGGCCAATCCTCAGCGCGGTCTGCCTACAATTTCGGCGACGGTCTTGCTGCTCGATACAGAGACAGGCCAGACGCTGGCTATATTGGCGGGGAACTGGCTGACCGCCATGCGCACAGGTGCGGTCTCAGGTCTGGCAACCTCTCTGCTGGCACGCCCTGATGCCGATGTGCTGGCCCTGTTTGGCGCGGGTATCCAGGCGCCTATGCAGGTCTGGGCTATCCACACGGTGCGTCCCTTGCGCGAGGTGCGTGTAGTCAACCGCGACGAGACACACTACGAACAGCTTGTCTCCACGCTCCACCAGCAACTCGGCGATGTCTGCCCGCCACTGCGTCGGGCCGCGAACGTACACGCAGCACTCTCTGGAGCCTCGCTGGTGGCCTGCGCGACTCCCGCGACCTCGCCCCTTTTCGAGGCGCGTGATATCGCCCCTGGCACCCATATCAACGCCATCGGTGCTTTCACCCCGGCCATGTGCGAGGTCGACCCCGCAACTCTGGCCCGCGCTCGTATCGTCGTCGACCAGCGCGAAGCAGCCCTGGTCGAGGCTGGCGACCTGCTCCAGGCACTCGCTCAAGGCCAGATTACTGCCCCCGATACCTGGCTCGAACTGGGCCAGCTCGTCAGCGGCGCACAACCAGGGCGCCAGACCCCCGATGAAATCACCTTCTTTAAGTCGGTTGGCCTGGGCAT
>CAXUEY010000233.1:0-7530 GCA_964250225.1 uncultured Ktedonobacteraceae bacterium | reverse complement strand
GCGTTTGGAGTGTCAAAAAAGGAAACCTTTTTTGACACTCCAAACGCTGTTTTTACTCTATTATATCAAATCCCCATCTTTACCTGGAATATTCTCCAATATGGGTGGTTCTTCCATTGGAGGTTCTGGTGCGACAGTCACTGGCGTGGTTTTGGCAGTGACGGGATGGTAGGGCGCCTGCACGCCTGTCTCTCTCAGGATTTCCTGAAGATGGGTGGCGTCGATGGTCTCCTGGCGGCGCAACTCTTGCGCGATGCGGTCGAGCGTTGGCCGATGGTTCTCCATGATCTCCACTGTGTGCGCGTAACCGGTGCGGATGATGCGATCAACCTCTTCATCGATTAGCTCGGCAGTTTCCTCGCTATAATCGGTGGGCGCGCCAGTATCACCGCCGCCAGCGAAGGGACTCTGCCGTTCGCTAAATGAGATGGTGCCCAGACGCTCGCTCATACCCCAGCGCGTGACCATCTGGCGCGCCAACAGTGTGACACGCTGGAGATCGTTCTCCGCGCCGGTGGTGATGTGTCCAATCGCAACCTGTTCAGCAGCCCGCCCGCCCAGTGCGTAGACGATCTGGGAGAGCAGGTAATCTTTGGAGTAGTTGTAGCGATCATCGATAGGCGTGGCCATCGTGACGCCCAGTGCCTGGCCGCGTGGCACAATCGTGACTTTGGTGATGGGGTCGCCGTACTCCGAAAGCAGACCGGCCAGGGCATGGCCGCCCTCGTGATAGGCCACGACGTTCAGATCTTCCTCGCTGAGCACCAGGGGACGTTCCGCGCCAAGCAGGATTTTATCCAGAGCCTCCAGGAAGGACTGCTGATTTACATAATCCATATTGCGCCGGGCAGCCAGCAGAGCTGCCTCGTTCACCAGGTTCGCCAGATCCGCCCCGACCATACCGGGTGTGGCGCGTGCAATTGCCGTCAGGTCCACATCCGGGCCAAGAGGCACATTGCGCGCGTGAATTTGCAGGATAGACTTACGCCCATTCCAGTCGGGCCGGTCCACCGTCACACGCCGGTCAAAACGTCCAGGGCGCAGCAACGCCTGGTCGAGACCATCGGGTCGGTTCGTCGCGGCAACTACCACCACCGCCTGACGATTGTCGAAGCCATCCATCTCCACCAATAGTTGATTGAGCGTCTGCTCGCGCTCGTCGTTGGTATTGATGCTCGCACCGCGCTGACGGCCTACTGCGTCGATTTCGTCGATAAAGATGATGCTGGGCGAGGATTTTTTCGCCTGCTCAAAAAGATCGCGCACACGACTCGCGCCCACGCCGACCAGCACCTCAACAAATTCTGAGCCGGACATCGAGAAGAATGGCACGCCCGCTTCTCCCGCCACAGCCCGCGCCAGAAGCGTTTTACCAGTTCCAGGAGGGCCAACCAGCAGCACACCACGCGGGATCTTCCCGCCCAGGCGCTGGAACTTCTGCGGCGTCTTGAGGAACTCCACCACCTCTTGCAACTCATATTTGGACTCATCGACCCCGGCTACATCGGCAAAAGTCGTGCTGGGGCGATCTTCCAGAATCAGTTTTGCGCGGCTCTTGCCAAAACTAAAGATTCCTTGCTGCCCTTGCGAGGCGCGTCGGCTGATAAAGAAGAACAGCCCGATCAGAATGATCCACGGCAGGGCCCCCAGCAGAATGTTCATCCAGAAGCTATTGTCTGGCGGTTGCTGTGTAATAATCGTTGTCTCAGAAGCACAGGTCGGTTTGCTCGCCCGCAACGCTGGTACCAGGTTGGTATCTCCGGGGGCGGGCAGGGGAATCTGTGCCACATGATAATTCTTCTGGCCTCCGACAGCGTTACAGAACGTGCCCGTGATATCGGTCTGGCCGATAATCGTCGCGGATTGCACGTTCCCTTTAGCGATCTCTTTATAGAAATTGCTGTATGTCACCTCTGCGCGTGGTGGCTGGTTATTGCTTGGATTCGTAAAAAACTGATACAGATAAATCCCCAGCATCAAGAGCACAATGACGAGCAGCCAGTTGCTCAGCGAGGACGAGCTGCGCTTTGGCGGCTGACCGTCTGACCCTGGGTTGGGACGCAGCGGATTCTGCTGCCGTGGACCAGGCGAATCGTTCTTATTTTGTAGCCAAAGTATCCTGGCCAGGATTTTCTTCATACTCAAAAGCCCTTTGCTTTCTGACCGCGCCCCGTGGCGGGATCTTTCCAGTGTTCTCTCCATGCCACTATCTTATACGTTGCGGGCCACTCAGAAGTTCATGATCTTTCCTAATTATACCGCATTGGGGGTGCGTTGTGCTATGTGGGTTGCAAGAATTTTGGATTATCTCTCTTTCAGATATGATATGCATGTGAAATCACGCTTTTCTCTGTGAACGAGCCTGGATAGTGAGCAAAAGCCAGCCGGAGATCTGGCATATTTGACATCTTCTTCCACAAGGGGATAGAATCAAGCATCTTCCTGTGGAATCAGCAACACCAGCGTCGGCGTTGCGAGCTGGATTATCCTGGTGCATAACCGAGGAGTAATGTCTATGACCACTACCGCGCTGCAGAGCGAAGAGGCTCTGGTCAGCCGTATTCGCAAGCAACAACTGGTCGAGTCGCTCGATCATATGAGTCCCATCTATCTGGAGGGGATTAAACGCATCCTGACCGTCTCCGCTGATACCGAGTTGATCAGCGCGCCCGCCTACTATCACGCGGCCATCCACGCGCCTTCGCTCAACAATTTTGGCTCGGCGATCTCGATTATTCAGGATGAGCTAGGACACGCGCATATCGCCTATCGTCTGTTGCGTGACCTCGGCGTGGATACTGAACAGCTGATCTTTGAACGCGATCCCAAAGCCTTTAAATATCCCTACGCCTTCGATGTGCCGCTGGATAGCTGGGTCGAGCTGATCGTCGCCAACGCGTTTTATGACCGCGCTGGTTATGTACTGCTCAGCGATGTCTATCAGAGCACGACCTTTGGCCCCTGGAAACGCGCCCTGGTGAAGGTCGATAAAGAGGAAACCTTCCATTTGCGGCATGGCGAGCAGAATATGCGCAAGATCAATCAGGATCGCGCTGGCCACGATGAGCTGCAACGGGCGGTGGACTGGATGTTCCGCCTGACCGTCGAGTGGTTTGGCCTGCCCGACACGATGAAGAAGCACGCGGAGCAGCTTGACTATGGCTTTAAGGGTCACAGCAACGATGAGTTGCGCCAGATCTGGATGTCCTCGGCGGTGCCTCTCTGCAACGAACTCCAGCTTACAGTTCCAGCCCATTTCGACGAAGCTCAACAGAAATATCTCGTCGATTGCGACTTTCCGGCCCACTTCGACTCTACGGCCAAGCACTGGGAAGGCCCCTGCACCTGGGACGACGTGATGAAACGCTGGAAGGCGCGTGGCCCCAGCAACGAGGAGTTTGTGGGAATGATCCAGCGCGGCAAACGCGAAATGTTGCAGCTTCTGGAGCAGGACAAGGCATGAGCACCAGCTACCCTTCTCTGCTGACCCATGCCGCGAGCGATCCCGCGTGCCCGGCCCTGTGGGATGCGTTGCGCGAGGTGATGGACCCGGAACTGCCCATCAGCGTGGTCGATATGGGCCTGATCGTTGCCCTCGCCTGCCACGCCGGGATCGTCGATCTCAAGCTGACATTCACAGCAATGGGGTGTCCAGCGATGGATTTTATTATGGATGATATTCGGACCTGTCTGTTGCAAGAGCCGGGCGTGGACGAGGTGCGCATCGAGGTCGTGTGGGACCCCGTGTGGACCAAAGCGCGTCTGACAGAGGATGGAATTGATACTATGCGCACCTGGGGAGTCGCTTCATGAGCAGCACCAATCGAGAGATCGCAGCACCCACGCGCCGCGAGGCGCTCAACGAGACCCGCGTCTGGCAGGTCTACGCGCGCCGCAAATACGACGAGCCGCTGCACGAGATCGGCAATGTCATGGCCGACGATGTGGAGCTGGCGAAGGTCTACGCGCGCAGCATCTACGACGAGTTTAGCTGGATCGAGATGGTGCTGATTCCACGCGATACCATTGTCACCGTCATTGCCTCGTAGCGTTGTGAAGAGGATAGATAATGCCAACAGATACCCAGGTCGATCACGCCGCGCTTTTCGCCGTGCTCTCTTCCCTGGCCGATAATAAATTGGCCATCGGACGGCGCTACGCCTACTGGTGCAATGGCGCGCCCGCCTTAGAGGCAGCCGTGGCCGCCGCCGCGATGACCCAGGACGAACTGGGCCACGCGCGCACGCTCTACCCGTTGCTGGAAGACTTCACCCAGGCGCAGGCTGATCGCGCTCAGGTCGAGCCGATGACGCGCACCCTGCACTATCACCTGACCTTTCTCGACCAGGATTTTCAGGGCTGGTCGGACTTCGTGGCCACGAATTTTCTCCTCGATACAGCGCTGACCACCTTTTTTGAGGCCGCGCAAAACTCGAGCTACGAGCCGCTGCGTTCACGCGCGCGCAAGGTCGTGCAGGAAGAACGTGTCCACACCATGCATGCTGAGGGCTGGGTGCGCCGTTTAGCAAAGGCCGGTGGGGCTGTACGCGCTACTTTGCTCAACTCTTTCAGCCGGTTGTGGGACGAGACGCTGTGCTGGTTCGGGCCCGCCGACGATCCCGTCATGCTGCGCCTGCACAGCGAGGGGATCATCGACGCCACCCCCGACGAACTGCGCGCGCGTTTCCTGCACAAGGTCGCGCCCATCCTGCAGAGCGCCGAGATCGAGATGCCCATCGCCTTTGATCCCACGCGCAAATGCTGGCAGCCCACGCGAGAACTGCCCTGGCAGAAGTGGGACGCCACAGCGCGCAGGCTTGGCTAACAGGCGCGGGCTTTGCGCCTCAAGTGAGCGAGAGGGTTCCTATGGGATATAATACAGATAGTTTCGACCCGGCGCACAACCGGCAGGATGAGCAAGTACGCGGGCATCCCGCTTGCCCATTCTGCGGCTCACGCGCCACTGAACTCTCTTCTCTGTTCGGCCAGCAATTGTTGACCGCGCAGTTTTATTGTCATTCTTGTCATACACCTTTTGAATGCGTTAAAGATGACGACATTCTGGATGCATATGCAGCACGAAAGGAAGATCAATCGTGACCACTACCAGTGAAAAGACCCTGGTCAACTATAGTGTGACCGAAGGCGTTGCTATGATCGAACTGAGCAACGCGCCCGCCAACACCTACAGTTATGAGATGATGAGCCAGTTGGACGCAGCTATTTTGCGCGCGCGTTTTGATGAGGATGCGCATGTGATCGTGATTCGCGGCGCGGGCGAGAAGTTCTTCTGTGCCGGTGCGGACATCGCCATGCTCAACGCCGTAACCCCGACCTTCAAATATTATTTCTGCCTGCACGCCAACGAGACCCTGATCCGCCTGGAGCAGACCCCTAAGCTGGTCATCGCGGCCCTCAACGGCCACACCGTCGGCGGCGGCCTGGAGATCGCCCTGGCCTGCGATATCCGCATTGCGCGCCGCAACTCCGGCAAGGTCGGTCTGCCCGAAATCTCGCTCGGCGTCCTCCCCGGCACCGGAGGCACCCAGCGCATGGCCCGCGCGCTGCCCAAAAACAAAGCCATCGAACTGATGACCGAGGGCAAGCTGCTCAGCTTCGAGCAGGCGCTTGACCTCGATCTGATTAACTACATCTACGAGCCTGAGAACTACTGGGAAGAGGTCATGCGGTACGCCAAATCCTTCTGTCCCCCCAACAAGGCAGCCAAAGCCGTGGGTCGTCTCAAACGCTCAGTCCAGACCGGCGCCGAGATCCCCCTGTCCGAAGCCCTGGCCGTCGAACGCGAGTTGCAGCAACTCTGCTTCCAGAGCGAGGACGCCAAAGAAGGGATCGCCGCCTACAACGAGAAGCGCAAAGGCAACTTCTCCGGCAGATAATACGCAGGCGCTCTTTTCGCCGCGTGTGCCCAATCTAGCCAGCACACAAGCATCTTTCCTCTCTTGCCGAGATTGGTGCAATAGTTGGCAGCCAGGATGAGTTTCATGTACCACAACACCGCAAGGCTATATAAGTCTTGCGGTGTTGTGGTACATGAAACTCAGGGTTTCCGTGGAACTGTGAGTGCTCCTCTACGGTCTTTTCGCGGTAAATCTGCAGCTAACGATTCGCGTTGGGGCGCGTGCGTGGATGTGCTGTAATGTTGGGTGCTATCTTACTTTCCTGGAGAGTTAAGGTAAAAGATTCCGAAAGTAATGAACTTTATAACGTGCTAACTCTTCTCCTGCATGCAAAAAAGCATGTTAACAGGTGGTTTCAACCAACTGACTGGGAATCTGCTGATCCCCTGTGTAAATGGTGCCAGCGGCCCAAACCTTATCGCCGATACTGGCCAGCACGTGAAACGCTCCAATATAGTATTGTGGGAGATGCACGTTTTCCCAGTGCTGCCCATCCCAGTGGACCAAAAGTATTTGATGTGTCACCGTTGTCACATTTCCCCCATTATTTCCTTCGACAGCCCAGACATTGTTAGGCGCAACCTCGGTAACTGCCATCAAGCGGTTGCCGTGTTCTCCACTATTTGGGCTAGAAATCACCCTCAAGCGCGTGCCATTCCAGTGTTCCACCAGGGTCTGACCACTCTGGCTGCCAACCATCCAGATATCATTGGTCGAAGCCGCGTCGATGCCATTCAGCAAGGGCTCGCCCACATTCATATCTAAACCAGCCACGGGTACCGAACACCAATGGGAGTGCGCCGACACGGCTGGATTCCTGGGCGGATGGCGTAGCGCCTGGAAAACAAGAATGCTGCTTCCTAGTATGCACAGAGCAAGCACAGCCGCCAGCACCCGGAACCAGCGCACATCCATATGACGCTTGTGCAAAGAAACGTCTTCTGATGCAGGTGCTGCTCCAGGCAGCTCGCTTTCGCCAAGGGATTTATGAACGCCTTCTTGAAAGTCCATGTTCTGCTCCTCCTGGACCAGCGCCAGGAATTCTTCTTCTGTTTGGTAGCTTGCGTATAGCTCAAAATTCTGGGTCAGCGCATCCAAACTTGCAAACTGTACGCGAAAGATTGAAGCGCTGACTCCTTCTATCTGACAGCCTCCTCCCTCTTGCCAATCTCACTTGCCATTTTTCGCAAATGTTCCACATGCTTTACCACTCCTTTAGCACGAATAAATCCACCTTTATCTAATATAAATAGTAATGGAAAGGCTTGGATATCGTACTTTTTCGTAATATTTTCTTCTGGAGTTAAAAACACGAGATCATTCTCAAATTTAGCAGCATATTCACACGTATGCTCGAAAAGAGAGTTACTGATGACTAAACATCTAAATTGATCTGTCTCCTGTGAGAAATGCGATAGTGCGTTTATTGCTCCAGGACACGCTAGACAACCAGGTAAAACAAATACAAGGATACATGGTTCATCTAAGGCTTCTTCAAGTTTTATTATTGTACCATACTGATCTAAGGCGGTAAAAAGGGGCGCCTGTGTACCTACATTAAGTCCTCCTATCGCTTGAGAAGAGAGGAATATACTGCTACTCGGAGATAAAT
>CAXUEY010000232.1:0-7599 GCA_964250225.1 uncultured Ktedonobacteraceae bacterium | reverse complement strand
TAAAGACCGCACCTGGCTGGACCAGGGTCGCTTCCATTTCTTCACCACGCGTAAATTCGATGCTGAAGCCTGAGAGTCCTTTCACGCGGAATTCTGTGCCCTGCACAGGTACCAACTCGTATGTTGGCTGGCTGGGAATAGAGAGGGCCAGGGCGTGCTCCCCTTTGAGGGCAACCGTGATTACCGCGGGCAGACCCACCAGCGTGTACTGGCCAACGAACTGCTCAAGGAAAGCCTTGTCTGTCATCTCCTGGCGAGGAATGCGCTTGAATACGATGTCTTTGACGGTCGGTTCAAATGGCACGCTCACTGCGTCAATCTCACCTGTAGGATTGGCGGAGAAGGAGATATTCAGGCTCAGGTCGAACCTCTCGACGGTGGCCTCAAAGGTATCGTAGTGATAGTGCTTGAGAGGACAGGTGAGCGCATTAAAGCGGAATTGCAACTGCTCCCCTTCTTTCTCGATGACCAGCCTGCCATAGCCAGGATGCTCATAATCGCCTGTATAGGCATCCAGTTCATGCGATGGATGGGTCTCAGAAATGCGGGCGGACGCGGCCTTCTCCTTGCCTTTCTCACCTGCTGTTTTTGATACATCGAATATCTCCTGGAAGCGTTTGCCCCACGGTACTTCTTCTAAACCAAGCAAACGATCATAAACATTATAAGTGAGAATGGTTCCCAGCGGGTTCCCATCCAGGTTGGTGAGGACGGCCACGCCGATATTCTCCGTGGGCAGGAAGCTGATGAGGGTGCTGAAACCATCGATATTGCCGCCATGATGGATCAGATTATGCCCACGATACGGCACGATGAACCAGCCCAGCCCATAACTGGAAGCAAGCAGTTCCTCATAGTCTCTGCTCCCCTCGATAACCATTTGCGGGCTATGCATCAAGGCGATTTGGCCTGCCGAGACGAACTGTGTCTCCTGGTGTTTGCCTTTTTTCAGATGCAATTGCACCCATTTGCTCATATCGTCGATACAGGAAACAATCGAGCCGGCTGGTCCAACGGCCCACTGTTGACCGTAGAAAGGCATCAGTCTGGCCTCGTTGTCTTTCCTCCTATACGGAAAGGAAAAGTCAGCGGTCTGCTGCGCCTGCGTCGTATCAAAGATACTGCTGCTCATCCCCAGATGTTCAAAAATGTGCTGATGCACAAAATCTTCCCAGCTCTGGCCTGAAACCTGCTCAACAAGATAGCCAGCCGTCATATACATCAGATTCTGGTATTGCCAGAAGGTGCGGAAATCCTTGCTTGGTTCCAGATACTGCAAGCGGTCAAAGATTTCTTTGCGAGTCAGAGGCGAGCCGTACCACATGAGATCGTGGCGGGGCAGGCCGGAACGATGGCAGACAAGATCACGCGGCGTCATGCGTTCTGTCGCGAATGTGTCGTAGAGTTTGAATGTAGGCATATACTCTTTGACTGGTACATCCCAGTCAAGTTTGCCCTGATCGGCCAGCAGGGCCAGTGACATGGTGGTAAAGGCTTTAGTGGAAGAGCCAATCGGGAAGATGGTTTTGGGCGTGACTTCCAGGTTGTGCTCAACATCGCGTTTTCCAAAGCCCTGTGAGAAGACGACCTCCCCATCTTTCACAATGGCGATGGCCATTCCTGGGACTTTCCAATCGTGCATGGCGCTACGCGCGAAGTCCTCAAAACCCTGTAACTGAGAAATGGTTTGCTGGTTATCTTGCGTTTGCATACATGGTTACTCCTTGTGGTTTTCTATTGAATGTAGCCCCCTTACACCAATCCACCGGCTCCTTCAAAGAATAGTATAGCTTTTTTCTGACTGAAAAACATCTAACAAAAGGTATAATGAAGGGTATAACGAAGGGCTAAGGCACGCCTGATTTCTCCTACGACGGAAGATACTGGATGCCTTATGTCAGGCTCAGGCGCGTTGAGACGTAGCCGCTGATCTCTCCTTCTGGTATGCATGCAAGCCTGGTATGGCCAGGCCGGTTACTATAATCGCTAGCCCCGCAATCAGCGCGCCCAATATATAGGGCGTGGTGTGGCCGAGTTGCGCGTAGATCAGGCCACCTAATAATGGCCCCGTGATATTTGCTATAGCATGTACTGACTGATTGCTGCCCTGGACAACGCCCTGCTTGTCGGAACTGGTCACCCGCGAAAGCAGGCCATTCAAAGCAGGCTCAAGTAGCCCGCTGCTTACCGCGAAGAGGCCAAAGCTGGTAAAGGCCAGGATCGGTGTAGGAATGAGCGCAATCATGCCCAGCAGCACGAATGTGACGATCATGCCGACCAGCCCCGCGATAGTGAGGGTGACTTCTCCGAAGATTGGCAGGAGCTTCCCAGCCAGGAAGCCCTGCATGATGATATCGATGACTCCGACCAGCGTAAAGGTCAGGCCGATAGCCGCGGCATTCCAACCCAGGCTGTCTTTAAGCAGCACGACGCTATTGGACTGTAGCAACGCGAAGGGCAGCGCATAACAGAAGCCAACCAGGATCAGCCAGCGCACCAGCGGCATCTTGAAGACGTTGCCCATTTGTTTGAGCGGGTTGAGTTCGGTCAGCTTGATTTGTGTGGCGCGATACTCCAGCTTCAGACTTTCGGGCAGGTAGAAGTAGCCCCAGACCATGTTGAGCGCGGTCAGCCCAGCGACGATGTAGGCCGGTACCTGGTTGCCAAAGTTCGAGGCGAGACCCCCGATCACCGGCCCAATGATAAAGCCGATCCCGCCGACTCCGCCAAAGATGCCGAAGTACTTGCCGCGCTCTTCTGGCTCGATCACATCGCCGATATAGGCGAAGAGGATACTAAAGTTGCCGCCGGTTAGACCATCGATGACGCGGCTCAGGACGAGCACCCAGAGCGCGCCCCCAAAGCCAAACATCAGGTAGCCCACTACGGAGCCGAGCATACAGATTAGCAGCAGCGGGCGACGCCCAAAGCGGTCACCCAGCAGGCCCAGCCCTGGTGCTGCCACAAACTGGCAGAGCGCGTAGGTCGCCATCAGCCAACCCACCGCCAGTGCCAGGTCCGCCGGGCTGCTCAGATAGCGTTGGGTAATAAACGGCATGACCGGGTTAAAAATGCCGATGCCCGCCATGCTGAGAAATCCTGTCACCGCCAGAAAGACAATAGCCTTGCGATCAGGTTTAGCAGCGCCCTTTTTAGTGGGTGATATCTCTCCATCTGTTTTAATTTCTGTTGTATCAGGTGTGTGCATATGCTCCTCCCAACAAGGTGTGTAAGATTCGATCAATTGGTTAACTTGTTCGAGATCTAGCGTAGCTGAGAGGCATATGAATTCGCATCCTCCAGGCGGATGATCGAGTGGATGATTGTAGAGGTGCAGATTAAATCAGCTTCAATTCCCGTGCTATTTCACTGGCCGCTACGCGATTATTCACGTTGAGCTTGCGGTAAATGCTCTGCACCTGCGTGCGCACGGTGTTGACCGAGACGATCAGCTCGCGCGCGATCTCCGGGTTGGAGCGGCCAGCAACCAGCAGGCGCAGCACGCGGTGTTCCTGGGGGCTGAGCGGCTCGCTGAGCAGGGCTGTGTCGGCGCACAGTACCTCGTTCTGCTGGCCTGCTTCATGAGCGAAGGCGTTGAGGATACGTTGCACGTAGGTTCTGAGCGCTTTCTCGCGTGTGTGGGCCAGCACAGTACGTAGCAGGACCGCCAGTTGTGCACCTTCATCCAGAAACAGACGCAGATAGCCAGCGGGCCGTGCCGTGCTCAGCACTTCCTGAAGTGTTTGGAGTGCCTCTGGCCTCTGTTTACACGCATTATATGTCAGCACCATGAGCACCTGGATCTCCAGCATAACATGGGTGTGCTGTGCCTCTTGCGCCTCGCTCAGTAAATGGTTCAGCAGATCCAGCGCCTTATGCGCCTCGTCCTGGGCGAGCCAGAGGCGTGAGATGAGCAGTTGCTCGCGGGCGTATTGCACTACCGGCAGCATTGCGTCGCGTGGGGGCCGCGTATCGATCCAGCGCTGGACGGCAGCGAGGTCGCCAGCCGCGAGTTGAAAGCGAGCCTGCCAGGTCCGGGTCTCGCGATAGATCTGGAAGAAATGATGTGGTTGAGCGCCCTGGATGCACGCTAACAGAAAGTGTTGCGCGCTGACCTCATCTCCGTGTGCATAGGCGACACGGGCCAGTATCAGTGTTGCATTTGTCTGGTGCGCCGAATTGAGCAGTTGCGCGCTGATCTCAAGCGCCTCCTGCGCTCTTTGTCGCGCGGCCTCCAGGTTATTCCACTCATACTCAAGCTGTGCCAGGCCCGTCTGCGAGTGCGCAACGTCGTCCAGATCGCCCTTTTCCCTGGCTTCTGTAAGAACCCGGAGAAAGCCAGTTTCAGCTATGTGGAGCTCGCCTTGCTCGATATATACTCCACTCAGCATGCCATCCATCGCTCGCACATAGGTATGGTTTCCACAGGCTGTGCTTAGAGCACGCGCTTCAAGGAATCGACGGCGTGCCATCTCGAAGTTGCCTGCGAGCACCTCGGCGCGTCCAATGGTGCTGATGCTGGCGCTGCGCCCCTCCAGGTTATCCTTCGGCAGCCACTCAAGTGCCTGGCGAGCATAGTCGAGAGCTGGAGCTATTTGGCCCAGATACCAGGCTCGCATCGCGCGTAAGGAAACAACGTTGCCCAGCGTGGCGAGGTTGTTGTGGGCCTTAGCATATGCTTCGGCCATACCCAGCAAACTTTCCATGCGTAGCTGCGTCTCGTCTGAGAGGGGATGCGAGCTGGCAGCGAAGATCAACACCGTCACATATTCTAAACAGAGAGTTGGCCGTTGTCGAAAGGTCGCTTCGGGCAATTGTTCCAGCCAGCGATGCAGGGTGTAAAATTCATTGCTGTATTCCCGATGCGAGGTCGCGCAGACCTGCTCAAGCAGGGAGGCACAGCGTTCAAATTGTTGTGCTTGAAAGGCCGTATCAATCGCCTCAGCAAGCTGGCTTTGCTGTTCGTACCATCGGCTGGCGTGGCTGGCCAGGGCGTGTAATTTGCTTTGCCCCAGGCGGCGTTGTGCTTCGTGTTGCATGGCTTCGGCGAAAAGCGCGTGATAGCGATACCACTGCCCCAGGCTATCGAGCGGCTCCAGAAAAAGATTGGCGCGTTCCAATGTCTCCAGCATTCGGGCGCTATCGTCTCTGCTGGTAACAGCATCGCAGAGTGGGGCGGTCAGGCGGCTGAGCAGGCTGGTGTGAAGCAGAAAGCTCTGGATTGGCTCTGTTTGCGCGTCCAGTACTTCTGAGACAAAATACTCCAGAATAGAGCGATGACTGCCTGCGAAGCCTGCCAGGAAGCGTTCAACCTCGTCTGGTGCGGCATTGCCCTGGAGTGCGAGCACCACCAGACGTAGCCCCGCGGCCCAGCCTTCTAGCCGCGTTTCCAACCGTGTTTGCAGATGCGCGACTGCTTGCTCTGAAAGTGGCAGTGTCAGGGCTTGCTGGAGAAAATCTTTCACTTCCTGCTGAGAGAAGCGCAGGTCAACGGTGTGTATTTCACTCAGTTCTCCGCGCGCCCGCAGTTTTGCCAGTGGGAGGGCGGGCTCGCTGCGTGAGACTATCACCAGGTGCATCGTCGCGGGCAAATGGTCGAGCCAAAATTGCAGCGTTTCGGAGATCCTGGGCGCGGTGATGAGATGATACTCTTCCAGGACCAGCAGGCCAGCTTGCCCGATCTGGCTCAGTTCATTGAGGAACAGGGTCAGCGCCGTCTCCAGCTCGGAGGGCTTGAAGGCGGTCTGGGATGCCTGCAAATGCGCGAGGGCAGCCTGTCCCGCGTCAGGTAGCAAGGGCTGACAGGCGGTAATGACATAGCGCCAGAAGCGCACCGGATCGTTGTCGCCTGCATCGAGCGAAACCCAGGCGAGTAGCGGCGCGTGTGGACGTGCCGCGAGATGCGCCATCCACTGGCTGACCAGCGTTGTTTTGCCGAAGCCAGCCGGAGCAGAGATCAGCGTCAATTTGCGTTCCAACCCGGCATCTAATCGGGCCAATAGCCTGGTCCGTGCAACCAGCGAACCGCGCAATCGTGGCCCACGCAGCTTGGGTGCGAGTAGCGGCGCTGGTTGGATGGGTCCAGGTTGATCTGTGATTGCTTGCTCTGATTGGTGCTCTGCTTTTTCTCTCTTCTGAGTCTTTGATAGACTGTGCTGTCCTGCATCCCTCGCATGGGAAAAGAACCTGGCTGTTTCCTCTAAAGACATCGGGGTCAGGTTGTCGTTGCGTCCAACATATTTTTTGAGCGTGCGCCCGCCCTGTGAACGATAGGCATACCAGTAGCCTTCTGCGCCACGTGTCCGACTCTCTTTTAAAAGCGTCACATGTCCCTGCTGACCCCAAAACGCGAACGAAGAGTGCTCCGCCAGCCACGCCAGCCACCATTCACCCTCGACACTCAACGCCTGTGGCTGCCCCTTTTCTTGCAGTACATAGCGGCCCTGCTCAGCTAGCCAGACCAGTGCATAGGTGGAAGTCTTTGGCATCTCGTTTCCCCAGCAAAAGGTGTATTCCCCAACGTCCAACAGGATGATTATAGCAGTGCTCAGAGCGACGTGCAAGCGCGACTGTGTGTGGCTGAGGGTGCGCAGTAATAAGGTTGAGCAGACATTGTTTTTCTTCCTGGCAAATGATCAATTCCCTGCCAATAGTACGTTTTTATCTCCATCTTTTGCATCGGTGTGATAGAATAGGGGGAAATGAGAGTCATTCTAAAAATGCAGCGCTTCACTGGTAGTCAGTTGATTTGAATTTCCTATAGACAAGGATGTCCCGCCATGCAAGACACCCTCCAATCCCTGATAGAGCGAGCACTGATCGGCCAGCCAGGTTTCCTGGAGTTTTATTTGCGCGATCAGAGCCGTCTACCGGGCGCGCGTGCCAATCTAGAACTGGCCCAGGATTTTAGTCAAATCCTGGCTTTGAAAGCTCCTCATGTTCCTCATCAAGCGCGCGTGTTATTACGCCATCTGATGAGCGATGAAAAGCGCGTTGTGACGAATACACCCGGTGAATTTGTGCTGTTATGTGGCGTACTGGCCTCTGGCTATTGTGCTGCGGCCCTCCCTCTGTGGCGCCTGGATGTTTTCCCACAACTCACACGCTACGCGTGCAGTCTGTCCTGGCGTGTGCGCGAAGCCACGGCTCTGGCTCTGCAAAAATTGCTCGTGGCCGCACCTGGTGAGATGCTGTCCGCGTTGGTAGAACTGCTGGCACGCGGCGATTGTCTCCAGCAACGGGCCTGCCTGGCTGCAATCTCTGAGCCTTCCCTGCTTGCTTCCGCTGAGTTTGTGACGCCAGCCCTGGCTATGCAGCGCGTCGCCATTGAACGCCTGCATGCTTTGCCCACTACCCAGCGGCGCCATCCAGATGTGCGCGTTTTGCGTCAGGCTCTCGGTTATACGCTCAGCGTGGTCACTGCTGCCTGTCCTGACGGTGGCTTTGCTCTGATGTGCGAAATTGCTACCTGGAACGACCCCGATATCAACTGGATCTTGCGCGAGAATCTTAAAAAGCGCCGCCTCGCCAGGTTCAGTGACTATACCGCTCGTGTAATCGACCTGCTCGCCTGAGCAGCATTTGCCCTCGTGCCTTAGA
>CAXUEY010000231.1:0-7668 GCA_964250225.1 uncultured Ktedonobacteraceae bacterium | reverse complement strand
TTCGTGAAGGTGGTCGGACCGTTGGTGCGGGTGTCTGCACCACCATTGAAAAGTAACGAGATTTACTGGTGTCAGGGGCGCAAGCTGGATCCTTATTCGGATCTGGCAAACAGCCAAGTCTCTTATCCATCTGGCGCAAACAGCTTGACCGCTGTTTTTCTTGCGCCAGAGGAAAGGAGCTAGAGCGCTGTTTCTCTTGCCAGATCCGAAAGGAAGATTGCGCCCATTAACGTGGGTGCAACTTTCTGTGCTGAAGCTGGCATAAGTCAGGTTTGGTGGGAGAGACATCCTGGCCCCTTACACAGGAGAAGAAAATGGCGACAGGAACGAAACAGCGGATTCGCATTCGCTTGAAAGCATACGATCATCGCATTCTCGACCAGTCGGCGATGCAGATCGTGGATGCCGCGCAGCAGACAGGCGCGCGTGTCTCCGGCCCGATACCGCTGCCTACAGAGATCGGCAAGTTTACCGTAGTGCGCTCTCCTTTCATCGATAAGGACTCGCGTGAGCAATTTGAGATTCGCACGCACAAGCGCCTGATTGATATCATTGATCCGACCAACAGAACGGTTGAGTCCCTGACACGGTTGAATCTGCCCGCGGGCGTAGATATCGAGATCAAGCTATAGGTTTCCTCTCATTGAGTAGAGTGGGAAAGACTACAGCAGAGAAGAGAGGAAAGGATATGCTCAGTGGATTGTTGGGCAGAAAGGTCGGCATGACCCAGGTATTCGGTCCAAATGGCACCGTAGTACCAGTCACCGTGATCGAAGCGGGTCCGTGTGTAGTGACCCAGATTAAGACCGTAGCCCAGGATGGTTATGAGGCTGTCCAGATAGGTTTTGAAGAGGCGCTAATCAAGCGCACCACGCGCCCCGAATTGGGGCACCTGGGGCATAAGTTGCCCTTGTTGAAAGCTCAGCGTAAGCGCTTGCAAGAGTATCGGCAGAAGCAGGGGAAGAAATCCTCGGAGGACGAGGAGAGTGGTGAGAAGCCGGGCAAGCACATTAGCGAGCTGCTGCGTTATCAGGAGGACCGCCAGCGTCGGCCCGGCCCTGAAGTTGGCCCCTTTAAAGTGCTGCGCGAAGTGGGCATCCAGGAAGGGATATCCACGGAGGGTTTGGAACTGGGAAAGACCTTTGATGTCGGCCTTTTCAAAGAAGGTGAAGCGATAGATATCGTCGGCACCAGCAAAGGCAAGGGTTTCCAGGGCGGAGTCAAGCGCCACGGCTTTAGCGGTGGTCCCAAGACGCACGGTCAGTCGGATCGCCATCGCGCACCCGGCTCTATCGGCTCCGGCACTACGCCAGGCCGCGTGCTCAAGGGCACGCGTATGGCTGGTCACATGGGGAATGCGCGTGTGACGCTGAAGAAACTGCAAGTGATTCAAGCTGATCCTGAGCGGAATCTCTTATTGGTGAAAGGTTCGGTACCTGGAGCCAACGGGGGACTGCTCATGATTAAGAAGCATGTATGAGGTAACCGAAATGCCCTCGACTACAGTATATAACATGGCCGGAGAGGCCGTAGAACAGCTCGAACTGAGCGAGCAGGTGTTCGGAATTACCCCTAACGAGGCGGTGTTGCACCAGGTTGTGGTTGCGCAACTGGTCAATCGTCGCCAGGGTAATGCTTCGACCAAGACGCGCAGCGAAGTTCGGGGTGGCGGTAGAAAGCCGTATAAACAGAAAGGCACCGGTCGTGCCCGCCAGGGGAGTCAGCGCGCACCCCATTTCCGTCATGGTGGCGTGGTGTGGGGACCTCGGCCGCACGAGTATCATCACGATGTGCCCAAGAAGATGCGCCGCCTGGCCATTCGCTCGGCGCTCTCGGATAAAGTGGCCAATGAGCAGCTTATCGTGCTGGATAACCTGAACCTGGAGGGGCCACGCACCAGAGATATGCTGGACATTCTGGCAAGCCTGCCCAGCAGCGGCGGCAAACAGGTGCTGATGATGCTGCCACAGCGTGACGAGAATGTTGTGCTTTCGACGCGCAATATCCCCTCGACCAAAGTGCAGCATGTGTCCTCGATTAACGTCATCGAGCTGCTCAAGCATGATTATGTGATTATGCCGGTCAGCACAGTGCGCTGGATCGAGCTGGTATTTGGCGAAGGTTTGAGTGCTGAGGAGGCCAGCCAGCAGATCGCTGAGGCGCTGAAAGAGAACTTGTCGGAGGAAGAGGCCGAGGACGAGGAAGAAAGCTCATCGGAGGAAGAGACCGAAGATGAGGAAGAAAGCTCGTCGGAGGAAGAAGCCGAGGACGAGGAGGAGTAGAACCGTGGAAATCACAGAAATCTTGCGCCACGGCATCGTAACCGAGAAGACGGTAGGTTTGCAGAAGAGCAATAAATACGTCTTCAAAGTTGCGATAGAGGCCAATAAAATTGAGGTGCGCCGCGCGGTTGAGACGCTGTTCAAAGTGAAGGTAGTCTCCGTGAACATTATGCGCATGCCCGGTAAAGAGCGGAAGTTGCAGAGGCGGGGATCAGTCCCGCGGACGCTGCCAGCTCACGAGTGGAAAAAAGCGATTGTCACGCTCGCCGAGGGTGAATCAATCGATGCATTGAAGGCATAGAGGAGATTCTGAGAAGATGCCCATTAAGCAGTATCGACCAACATCTCCTGGGCGCCGTGGTATGTCGGTTTCGACTTTCGAGGAGATCACCAGGACAAAGCCAGAGAAATCTCTGACGGTGAAACTGGAGAAGCATGCCGGGCGCAATAACCAGGGAAAGATCACCACGCGCCATCGCGGTGGTGGCGCCAAGCGCGCCTATCGTTTGATTGATTTCAAGCGCAACAAGCCGGGCGTGCCAGCGAGAGTGGCGACCATCGAGTACGATCCCAATCGTTCGGCTCGTATCGCGCTGTTGCATTACCTTGACGGCGAGAAGCGCTACATTCTGGCTCCGCTAGGCCTCAAGGTTGGCGACCGCGTGGTGGCCGGCCCGGAGGCGGATATCAAGCCGGGCAACGCGCTGCCCTTGAAGAACATCCCAGCCGGTACCGTGATTCACAATATCGAGCTGACCAAAGGTCGTGGCGGCCAGATGGTGCGCGGAGCTGGAGCTGGCGCGCAGTTGATGGCTAAAGAGGGCGACTATGCGCAGGTGCGCCTGCCTTCAGGCGAGCAGCGCCGCGTACATATCCTCTGCATGGCCACAATTGGTCAGGTTGGCAATATCGATCATGAGAACCGCAGCCTGGGTAAGGCCGGACGTTCGCGGCATCTGGGTCGCCGTCCTACCGTGCGTGGATCTGTTATGAACCCCCGCGACCATCCACATGGTGGTGGTGAAGGGCGCGCGCCGATTGGTGGGCAGCCGCAGACCAAGTGGGGCAAACCCGCGATGGGTTACAAGACGCGCAAAAACAAGAGAACAGATCGCTTTATCGTCCGGCGCCGCAACGCTGGCAGGAGGAAGTAAGCATGTCGCGCTCAACGAAAAAAGGGCCATATATTCATGAGTCGCTGAGGAAGAAAGTCCTGGCGATGATGAAGAGCGGTGACCGTCGTGTGATCAAGACCTGGTCGCGCGCCTCGACGATCTTCCCCCAGATGGTGGGGATGACCATCGGCGTCCATAATGGCAAGACGCATGTGCCCGTCTTTATTACTGAGAACATGGTGGGCCATAAATTGGGTGAGTTTTCTCCTACACGCCACTTCCGTGGGCATGCCGGTGGGAAGAGTGAACGGACCACATCGGTCCGCTGAGGTTTGAAATGCAAGTTCGAGCTATTGCCAAAAACATTGGTATCCCCCCGCGGAAGATGCGCCTGGTCACCAACGTGGTCAAAGGGCTGAACGTGAATGAGGCACTCGCGTATCTGCAATTTCTGCCGAACGCGGGCGCGCAGCCTGTCAGTAAGGTTGTTGCGTCGGCGGCGGCGAACGCGGAGAACAACTACAATCTGAATCCAGATGATCTCTACATTTTGAATATTGTCGCGGACGACTCGTACCGGGTCAAGCGCATTAAAGCGCGTCCGCATGGTCGTGCAGCGCGTATTTTGCGACGCTTCTGTCATGTGACAGTGGTGGTCTCAGATGATCGCTCTGACGCGGGTCGTTAACTTCTGATCCAAGCAGGCTGGAGGAACCGCGCTCTAGCGGTTTGCCTGTGCGGATTAAGGATGAGGAAAAGAGGAAACTTTTGGGACAAAAAGTACATCCCGTTGGTTTCAGGCTCGGCGTCGTCAAGGGCTGGCAGTCTCGCTGGTACGCGGAGCGTGATTACAAAGATTTATTCGCGGAAGATTTCAAACTGCGCAAGGCGATTAACAAGGAGCTGGCCAATGCTTCGGTTTCGCGCATTGAGATTGAGCGAGCCGCTGCCAATCAGGTTGCGGTAACGATTCATACCGCCAGGCCGGGCATTGTGATTGGCCGCAGCGGTGAGAAAGTTGATAAGTTGCGTGCCCAGCTTGAGGCTCTGACCAAGAAGCGTGTACGCCTGAATATCGTCGAGATTCGCACGCCTGAGTTGGATGCCATCCTGGTTGGCCGCAGCATTGCGGAGCAGTTGGAGAAGCGTGTCTCGTTCCGGCGCGCGATGAAGCAGGCAGTGCAGAAGACCATGCGCGCGAACGCCAAAGGGATTCGCGTCCTGCTAGGCGGTCGTCTCGGCGGCGCGGAAATCGCGCGCTCCGAGAAAGAGGTCGAGGGGAAAGTGCCCCTGCACACCCTGCGCGCCGACATCGATTATGGTCTGACCGAGGCACATACAACCTTCGGCGTGATCGGCATCAAGGTCTGGATCTACAAAGGCGATATCCTACCGAGCAAGCGGCGTGAGCAACTGGGCGAGGCTGCCGCGCAAGAGCAGGCGACCTTTGTGCCGCAGCGTGAAGAGCGAGGTCCACGCGGCCCCCGTCCAGGCGGAGAGCGCGGAGACCGAGGTCCACGCGGTCCCCGTCCAGGTGGAGAGCGCGGAGAACGTGGGGATAGAGGCCCCCGTCCAGGTGGAGAGCGCGGTCCACGTGGTGAGCGTCCACAGGGTGATAGAGGTCCACGGCCACCACGAACTGCGGGAGATCGTCCGCAGGGTGAACGACCGCAAGGGGAGCGCGGTCCACGGGCACCACGGCCAACAATGGGTGATCGTCCGGCGCGTCCGCCACGTGCTCCCAGAGCGGAGGCCCAGACCCCGGCAGTTCCTGGTGAGAGCGAAGTGACTACGCAGCCGCCGACGTCGAATACACCTGAGAGCGGAACGACTCAGCAGGCACCAACGTCAAAGGCGCCTGAGACTGAAAAGACTCAGCAGCCGCCGACGTCGAATGCACCTGAGGGTGGGACGCCTGAGAGCGAATAGAGGAGAGAAAAAGCCATGTTATTGGCACCGTCACGTTATAAGTACCGCAAACAGCATCGCGGTCGTATGAAGGGACCGGCCATGCGCGGCAACACCCTCTCCTTTGGGGAGTTCGGGTTGCAGGCGCTGGAGCCGTGCTGGTTGGAGTCCCGCCAGATCGAGTCCGCGCGTATCGCGCTCACCCGTTTTATGAAGCGCGGTGGCAAAGTGTGGATTCGCGTCTTCCCGGATAAACCGGTCACCGCCAAACCTGCTGAGACCCGCATGGGTAGTGGTAAGGGCGCGGTTGATCACTATGTTGCAGTTATCAAGCCAGGGCGTATCATTTTTGAGATCGGCGGCGTCTCCGAAGAGATGGCTAAAGAAGCGGTGCGCCTGGCTGGACATAAACTGCCCGTGAAAACCCGCTTCTTAGTACGAGGGGAGGCAGAGAGCGTTGAAAGTTAATGAGCGTCGCAAGCAGATTCGTGACTATAACGAGAGTGAAGCTCAGCGTGAACTCAAAGACCTGCGCATGAAAATGTTCAACTTCCGCCTGCAACAGCAACGCGGAGAGATCAAGAACAACCGCGCGTTCACGCAAACGCGCAAAGATATTGCCCGTGTGCTGCACCGGCTGTCACTATTGGAGGGCCAGGAATAATGGCACAACAAGCTGAAGTTCAGGCGAAGCCGCAGGGTCGTCGCCAGGAGAAAATCGGCATCGTCGTTAGCAACAAAATGCAGAAGACGATAGTCGTCACGGTGGTCTCATTAAAGAAGCACCGCATTTATAAACGCACCTATAAGCAGACGACGCGTTTTTACGCGCACGATGAAGAGAACGTCTGTCAGATCGGCGACACGGTACGCATTCAGGAGACGCGCCCGCTCAGCAAATTGAAACGCTGGAAGCTGGTCGAGGTTCTGAAACTTGGCAGCGGCATTGTTCCTGTTGAGGAAGTGCTGGCTGAGGCTGATCCAGATCTGACTTCATCCGCAGAAGAAGAAGCGGAATAAAGGAGGATTCTTGTGATTCAGCCCCAGACGCGTCTCAAGGTTGCCGATAATACCGGCGCCAAAGAGATCATGTGTATTCGTGTGATGAGCGGCTCGCGCAAACGCTATGCCGAAGTTGGTGATATTATTAAAGCCTCGGTGAAGCAGGCGCAGCCCAACGGCCAGGTCAAGAAGGGTGAAGTCGTGAACGCGGTAGTGGTGCGTGTCTCGAAAGAGTACGTGCGTCCCGATGGTTCGCACATCCGCTTCGACGAGAATGCCGCGGTGATCATCGCCGCTGGCAACAACCCGCGTGGAACGCGTATCTTTGGCCCGGTGGCCCGCGAACTGCGCGAGCGCAACTTTATGAAGATCATTTCGCTGGCACCTGAGGTGCTCTAAACCCGTCCGTTTTTGCGGATGACTGATAGTTTTTCGTTGATGTTTGGTGTTCCGCGAGTATGCCAAAGACAAACGATCAACTTTAGAGGAAAGAAATGGCAACACGACAAAAAGAGAAAAAGCCTCTGCACCTGTGCAAGATGAATATCAAGAGGGGCGATACCGTCTTGTTACTCACTGGCAAAGACAAGGGGAAGCAGGGGACGGTTTCGCGGGCCATGCCACAGATCAATAAGGTGGTAGTCGAGGGCCTGAACATGGTCAAGAAACATGTGAAATCGCAGGGCCAGACCACGCAGGGTGGCATCATTGATAAAGCCATGCCCATTCAAGTCTCCAATACGATGCTGATCTGCTCTGAGTGCGGCAAGCCCACCAGGGTTGCGCACGAGCGCCGGACCATCGGCGAGAAAGAGCGCGCGGTTCGCGTGTGCAAGAAGTGTCACAAAGTTATTGCGGATCTGGCGGAGCAGAAGGAGTAGGTTTGATGGCATCGAGAATGAAAGAAAAATACCTGAAAGAGGTCGTGCCGACGCTGAAGAAAGATTTCAGCTACAAGAACCCGATGCAGGTACCAGGATTTCACAAGGTAGTTGTGAACATTGGCATGGGCGAGGCCATCCAGAACGCCAAAGCGATGGATGCAGCCGTCTCCGACCTGTCCGTGATTACGGGGCAGCGTCCGGTGATTACCCGTGCCCGACGTTCGGTAGCGGCCTTTAAGCTGCGCGAGGGGATGCAAATTGGATGTATGGTCACGCTGCGCGGTGAGCGCATGTAC
Organism: uncultured Ktedonobacteraceae bacterium; assembly: GCA_964250225.1. Lineage (GTDB taxonomy): Bacteria > Chloroflexota > Ktedonobacteria > Ktedonobacterales > Ktedonobacteraceae > Paraktedonobacter. The sequence continues at coordinate 181 of CAXUEY010000231.1, read as the reverse complement.
CACTTCCTTGATAAGCTGATGAACGTGGCGCTGCCGCGTATTCGCGACTTCCAGGGTGTGTCGTCGGAGGCCTTTGATGGTCGCGGCAACTACACGCTGGGTCTGCGCGAACAGCTCGTCTTCCCAGAGATCGACTATGATAAAGTCGATAAACTGCGCGGAATGGAAATCAGTATTGTCA
>CAXUEY010000230.1:0-7695 GCA_964250225.1 uncultured Ktedonobacteraceae bacterium | reverse complement strand
CCCTCTTCCCGGCCTTTAATCTCGCCCTCCCTGACCAGCGCTTTGTACATGGGAGAATTTTCTAACAGATAATCATGCATGGTGGCAAACCTCCATTCAACCCATGCCATATCAGCAGGGCGTTTCTCAAACACCCAACACTGCTTTTTCCAGCCTTATTCAAGCCAGTCAAAGGCGTTTGTTTTATCTCTATATTCCATTGTACTGTCCCATCCAACAAACAAGCGGCGTTTCGCAGTCAAACTTTTCAACATAGTGCTCTGTCAAAAAAAGATTGATCGGCGAATACCGCGTGAGAAGTGGGCTGATAGGCCAGGAGTCACGCGGTATTCACCAATCAAACGCACATGAGCAGAATCGTAACTCGGTTCAGCTTTTCAGGGCCGTAATCAGGTCGGGTAGCAGTTTATCGGCGATGGGCGCACCCAGGCCCGTCACGGGGTCCCAGCCAGGTGCGGCGGCATAGCCATGCACGTTGACAGGGTTGGGACCGCTCTGACTGAACGAATTGTCGCCGCTGGTGATATCGCGGAAATCCTGAGCCGCTGTATCCGAGGTGGCGAGTTTGTACAGGCCGGGATTGATAAAACCCAGCGGATGACCGGCCATTTGATCGGCGACGGCAATGATGCCCGCCCAGGTCGGGGTGGCCGCGCTGGTCCCGCCCACTTGCAGCCACTGTCCATTAAAGTAGATGGCCATTGCCGTGCTGGGATTGGCGTTCGCGGAAACGTCGGGGATGCCGCGCTGCCCATTGAGCTGGCCCTGGACGTTCTGGGGCAAACCTTGCTGGAAATCTGGCTGGCTGAAGAATTTGCTGGCGCCGCCGCCACTGCCGCTCCAGGCGGTTTCCTGGACCGTGGGAGCGGTCTGCACCAACGTTGTGCCACCAACGCCCGTCACCCAGGGTTCATCGGCTGGAAAATTCACAATTGGGGTGGTGGAGAGTTTAGTTGCGGCGACGTTGGTATAGTCGGTGGCCCCGTGGTCGCCAGAGCCGTTGACGATGGTCCAGCCGCCTGTGGTGGTGATCTGTTTATAGAAATCCGTGTAGCTCGCGACGAGGTTGCGGCCCGCCTGGTCGGACAGGGTGGGTTCGGAGGCAACGTAGCTTTGTGAGAAGACCTGGCCCATTTTACGCGAAACGGCATACTGTTCCAGCTTGAGGAATTCCGGCAGGCCAATCGTGCCTTCAGTCTCGTCCACCGGGCTGGTCAGTACAACGATCCCGGCATCGGGGGCCAGGGCGTGGATGGTCTCCACGTCCAGCGTCGTCTCTTCGGCCCAACCGAGCATATCGTTATTGGCGGGATCGAATTTGACGCTGCCAATGGGGGCCGCGATCTTCAAGGTAATGGGCGGCAGACCGAACTGGCGGTCAAAGGCGTCCATATCCTGCTGGAGGGTCGGGCTGCCAAACGAGACGATATCGACCACCGTCTGACCCTTGCCGGTCATGCCCTGCGCGATCAACGACTGCATGCCATAGGCTGCGCGCATCGAGAAGGGCGTCTGGCAGGTAGCTAGCGCCTTCAACTGGGCCGGGCACGTGTTGGTCGCGATAGTGCCGGGACTCAAGGTGGGGTTGACGATGGGCGACGCGGGCGGCTGCGTTGGCGCCCCGCCCGCGTTCGCGCTATTGCCCAGGCTGCCGCAAGCGGTGAGAAGCAGGGCGAGCAGCGTGAGCAGAATATGGCTGAGCCGTTGATAATTCATAAAACGCAACATCCTCTTTTTCGATCCTCTCTTCTCCACTGAACTCAACATTTTTCCTTGTAAGCTGAGCGCGAAAAGACGACGAGGTGTTATTGTTTTCGCGCTCAGCAAGACAGTGCTTATGCCGGATGATGAGCAACGAGATCCGGCAGGAGATTTTCGGCGTTGGGACTGCCCAGGCCGGTAATCGCATCCCAGCCAGGGACTGCGTCAAAGCCCGGTATCATCGTCCCATTCACGTTCTGGCTGTTATTCCCAACGGTGATATCGTGAAAATCCTGCGCGTACCGCGAGGAGTTCGCCAGGCTATAGAGCGCGGGATTGATAAAGCCCAGAGAGTGACCGGCCATCTGATCGGCGATAGCGACTAGAGCTGCCCAAACGGGAGTGCTGGCGCTGGTCCCGCCCGCTGTGGTCCAGGTGCCGTTCTGATACATCGCCAGGCCGCTGCTGGGGTTAGCATTGGCGGAGATGTCGGGCACGCCGCGCCGCTTTTGCATCAACCCCTGGACGCTGGCAGGCAGACTTTGCTGGTAGGTTGGCGTGGGGAAGAGCGAGCTGAAGCCGCCGCCGCTCTGATTCCAGGCAATCTCGTTAAAGCGAGCGCCCATGCGGTTCAAGGTCGTGCCACCAACTGCCGTCACCCAGGGGTCGTCGGCGGGAAAACTGGTGGTAGGAGTTGAAGCGAGTTTGGTCGCGCTGAGATCCGCGTAATCGGTGGCCCCGTTATCGCCCGAAGCGGAGAGAATAGTAAAGCCATCCTGCGTGGTAAGCTGCTTGTAGAGCGTGTCCCATTTCTGTGTCTCCGCCTGACCTGGTGCGTCCTTCAAGGTCGCCTCGGAAGCGCCCCAGCTCTGCGAGATAATCGTACCCAGTTTGTGATCGAGGGCGTACTGCGTCAACTGGCGAAATTCCGGCAGGCCAACCGTGCCTTCGGTCTCGGCCACCGGGCTGGTCAGCACGACGATCCCGACATCGGGGGCCAGGGCGTGGATAATCTCCACGTCCAGCGTGGTCTCAGCGGCCCAGCCCGCCTTGTCGTGATGCGGATCGTATTCGGGCACGGTCAAGGGACTGATCTGCTGAATAGTGATCGATGGCAGGTTAAACTGTTTGTTAAAGGCATCCACATCCTGCTGCAAGGTCGGGCTGCCGAACGAGACAATATCGATGACGGTCTGGCCCTTGCCGGTGAAGCCCTTCTGGAGCAAGGGCGTGATCCCATAGGCGGCGCGCATGCTCTGCGGCGTCTGACAATCGTGTATAAACGCGATGCTGTGCGGACAAAGGTCGCTGGTGGTATCGGTGGGATACGGTAATTGAGCGGAAGCTGTGGCTGAGGCTGGCACATTGCCTGAGCTACTGCAAGCTGCGAGCAACAGGCACAAGAGGGAAAGCGCCAGCAAACGGCGTAATAAATGGTGCATGGGCTTTTCAAAGCTCCTTTAGAATGGTGCTTGGTATCGCACAGTGATTGACGGCATAATCTGTATGGCTTTTATTATATACGTTCCTACCAGTATATGTTTCTCGATGTAGGAGGTTTCCGCAACAACCCCAACAAATATCCCGGAACCTATCCATTCGGCCTCAAGCTGACCTATAATGTATGAGATGAAGAGTTATCTTAATTGTTCTCGACACGAGGAATCAAGCGAGGGGAACTATTGATGTAACAGAGGCGCTACGAAAGCCCGTCGCAGATCACCAGCTGACGCGTCAAATGTGATCTGCAATTCGCTGACCAGGCGGTGAAGGAGGACGAGATGATTATGTTCATGCTTGGCTCGGCTAATCACGATCCCGCGCAATTTGCCGATCCCGACCAGTTTCAGATCACACGCCGCGAGAACAAGCACATCGCCTTCGGTCTCGGTCCGCATTTCTGTCTGGGCGCGCCCCTGGCGCGTCTGGAGGCCCAGGTGACGCTGCCCATCCTGCTGGCGCGCTATCCCCAGCTCAGTTCACCGGTCGAGCGCATCCACTGGCGCAAAAATCCGGTCTTTCTGGGCGTCGAGAGCCTGCCCATTACCCTGTCGTAAAAATATCTTTTTGCCTGATTTTTTTGCTGATGGGATACTGACGATCATAACCCATCAGCAAGAAGACACAGGTTAAGATACATTGAAAAAGCGGTACCTTCTTCCTAAGTTTCCCCTATAAAATTGACCGAACTACATCCGGGAATGTACTCTCAATTTCAGAGTTACACGTAGATGGATCTCTCTGATTGTATCTACGCTGAAGGAATAGGGAGTTGTGTATGACGTCCTTTGATGATCGTTCGAGTAGTTCGCTCAGTTCCATACCAATGCCTGGGCTGAGTCAGTTTACGTCTTCTGAGGAATCCGGGGCAAAGTTTACCATCCCTCTGCCTGCGCTACCTGACACTGAAGCGCCTCAGACAGGAAAATCACCCGTGCTCGTGTCCATGCCGTCCACGCAATGGGCGCCTCTCATTACCGGCAGTTTATCGACATCCACCGGCGTCTCGCGGGCGCTCACGGACGACCTGCTGAGCGATCCCCGCACCACGAGCATGCGCACCCCCATCGTTATAAAGCCACCGAGGAAGCGGGTTGCTCAGGCACCTCTTTCTCACGCTGCTCATAAAAAGCGTCGTTTCTTTGTCACCCTGGTGGGAGTCTTCGTGCTCTTTCTGATTACCAGCGGGACGCTCTTCGCGGCCACACCAATGGGGCGCGAGATGGGGCTGAACCTGAATCTCTCAGATCTGGGTGGGCATTTATTTAACAACCCGAACAATACTTCGTACAACCTGACAGTGCAGGCCACCGCAACCGCTGTCTATCACCAGCAGACCGATGGCTATGTGCCTCCTAAGCCGATGGTCACCGATAGCAGTGGTTCGCTCAACTGGCCGGTTGGGCAATGCACCTACTGGGCCAATCTGCGCTATCACACGCTCAGCGGCCACTGGGTTTCCTGGTCTGGAAACGCCTCGGCGTGGGCGCAGGGTGCGCGTGCTGCCGGCTGGAATGTCTCGCAAAGCCCGCATGTGCCCTCGATCATCGTTATGATGCCAGGGGTACAGGGCGCGAGCAGCTACGGGCATGTCGCCGTCGTCGAGGGCATCAACGCCAATGGGAGTGTTCACACCAGCACAATGAACTGGTATGGCAACGGTGGTGGCGGCTTTGATCGCGTCTCTTACGTCGATATCAATACCGGCTCTGGCATCTACTTCGTCTGGCATTCGTGAATCGGCATATTCATTCATAAAACCGGCGAAGTCGAAGAAGGTACTGTACACATGTACAGTACCTTCTTCCTATATTGCCCTTTGCACAATTGACGCCGGTTTCTCAAGACGTGTACGCTGGCCGCAAGAAAAAAGACGCAAGCACGAGTGGGATGTTGATGGAAGGGAGAGACGCGTATGCCGTCCTTTGATGATCGTTCGGGCAAGATGGTCAGGCCATTGCTCGATCTCAAGCAGGTCACACCGCCGATAGAAACGGGCCCTGGTGAGGAACATCGCCACTTTTCCGCGCCGTTGAGCGCCGGGAGTGAGCAGGGGCCAGTCACATCCCCGCTGACACGTCAGTTCATCGTCGTGTCTTCTCCCAAAGACACGCGTCAGCTCACCGCCGCGGCTCTGCCCAGGGTGACACGCCAGCTTCCCCCTGATGCCGTCGCAGCACCTCCACCCAGGGTGACACGCCAGCTCATCTTAGAGCCTGCTCCTGAGGCCACACGCCAGCCCGTCGCAGCACCTACACCCAGGGTGCCAGACGTCTCGTCTCTCCCCAAAGTCACGCGTCAGCTCAGCGCGCCGCTGGCCAGACTGACGGACCAGGACACGCAGCGCGCGCCGCTGGTCATTAAAGGCGAGATGAAGAAGCTCGCGCTCGCACCTGCCGCGTTCGCTCCAGCCGAGCAGCAAAAACGTCGGCGCACTATCAACCTGATTGGGATGGGTTTCCTGTTGTTGATCATCGGGCTGACCGTGCTTACAGCTACGCCACTGGGTCAGGACTTTGCTGGCCTGGAGTTTGGGAGCAGCCTCTTCCATAATCCAAACGCTGGCCCCTCAAGCCTGGTCGCACAAGCCACCGCGACTGCCATCTATCACCAGCGCAATGATGGCTATGATCCCCTGGCGCGCGGCAGCCAGATCATCGGGGATGCGCTGCATTCTCTTGGCTGGCCGGTTGGACAATGCACCTACTGGGCCAACCTGCGCTACCACGATCTCACCGGCTACTGGGTTTCCTGGAATGGCAACGCAGATCAGTGGGTTGCGGGCGCGCACATGGCTGGCTGGAACGTCTCGCAAAGTCCACACGTGCCCTCGATTATGGTACTCATGCCAGGGGTACAGACTGCGGGCGGCTATGGACATGTCGCCGTTGTCGAAGGCATCAATAGCAATGGCACGGTCCACACCAGCAATATGAACTGGTACAGCAATGGAGGCGGCTTCGCCAGGGAATCCACCGCCGATTTCACGCCTGGTCCCGGCACCTATTTTGTCTGGCACTCCTAACAACGGTTGAACGTGCTCCATAACCAGCACGCGCTCAGGCTGCCCATTTTTCTCAGTCTGCCTGGTTAAGATCAGGCCAGCATGCATGGTACCTTCTTCCCAACCTATGCACACGAACTTGACGAGGTTTCCCCACACCGGGTACCCTCAATATGAGTTATATACATACATAGAACTCCATAGCATCACACATAAAGGAATAGAGACGCATATGCCGTTCTTTGAAGAGACAGCGCGTCGGGCGAGCGGGCCGACGGCGCACATCTCACACCGATCTACCAGGCCGCTCTCCATCGAGCATTCTCCCACCGCGCTGCAACCCGCGACGACGCGTGTGCTCACAGAGGCGTTACACGCGTCATCAACCGCGGGCACACAACGCACTTCCCTTGTGATTAAGGGCGGCATGAAAAGAACCGTCGCCACACCATATAACCCCTCGCACAAGCGCCGTAAAATGCTGAGCCTGATTGGAATGTCTCTGCTGGCCTTGATTCTGTGTATCACAGGTATTATGGCCACACCACTGGGCCAGGAAATTAGCCAGAATGCGTTGCAGTTTGACAGCCGTCTGTTAAACCAGGACACCAACATGGGCAGCCTGGCTGTGCAGGCCACTGCCGTCTATATTCAGCAGCACGATGGCTACGATCCTTACGCAGCCTATGGCCAGAACGTCACCGACGGCAGCATTGCGCGTTCTTTTCCGCCTGGGCAATGCACTTACTGGGCCAGTCAGCGCTACCATGAACTAACCGGCTACTGGGTGCCCTGGGACGGCAATGCTGGCCAATGGGTCGCGGGTGCGAAGCTCGCTCACTGGGGCTACTCCCAAACGCCGCATATTCCCTCGATCATTGTTCTGGAGCCAGGTGTCCAGGATGCTGGTTACTATGGACATGTGGCCGTCGTTGAGAGCATCAATGCTGATGGTTCGGTCACGACCAGTAATATGAACTGGAATGGTTTTAGCACGACCCGCGTCGAGTATGTCACCTTCCACCCCGGTCCGGGCGTCTATTTTGTCTGGCATCCCTGATAAAGAGCGGCTGAGGCAAGCGCTTGCATGAGGAAAACAGCGCGAGAAACGGTCAGGCTGGTGTGAGCCAACCCTGACCGTTTCTCGGCATTTTAAACGATCTTCTTCGGTACCATAGTCCTGGTTCTCAGCACACAGGCTTGACTGCACTTAGCCGGAACGGGTACAGTTTCAAAAGGTGCAGATTGGAATGTGATATTTCATCTATTTGCGTTATTATCGGACCCTAGAGGATGGGGAGCATTTGTATGTCATCTACTAAAAGTAGTCAGAAAAGCGTCTCAGAAGGTTTGCAAATTCCGGGGTTGGTGCAGAGTCAGGAGCCGGTTGAACAATTATCTTTTGTGGCGAGCCCACCTGACCCGTTGCCGATGAGTTCTCCTCAGCAGGCGGGGCCGCAGAGTTCACCCGCGCTGGACGATGTGGATAC
>CAXUEY010000229.1:0-7860 GCA_964250225.1 uncultured Ktedonobacteraceae bacterium | reverse complement strand
ACGGTGTACACCGTTCCAGCTCCTCTTCTTCGTCCGTGTTTGTCCTCACCCTTGCAAAGTCAGATTACAATATGTTATATTATTTTATAACGCATTGTAATCTATAGCATATTGCAATAAGAAGGTTGACATGGTCATTCACAACACCCGTTTCTACCGCGCATCCCTTGCGCTCCTGGCCGTCATTGTTCTCGTCATGGCTGCCTGTACGCAAACTGCACCTACTGTACACAAACATACCCTTAGTTCCGATCCGGTGGTCCGCTGGATACAGCAGCATGCCGTTCCCTTGCGCACCACCGATCAAGGTGGCTCGGATGCTGATCTTACGTCGTTGCAACATATGGTGGGCCAGGCCAGCATCGTTGGTCTAGGTGAAGAGACCCACGGCACCCATGAAATCATCGATATGAAGGCGCGTCTCGCCGAATTTTTGATCAGTCACCTGGGCTACACGACCTTTGTGATGGAGAATGATTGGGGCAGTTCACAATTGCTCGATGCTTACATCAACGGTGGGTCAGGCAACCTTGCTGATGTAATGGCGCGGAGCCTGTTCGGTTCCTGGCAAACACACGAGTACCAGACGCTTTTTGCATGGATGCGCGCGTATAACGCCGATCCCGCTCACAGTACGAAAATCCACTTTGTGGGAATGGACTTACAGGACGTGAGCCAGAGCGATTTCGACGATGTTGAGCATTATGTGCAAATGGTTGCACCCTCACAGGCTACTTCAGTTGCGAGTCTCTATGCACCCATCGTTGCCAGCAGCTTACCCAATGCCTATATACACTATATATCGTTGGACACGCCCACCAAACAGCAGTACCAGAACCAGGCCCAACAGGTGTATGATCTTCTGCAAGTTCACCAGCAGGAGTATGTCAGTCATTCCTCGCCCCAGAGCTTTGCTTTCGCCCTCCAGAACGCGCGCATTATTGTGCAGTTTACAACGTTCCGCGAGAGTGATACCCAGGATACCCTGGGAACATCAGGAGCTCGTTATTACCAGCGCGATACTTTTATGGCCGAGAACGTGGCCTGGTTCCACGATCATGAGGCTGGCAGTAACCCGAAAATGATTGTCTGGGCGCACGATGGGCACATCGCCAACGATACATCGTATGGCTCCCAGGATCACCGCAATATGGGAGGTGAGTTGCGTGCGCTGTATAAAGAGAACTACCTGCCTATTGGCACAAGTCTCTATCAGGGCGCAATGAGGGTCTATCATTACCCTAAAGGCGTTATTCAGACCATTGACCCGCCTGATACGGATACCTACAACTACACGCTTGGGCAGGTCGGCCTCCCTCTCTATATGCTCGATCTACGTACAATTCCTTCCGGTCCCGTGATCAATTGGGCCGGAAAAACTTATACTTCTTTCGCCCTCTATGGACTCGGTGGTGAAGACCTGACGACTGTATGCGCGCTCAATCAATGGTTCGATGTGATTATTCACATTCAGAACACCACGCCAGCCAATCATCTTTGAACCTGGACACGCAACTACATAGCTATTGAGTATATTCGTGCCCGTTTCAGATGCTCATTTCTGCAACGGGCACGCCTGCAAACAGCTATAGCGGGCACCGGAGCGGGCAAGCTCGCTTTTCATGACAGAGAGGTGGGTGACACGATAATTGGGAGAGGCAAATTGATAGCGTGAGAGCAGTTGCTGGAGAACTTGAAGCTGCTCAGCATTGAGGGGTGTTTTGATGCGCGCCAGGGTGAGATGCGGCGAGAAAGGGCGTTTCTCGGTGACGAACCCTTCACGTTCCAGGGCGAGGGTCAGGGCGCGTTGAACTACGTCGAGCATACCGGATGGCTCGGAGATGCCCATCCAGAGCACGCGGGGGTAGCGCGCCGGGCCAAAGGTGCCCAGGCCAGAGAGGTGATAGGTGAACGGATCAGAGCAGGTAGCGGCATACTGTGCCGCCGTCACCGCCTTCTCTAACGCCTGATCGTCCAGTTCACCCAGGAAAGCCAGGGTCAGGTGAATGCCCGTGGGGTCCACCCAGCGCAGATCGGGCAGGAACGGCTGGCCCTGGCGAATGATATTGCCTAAAAAATGCTGCTGGGATGCATCCAGCTCAAGCGCGATAAACGTCCTGGTCATGTGTTGGCCCTGCTCATCGTTAGATTATCTTGCCCTGCTCCAGCGCAGATGCAGCGGAGAGAGCGATGGACGCGACTGGCTCGCGGCTGAACAACATAGTATCCAGTTCAACGCCATCGATGGTTTCAACCTGTATCAAGTGCTCAGCAATCTCCACAAGCTTCTCCTTCTTCTCGCTCAGAACCCCCAGGGCCGTAGCGTAGGCCTGTTCGATCAGGGTTGAGATCTCGTGGTCGATCTTCGCGGCAGTTGCGGCGCTCACGGTGGGAGTACCATCGGCATCGGGTTTCAAGGCGACCTGGCCGAGCGGACTCATGCCGAACTCGCAGACCATACGCCGGGCCAGTCCAGTGACGTACTCGATATCCTGGCTGGCACCGGTGGTGATATCGCCGAAGATGATCTCTTCCGCGGCACGTCCACCCATCGCGCCAGCCATCTTCGCCAGCAGCTCAGAGCGGCGCAGGAGATAGCGATCCTCTGCTGGGGATTGTACAGTAATGCCTAGAGCCATGCCGCGCGCGATGGCTGTGACCTTTTGCACGGGATCAGCGCCAGGGATCGAACGCATGACAATGGCGTGGCCAACCTCGTGATAGGCGATAATGGCCTTCTCAGCCTCGGTAATCAGGCGGCTCTTGCGTTCGGGGCCAGCCATCACGCGCAGGATGGCCTCGTCGAGATCGGGCTGCTCGATCAGTTCGCGGCGCTTGCGTGCAGCCAGCAGCGCAGCCTCATTGAGCACATTCGCCAGGTCCGCGCCGGAGAAGCCAACGGTCTGGCGGGCCAGATCGAACATGATCACGCCGGAGGCCAGGGGCTTATCTTTGGCGTGGACCGTGAGGATGGCCTGGCGCCCACGAATATCGGGTTTATCCAGCACTACCTGACGGTCAAAGCGCCCAGGGCGCAGCAGCGCGGGATCGAGTACATCGGGCCGGTTGGTCGCGGCAATCACGACGATATTGGTCTGTTTATCGAAACCATCCATCTCGACGAGCAACTGGTTGAGGGTCTGTTCGCGCTCGTCGTTACCGCCAACATTGGTATTGTTGCGCTGGCGACCTACGGCGTCGATCTCGTCGATAAAGATGATGCAGGGCGCGTGCTCCCTGGCCTCTTTAAAAAGATCGCGTACACGGGCAGCGCCCACCCCCACAAACATCTCGACAAACTCTGAGCCACTGATACTATAGAACGAGACGCCCGCCTCACCAGCCACAGCACGCGAGATCAGCGTCTTGCCGGTACCTGGCGCGCCGACCAATAGCACACCTTTGGGAATACGCGCCCCCATCGCGAGAAAACGCGCGGGATATTTCAAAAACTCCACAATCTCGCCCAACTCCTGCTTGGCCTCGTCCACGCCCGCCACATCCCGAAAGAGCAGTGTCGGATGCGTTTCCTGGAAACGGCGCGCGCGCGAACGGGAGAATGTGGCCGCCGTGCCGCCCATACCGGAACGGCGCGCGACAAAGTAGACCAGAGCAGCCGCAGCCACGATAAAGAGCAGATCGATCAAGACTGGCACCCAGGTACCGTTCTGCCCATTGCTGATGACAACGCTCACATTGTCATGGCGCAACAGGTCGGTGATAGTCTGCCCATCCTCTTTCATAGCATGATACTGCTGGCCGTTCGTCCCTATGGCGTTGATATCATTGCCGATGATGGTTGCCGACTTGAGCTGATGGTGGTCTGCCATATTCAGAAGATCACTGATCGGCCTCTCCTGCACGCTCACATGATGCATGCTGTTCGCCACACTGACCCCCACAAAACTCACGCACCCCACAAATAGCAGCACAGCAATTGCCAGGACCCCATAACGATAGGTCAGCAGGCGTCTCTTCGAGGGTCGCGGCCTGGCTGAAGGGCGAGGCGTTTTTGGTAATGATTGATTCTGATCGGGGTCCTGGTTATCGTTTTGTGGCATTGCCATGCAACCAATGATCTCCTTCTATGAAAACGAGCGCACGCACGCGCGTCGGCCAGGATAATACCTTGTAATTCTCCCATCGTTGGAAGTATTGAGAGGGTCAGAGCATATCTTTTTGTATTTTTATAATACCTGTATCTAGTATAGATCAACTAAAACCAGGTAATCAAGAGGACGCTCTTTGTCATAGGACATTGAGAATCTCAAAGGGCGTGATCAGATATGCAAACCACTGGATGAAGTGTACTCAACTCTCTTCTCAGGCTACCTCAAGGCTGGTACGCGATTTTATTTCATGAACGTGCTTTCAGGGAGGTACAAATGATTGAAAACCCTTGTGAAAAGACTTCGAGGCTTGTATAATTCTCCTAAGCTAATGGAATCCTGTTGTTCACCAAACAGAAAGATTTCAGCAGCGCGCGTTTCTGGTATCTTCAACGTTGTTATTGCTTACTCGCTGGATGGATTCTCAGAGAGGAGACTTTTCATGAGCAGTACTTCCCCAACCCCCTCCCGTCTCCCCAATCGTTGGGTCATTGCCGTCGCTGCCTTCTGTATGCAGCTCGCCCTGGGCGCTGTCTACGCCTGGAGTGTGTTCCTTACCCCGGTAATCACCGCCTATGGCAAGCTTCCCAAAGCAGAGGCCAACTTTACCTTTAGCCTGGCGCTACTCGCTCTGGGCGTGACTGCTGGCTTTGGTGGCTATTTCAACAATCGCTTTGGCCCACGTCTGATTGGCACAGTGGCTGGCATCATCTATGGCGCTGGCATCATCCTGGCAGGATTCGCAGCCCCCAACATTTTTATCCTGTACCTAACCTATGGCATCATCGGCGGCATCGGCCTGGGTCTGGGTTATATCGTGGCCCTCGCCATGCTCATCAAGTGGTTCCCTGACCGCCGTGGCTTCATCACAGGACTCGCAGTGGCTGGCTTCGGCGGCGGCGCAGCCCTGACCGGCCCTATTGCAGCGAGCTACCTGCTCAAACCCTACGGCCTGAGCAATACCTTTATCATCCTGGGCATCGCCTATCTGGTAATTGTCGTAGTCGCTGCCCAGTTTTTCCGCCGCGCCCCTGATGGCTACGCTCCCGCCGGTTGGGTACCCACGACCGAAACCCGGAATGTTATCAGTGCGCGCGAATATGCCCTGGGCGAATCGCTTACGACATTCAAATGGTATTTGCTCTGGCTGATTCTGGCCTTGAACGTCACAGCGGGCGCGGCCCTGATCTCGGTTGCGGCACCCCTGGCACACGACTTCACTGGCGTCGTCCCAGCTGTAGCTGCGACACTTGTTATCACCATCTCGATCTTTAATGGCGCGGGTCGTCTCTTTTGGGGCTGGGTCTCGGACTTCATTGGCCGCCCCTATACCTTCCTGGCGCTGTTTGTGATCCAGATCGCGATGTTCCTCTGGGTTCCCTCGATCAGTAGCTTCGCCCTGCTCTTCATTCCCGCTTCTATCGTTGGCCTCTGCTACGGCGGTGGCTTCGGTACCATGCCCGCCTTCGCCGCGGACTTCTTTGGCCCGAAAAATGCCGGGACGATCTATGGGGCGATGCTCACGGCCTGGAGCGCGGGCGGCATTCTTGGTCCTATCCTGATCGCTGCCATCGACACGAGACTAGCGCTCTACATCATCGCTGGGATTATGCTGGTCAGTTGCGCGCTGCCTTTCATCGCTCGCGCCGTTGCCCCAGCGAAAGAGCAGCCAACGCTGCCAACGGTGGAAGCAGCCCCCAGCTCTGGCCAATAGCGCACGCTATGCAGCAACCTGCCAGAATAGTGGTACAATACAACCATACATTGTGGCAACAAAGCTTCATCAGAATGGCTGGTGAGGTACGGCATCGAGCAGGGCGGGTCACAAGGGTCGCCCGTACTATGGACGGGATTTTAGTTTGTAAGCACATTTCTCGTGTCCTATGGGTACGGGAATGATGCATATGTTCATCGAGGCTGATCATCTCGCCCTGCTCACGTGCCCCGTCCATAGTACGGATGGCCCTCGTGCCCGCCCTGGCGGGGCTGGGCCGGGGCGTCTCCCCGCTGACGATGAGAAATCAAGGGGGTGTATGTATGCAAGAAAATTCATTACTGCCTGAGACAGTTCAGACCGCGCTGTCCGAGGTGTTAGAAATTGGCTCGCAGGTTCAACCGTTTAGCACGGAGAGTGTGAGCAAGGCGCCGCGTATTCGTGGTGCTGAAGTGGTGAAAAGCGTCTGCCCGTACTGCGCGGTGGGCTGCGGGCTGAATGTATATGTGAGAGATGGCAAGGTGCTCGATATCGAGGGCAACCCGGATAGCCCGATCAGTCACGGCACGCTCTGTCCCAAAGGTTCGGCCACGTTCCAATATACGATCAATCCCAATCGCCTGAAGCACGTGCTCTATCGCGCACCCTATAGCAACCATTGGGAGACCGTCACGCTGGATTGGGCGATGGAACAGATCGCGCAACGCGTGAAGAAGACGCGTGACGAGACCTTTGTGGAACGGCTGGCCGATGGTCGCGAGGTCAATCACACGCTAGGCATCGCCTCGCTCGGCGGGGCCACGCTGGATGTGGAAGAGAACTATCTCATTAAGAAGCTCTTCAACGGTGGCCTGGGCATGGTCTCGATTGAGAACCAGGCCCGTATATGACACAGCTCAACTGTACCCGGTCTGGGTACTTCGTTTGGACGCGGCGGCGCAACGACCTTTCCACAAGACCTGGTCAATAGCGACGCAATCTTAATTATGGGCAGCAATATGGCCGAGGCGCATCCCGTGGCCTTCGCCAATGTGGTCAAGGCCAAAGAGCGTGGAGCAAAGGTTATCCATGTTGACCCGCATTTTTCGCGTACTTCGGCGCTGGCCAACCTGCACATCCCGACGCGGGCAGGCGGTGATATCGTCTTTCTCGGCGCGCTGATTCGCTATATCCTGGAAAACAACGGCTATTTCCACGATTACGTGGTCAACTATACCAACGCCGCGACGCTGGTGCGCGAGGATTTCCGCGACACCGAGGATCTGGATGGTCTCTTCTCTGGCTACGATACCACCAGCGAGAGTTACACAGACCAGAGCAGTTGGGACTATGCACGCGATACAAACGGTAAGGCGCTCAGCGACGCGACCCTGCAAAATCCGCGCTGTGTCTTCCAGGTCTTGCGCCGTCACTTTGCGCGCTACACGCCTGAAATGGTCGAGCACGTCTGCGGCGTGCCCCAGGCGGAATGGCTGAAGGTCGCGCAAACCCTGGTCGCGAACTCTGGCCGCGAGCGCACCTCAGCGATCTGTTACGCCGTGGGCTGGACGCAGCAGAGCAAGGGCGTACAAATCATCCGCGCCGCTGCTATCCTGCAACTGCTGCTTGGCAATATGGGCCGCCCTGGTGGCGGAATCATGGCGCTACGCGGCCACGCTTCTATTCAGGGGTCAACCGATGTGCCGACGCTCTATGACCTGCTTTCCGGCTATATGCCACAGCCAGCGGCGATGCTGAACGCGCAGGGGTCAGATCAACAATCATCGCCACAGGCCACCGAAGGAGCAACGCCCAAGTCGCACCAGGGGCCGTCTCAACAAACATTACAGGAATATATCGAGGCCAACGGCTCCAAAACGGGCTGGTGGGCCAACTTCCCGGCCTATATCCGCAGCTTCCTGCAAGCCTGGTATGGCGTGGCTGCCAACGAGGATGAGGGCGGCTGCTGTTATCGCTGGATTCCCAAGATCATCGGCGACCACTCACATCTACTCACCAGCTACTCAATGCTCGACGCCAAGGTCAATGACAACTTCC
>CAXUEY010000228.1:0-7912 GCA_964250225.1 uncultured Ktedonobacteraceae bacterium | reverse complement strand
GTGCAGGATGCGAGAAGCATTTCTCGCTGGTGGGTGCAATCGAATGCACACGATCCATTGACATCGATCCAAACTCCTTTTGGCACTAAAGGCATACAACAAGTTTTGCCATAACGATGGCGGGATACCAGATGGAAAAGTTTGTGTAAGGGAATACCAGAAGATTACGTACTGAAGGCACTGACGCAATCGACTTTGTAAGTGTACACGAAATTTTTCAAGATTGCAAGGGTGAATGGCATGAATTTTTCGATGGAGAAGTCTATTTTCTATTTTTAAGGATTTGCAGAATATTAAGACATTTATTTTCATGGTTTCTTTGAAGCAAAAACAATAAAAGACACATGTCTTCACTATTTCTCACAGATGTGCAACGGGTATACAGGGCGGTTTTGTGGAGTCATTTTGCTGTGGTAGTGACATCTAGTGAATTATACCTGTTAGGTGCTTCACATTGGGTACAGCCGGAAGTAGCCATAGCACGAAAAAGCAGGTGCGTGACAATGTAGTCGTTGCGCACCTGCTTTTGTATACTACGACCTGGTACTCGGGTATAGCGGGAACGACGGCCTTCTCTTTTTTGAGCAGGTCGGTGATCAAGACCTCAGTGGTCAAGGTCAGGGTCGCGATGTTAGAGGCGTTCTGCAAGGAATATACTCGCTCATTTGATGGTATTTAACCTTTCACACATATCATCGAGAGCCGTCTCTTCTCCGACATGCTGCACTAAGCGTTCATAACAGGCGTCGATCATCCTGTAGCGCTTCATGATGCTCTCGTGGCTGGCAACCCTGGCAAAGCCGCTTTTGATCCGCTGTAACGCTTCTACTTCGAGATCAATGCGCGCCCGAAGTCGGGCAACCTCGCTTTGATTGGTCATGGACGTGGCCTCCTGAGCATATCGAGACTATCAAGCTTCACAGGAAGGTGCTCCGCCTCATCAACAATGCGTGGTCGAACTTCATCCAGATCAAATACGTCAGGCATCTTTTCACCCTCGCCTGTAATCTTGAGCTGAAAGTCTATACGGGCGATACCGCGATTCGGTGGCCCGTCGAAGGCATACTCCCGCTGGCGTCCCAGCCCATCGATCCAGCTTGCTACCCATCTGGTGGTGTTATTCATTGTGGCTCCCTTTCTATATGTGGGAAAACGATTGCATCAAGGATAACAGGTTGTGGTACACTAATCCTTAGCAGATCACTCAAATCGGGAGGAACAAAGTCCTTTTTTGCCTCTACCCTCAGTTTACCTGGGAATAGTGGGAAAACAAGATCTTTTCTGAAATATTTTGCAACAGATATGAAAACAGTGAAATCACATAAAATCCGTGCATATGGGAATGGTGAAACACAGCGGGACAGGTGAAACGAATGGATGGTTATGGTATCTTTCTTTCAAACCTGCGGGCCAATGCAGGACTCTCTTTAGAGATTCTGGCAAAAATGGTTGGGAGTAGTAAGAGCACGTTATCTCGCCTGGAAAATGGAGATATTCCTCGACCATTTCGCGGTGGAACACGGAGTCTAGTGATTCAACTTGCCCATGTATTATGTGCTTCAACGAAAGAAACCGAGCGCTATCTTGCTCTGGCTGGAGTAGATCGCTCACTTCTCACTGAAGTTGAAGAGATCCAACTCGGTTTTACCGTTCATATCCTCAAGGCAACCCAGGAAGAACAGCACGATCTTGAGCGACTTGAAAAGATTTATCAACAGTTACTCAAGCAATTAGAGGAATGGGAGCAGGATTTAGGCGTAGAGGATGCACCTCCCACTCTCAAATTAAAGGCTCAAAAATACCGAAATACCTTACAGGAGATTCAACAACGACTAAACGGATTATATAACCGAGGTGATGCTCTCGATCCCACATTAGAAAATGCCGCTTTAATATCTGCTTATCATAGAGAAACCGTAGGAGATAGAATTGTGATTGGAAATGAATATAACGGATATGCAAACGTGTCGGATGCACAAAGCCTCTATACTCTTGCTTCAGATAATGCCCGCTGGTTGATGCAACTTGCTGGCGTTGAGCGTTTTGCCGTCGATGATTGTATCATCATTGCCAATAGCGAAGACTTCAAGGGATGGGAGTCCCACGAGATCAGAACTAATATTCTTACTCAGCCGCTTCCTATTCCAGATGACCTTGCTGACATCCAGCGAGAAAAAGTGGCGACAATTGAGAAGCATTATTTCAACGCTCCTCATTATCGCCTTGCCTCTGCTACTCCCGCATTTAGTGAGCTTGACCATCTCAAAATCACGCTTGCTCCACTCGGCTTTTATGACTATTTCAGCCTGAATCCCTATTTTGATGAGCCGCTTTTGACGGCCCTCGATGGATCAAAGACCTCCATTCGCCAGAAATATGGGAATACCGCGTTGACCTATAGCTCAACAGATAAAGGCGCGTCGCTCATCCCCGCGCCTATCAGCATTCAATGCATTGTTGTCACAGAAGATCAGCGCCTTTTGCTTGTCCAGCGTTCTCTCTCTGTGGCCTTCTACCCCAACCATTGGTCAGCCTCATTTGAGGAAACAATGAATGCCCCTGGATTAGCCAGTAAACATGTCCAGAAAGGGGACGATAGCTTTTTTGCGGGTGCCATACGCGGATTAAATGAAGAATTTGCCATTACGGAAGATGCTGTAAAGGATATTAAGGTGCTTTCGCTAAATGTCGAGTATCTCACTCTTTCTGTAGATGTGTTCACGCTGATTAAGCTCCACCTTACAATGGAAGAGATCAAACAAGGATGGATGGTGAGCGCACGCCATAGAGATGAAGCATCCAGGATGAACAGCATGTCTATAGATCTCTCCGAGGTTGTTGATAAGCTATTCAGCCATACCTCATGGCATCCTACATCCAGGATGCGTCTCATTCAGTTTCTTTTTCATGCATACGGTGTACAGGATGTTACCAAAGCGCTGAAAGTAAAGCGGTCATCTTAAAAGGAAACCCTATGTTTACCACATTACCCACAACCGTGCAGACCGAGCTGCTTGAGCTGGCTGAGCGCTTCGGCCAGCCTCTTCTACACCTGGCCGAACTGGATATCCCAAAGCTCTTTGATCCGCTGAACAATCCTGACCGCTATGGCGAGGCGTGCATGGTTGTGCGCCGCCCCAATGGACAGTTGCTCACGGCCAAGAAAACGTTCTATCCAGAGGGCTGTTTCCGCCTGATGACCGGGGGCATCAACCACGGCGAACGTGTGCTGGATGGGCTGTTGCGCGAAACACAGGAGGAGACGGGCCTGGAAGTCACCGTCCAGCGTTTTCTGGCGGCGGTGGCGTACCACCTGCCCGGCCAGCCAGAGCAGCCGCTTTTCTATACCTTTGCTTTCTTGCTCGACGAGGTTGGCGGCGTGCTCGGCTGCCTGGATGAACACGAGCGCCTGGAGTACTTCCGCGAAATCGCGCCCGATGAACTGCTGGAGCGCGCCAATTTTCTCGCGCACCTCGCGCACAGCTATAGCCCGGACCTCGACGAAGATTGGGCGCACTGGGGACGCTTTCGCGCGGTGATCCATCGCCAGGTGTGGCAAGCGCTAAACTCCTAGTCATTGTCGGACCCCCAGGGAAAAATGCTATACTATTCTCAGGTACATAACGTCTACTTTTTGTGCGCCTCAGTGCAGATGCATCAGCGTCACAATCGATTATCTACAAGGACTGGTGTGGAGGTACATCTCCACTCATCCTGGTTCTAAGGACAATTTTTTCATGGGTAAAACATTTACGAGCACCATTCTGCTCTTCGGCGTTTTTATCGGTTTTCTCTGGTGGGGCCTGGCGATGCTGATGTCGCCTGGCAAAGATGCCGAAACTATCCTCTATTCACTATTGCTGCTCTGCTGCTCCGGGTACGCGCTGGTCTCTATTCTGATGCTGCCACGCAAGAGACGGGGCTAAGCAGGATGGCATTTTATATGGCTGAGACTCCACAGGACGCCGGTCAAAGCGGCGCTACACCCACGTTTCGTTTCGCAACCCCTGAAGATATTGCCTTGATCGAGCATCTGGACAGCTTCAGCGGCTCACCGACCCGCGATATTCACCGCGAGATGGAGAAGTACTTTGGCTCCGTCGATCCTTCGACACATGAGCATACGCTGATTTTCCTGGCTGAAGTGGAGGGTCAGACAGTGGCGAAAGCGGAACTGATGCTGCCGCCGCTGGATACTGCTCACGCGGTGGGCTATATCAAACGTGTGATCGTCCACCCGGACTGGCGCGCGTATGGCCTGGCTCGCCAGCTCATGCAGCACATCGTCACCTACGCGCACGAGCATTTGCACCTGGCAGCCCTCGACCTGCACGTTTGGGAAGAAAATCGTCCGGCGGTGCGCCTGTATGAGTCACTGGGATTTCAATTGCAGCATCGCGAACTCTACTTCAGACTGCCTCTCTAAACCGTGTGAAATCTCTCTCTCTGCGACCCTCCTGTGCCTGCATTTGTGACGGACCCGCCTGGACTTTCGTTTTACATTGTGGCTGAGAATTAATCACATGGCCATATGATAGGGGGAGTAGCGCAAATAGTTATGGAACAGCAACTTGTATTTCCAGAGAGACAGAGGCAAGAACGCGCCGGGCGTTTCGCTCTGGCCAGAGAGCGCGTCCTCGCTACTTTTTTCGCCGTTGATCGCTCACCCGACAACCACCAGATCGTGGATCTGCAACGGCGTGCCTGCTGGATTGGGCTGGCCCTGGTTCTGCAAGCGCTGAATGAAATTAATGTTCACTGGTATATGCCCTTTGTGCCTTTCCTGCAACCGTGGGAAGGTCTTATTCCCTTTGCGTTGACTCTGGGCAGTTTCTACACCATATGGATGGCTTTTCGTCCAAGCACGCTCAAGCAACAGACGCAGCACGTAGCCGGGCGTCCACAGCGCTGGCAATGTATAGCATTGTGTATGGTGCTGATTACGACGCTGGTCGGGGTTTTTGTCTTTGGCTGGGGCATCGATCATGGTCTGCTCACCACGCCCCAATATACCAATGATGGCACCTCGCTCGATGAAAATGCCGCCATACTCTTATTGCAGGGCCATAACCCCTATGCCGATTCAGACCTGGCGCACATTGTACGCACTTTTGGGCTGAATCCCGATTGGACAACCCCGCTCCGCAAGGGACAGTTCGCCAATCGTCTCGATTACCCCTCCTCGGTAGATATGTGGTCGGCGTTCGCAACCGATCTGAAATCCGGGCAATTGCCGGAATTTGAGTCGAAGGTAAGCTATCCCGCGCTCTCATTCTTGAGTCTGGTACCATTTGTCTGGCTGGGCATCTCGAATGTGCTGCCTTTCTACCTGCTCTGCTATATCGCGCTGGTGGCGCTGGGCTGGAAGATAGCGCGCCGCGAGTTGCGCCCCTGGCTTCTCATCTTCTCACTGGCCAATGTCGCGATGATCGGGTCGGTGATCGGTGGCAATCTGGATGTGCTGGCGATTCTGCTGGTGGTGATTGCCTGGCTGGGACGCGAACGGCGCTGGCTCTCGGCTGTGATGCTGGGTCTGGCGCTGGCCTGTAAACAACCCACGTGGTTCTTTATTCCGTTTTATGCGATTCTACTCTTCCGCACACATGGCTGGAAAGAGACAGCCTGGCGCGTGAGCATCGCTGGCGGTCTGGCGCTGGCCATCAACTTGCCCTTTATTCTCTGGAACCCTGGCGCGTGGTTTGCGGGAGTCATGGCGCCTATCAGCGATCCCATGTTCCCGCTAGGCGTAGGCATTGTCGGGCTAGTCGGCTCGCCTTTCCTGCCTTCCTACATGCCGAGCATTATCTACTCGATCCTGGAATATGGCATCGCTTTCCCGCTCTGCATCGCCTGGTACTGGCGCATCTGTAAGACGCATCCAGAGGCCGCGCTGCTACTGGCGGTGGCACCGCTCTTCTTCGCCTGGCGCAGCCTGCCCTCGTACTTTGCCTGCGTAGCCTTCCCGATGTTTATCCTGCTGGCCTCGCGTGGCAATACGAACAAGGGCAGCCAACCGACGCGCACACCCGCCCCTGGCGAACCACCGGTAGAAGTCGTGCCAGAGGTACGCAAAGAGAAAAGCACCCTGCTGGCGAGCACGGTGGTATGATGCACTCTGTCAAAAACAGCGAGACTATGCTACACTAGGCCAGAGGAAACCAGAAACGAGGGAGTCCGATGGCAGAGACTGCGCGTGAAGATGAGGTTCAGCTCATTGCCCGCAGCCAGCGCGGCGATATCAGTGCCTTCAACCAGCTGGTGCTGCATTACCAACAGACCGTCTATAACGTGGTTCTGCGTATGCTCGGTGATCACGAGGTCGCAGCTGATATCACGCAGGATACGTTTATCGCGGCTTTGCGCGCTATTGCCTCATTTCGCGCCGGTTCTTCTTTCCGCGCCTGGATTTTGCGCATCGCCTCGAATCAGGCCTGCGACCACTGGCGGCGCACCCATCGACACGCGCAAGAATCGCTCGATAGCCTGACCGATGAGGACGAGCCCCACGCCAGTAGTCTTCTCAACAGCCTGGTCGCTACTAATACAGAGGTCAACCCCGAAGCCAGTCTGCTCACCCATGAACTTCAGGAGATGATCGCGCGCGGCCTGCAAACGTTGCCTCTGGAACAACGTGTGGCCGTCGTGCTCTGTGATATGCAGGGGATGTCCTACGAAGAGATCGCGTTGACGACGCAAACGACGCTGGGCACGGTGCGCTCGCGCATCGCCCGTGGGCGCGTGCGTTTGCGCGATTACCTTTGCCAGCATCGGGAACTTTTACCACGAAGTTATCGTCTCATGACTGATAGGGAGTAAGTCTTTTTTCAAGAGTGGAGTACAAGGCGTGGCACAGCACAACGACGAACATCTGACCATCACACAACTTTCGGCCTACCTCGATCAGGAAATGGCTCTCGACGAGTTAGAGCTGTGTGCCGCCCACGTCCAGACCTGTCAGCCCTGTCAGGCCGCGCTGACCGACCTCAGGCTCACTTCAAATCTCCTGAGCGAGATGCCACAGGTAGAGGTGCCGCGCTCATTTGCCCTGCCTACTACCTTCATCGTCCTGCCAGTTACGCCAACCAGCGAGGAACGATCTGCGCGCAAGCAAGGCCGTGGCCAGTATATCGCCAGACGCACCCTGCGCGCGCTGAGCACCATCGCCGCTGTGATCGGGTTGGTCTTTATCCTGGTCGGCGCGCTCTCTACCATGTCCTACACCAACCACAACGCTACAACTATGGCACCTTCCAACGCTGCGCAACACACAGCGAGCCAGGCACCAACAGCGCCTCACCAAAAACTCAAGCCAAACACGCCAGCGACTCATAGTACTACTAACGCAGGTTCTAGCACGTTGACTCCAACGCCCCAACCAACCGCCAACGGCAACCAGACGGGTATCGCTAACGGCAACGTTCACCCATCTCGGCCAACCCTTCCATCGGTACTCGACCCCGGTCAGCCGCAAGGACAATTGAGCATCGGCTCAGCACTGCTGCTGCTGGGTATTCTGGGTCTCCTGTGGACACGCCGCCACAAGCGTGCTTCTGCTTATTAACACGTGTGAGGAACTTCTGGCACGAGAGTCAATGTTACACGCAATGAGGTCGCCCGCAAGAGACCAGACAATCAGGGAAGGCCCACGCCGATGGCTTGCAACCCCTGCTGCATCAAGGCTGGCGTCAATTGCTGGGGCGCGACAAAACGCACAACCCCCTTGCTATCGATAAAATAGGTCATGGGCAATGAGGTCACGCCATAGGCCATATTCACCGTTGAATGGGCATCGTAGAGCAGGGGATAGTTGATTTTGTAAGTCCGACCAAAGGGCGCGATATCTTCACGCGGGTCGGCCTGATTGACTCCCAGCAGCGTGAATGCCCCCTGCGTGCTATAACGTGTGTAGATC
>CAXUEY010000227.1:0-8387 GCA_964250225.1 uncultured Ktedonobacteraceae bacterium | reverse complement strand
CTGGTTTTGCCCTGAGAGAAGGCATAACAACTCACCGCATTGAGCGCATCCCGATAGGCCAGTTGTGTTTGACGCAAGGCGGCAAACTGCTCTGGTGTGGTGATGAGCTTGAGTTTTGCGGTGATGATCTGCTGCATATCGTTCGCTGATCCGTTCTGGGACGGGAGGTAGTCCCGTCCCAATACAGGTAATACTGTTACGCTCTCCAATGCTCTTCTTACTGTCCAGGCTTCTCCTGGTACCGTGACCACGCGGCTGTGGCGTTCTTTGTGCTCCTTCTGGTCAGAAGCGTCAGGTGTTGGGATGAAAGCGGTAGGTCAGGATGATCTGGTCGCCCTGGACTCGCACACCTATCGGCATGACCCCTGGCGGCGCATGATAGGTGATATACTGGCACCTCCAGAGCAAGGTGAGCGTGGTCGCGTTCTGCTGGCTCTGTTCGGCACAGGGCGTGGGGAGCAATCCAATGGACTGCTGCATGCTGAGACGGGCGCGGGCTGCTGTCAGCGCGTGCTGAACATCCCCACTCGTGATAACGTGCTCACTGCTGGCATCTTGACCCCCGGTGAAGGCTGTCAGGTTCTTCACGACCAGGCTGGTTCCATCGGCTTGATTGAGACTCCCAGGGGCGATATTGCCCGCTGCCCCCGCAATGACGGCGTAGGCTAGAACAGTAGCGGTGCCTTCCGTGGGCGGATTGGCTGCCGGGATCATCACAGCCTGATTTGTCGCGATCTCCACGCCGCTGTGGGTCGTCACGATGAAACCTGCGGGTAACGCTTCTTGCAGGATGGACCCGTTGTAGATCGTGAGCGTGCCATGTGCCTGACGCGCCGGGATGGTGGTCACACCAGTGGGAATGATGGTCACGCTGGTGGTGAGTTGCACCAGTGGCAACGGGATCGCTGGCACGCTGATAGTGCGCGTGATATACACCGGGCTGTCAGGGAGCAGGCAAAAGCCTGAGAGCATCAGCACTGCGAGACACCCCAGGAGCCACTGCTGGACCTGTGCCCATTGGATCGGTGGTTCTGGCTGCTTGGGGTGCTCCTCTGGCTCCGGCGGCTCCGTGGTCATATAGACATAGACCGTCTCCATCTCCTGGTCTTCGTCTTCTGGCTCTGCCTGATATCCCTGCGTGTCCTGGTAGGCGTGCATGCCTTTGCCTCCTATGGTCCTGCTGATACAAATTTCGTGCCGGTGTTGAGATAGACAAACTGCTGATTGACGACCTGTACAAGCATATCCAGCTTGCCGTCTCCATTGCGATCCGCAAAGCTGCCGGTGACGGGCACGCTCTCCGCGCTGTCGCCGATGATGGGCGGGCCAGCATAGACGATAGCCTTCGCGGGATCGCCTGCGGGCAATTCGGTGATGATGATCTTGCCATGCAGGTTTTCAAAGGTGAAGTGCGACGGATGCGCCGCGTTGTCTCCATTATGCCCAACCACCGCATCCGTCTGGTACGTGCGCGGCATGCCATAGGTCGCATCAAGCTGGTAGGCTTGCCAGGCTGACCCGATCTCGTTGATGGCGATGACGAGCAGGATCATGACGAGCATACCGGTGCCGAAGATTACGAGCCAATGAGGGTGCCTGGTTCTTGGCTGCGGCTCGGTCTTACGCGTGGTTGGCGGCTTGGTGAGCATGACATAGCGGCGGTTGCCCTGCTGAACCACCTGATGCCCCTCAGTGTTCCTGTAACGAATGACTGATGATCCGTTGGAGGTGGTCAGGTACAGACGATCATCGTCGCTGATCTCATCAACGGCGGCTGGTTGTGCTCGTGTAGTGCGCGTGGTCTGGGCCTGCCTGCTGCTGGCACGTCTGGGAATGGACTGATTAGTATTCTGCATCGACATCGGGCCTCCTTTCAACGGGATGGGTGGTATGCTGCGCGCAAGAGACCGAGAGTGCGCCTGGTGGGATGGTGTGCGCGTGAGTTTTCGCACACGTCGGGCAATAGGCTGGCTTCTCACAGAGATGACACTGCCATTGTCCTTTGATCGGCGTCACGCGCCACTCATGGCCGTAAATCTGGCAGTGGGAGCCAGGGCGGAACAGGGGATCAATCAGCATACGGCTGCCCTCCTTTTGGTGAGTGGATCGAAACGTCTGCTTCCTGGGTGAAGTTGCCGCCTTTGGTCGCAAGGGCAGCGATCCATCCGACGCAATAGCCCATGTTGTATGCCTCCGGCTTCTCCGGGTTTTCAAGCTGTTCCGTGAGGATAGCCAGCATATTCTGGTAGGTGAGGGGGTAGTATTTGCGGTCCTGGTGATAGGCGAGATGACCTGCCTGGTAGCCGTTGATGAAGTGCTCGCTATCGACGAGCAGACTTCCCTTGCCAATGGAGATCACGCGTGGAGGCATGAGTGTTCCTCTTCTTGAGAACTTCCGCATGACTACACCTCTTTCCGCTGAAACTGTTCTTGCAGGGAGATGAATAAGCGGTACGTTTCGTCGCTATTCAGGCGTAACCCGTTATCCGCGAAGTATAGTGTTTGTTCGTCATGTGCAAGAAGATCAATACTGCCATCGCTCATAATGAACAACGTGTGCTGTCCTAAGTCCAGTTCGTAGAGGGGAGACCCTGTTTCTGATAAAAGCGCTTGTTCGATTGGATTCTCGTGCCCTGCAGTGTGCTCCAGGGGCGCGGTGGGCGAGACAGGGATGAAGGGATCGCCATACGTGATGATGGGCGCGGTGACTAAGGTATGTTTTGGTCGAACGTTCATGGTAGCCTCCTGTGGCTTGTACTTGACGCTAGCCTACCAGGATGGCATACTATGCCGTGGCAGGTCTAGCATGGCTTAACGACTTCTAGACTTTCCACAGGATGGATGGTGCCACGAACACCATCCATCCACTAATAAAACTCTATCACTATTGCTCATTATGTAGGTACCATTGTTAGTTTAACACAAAATAAGCTAATTTGTAAACCTTTTTGGGCGCTAATCTGTAAATTAGTTGAAAACCCATTAACTTCGTGTTATAATTACACCAATTAATCATCTAACAGTTATGAGGAGAATCAGTGTGGACAGAAAACGAGGCCCAAAACCAAAAGCAGCACCAGCAGGCTATGTGCGCTACGGTGCTGCTTTAGAGCTAATGAAACCGTTTGATAGAAATGCATTTAACTATCGTGTCAGAGCTGGAGACATTCAGATACAAGAAGATGAGCATGGGAAGTTATACGAAATAAAGAGCATTCAGCGCGTTAAAGAATATTTACTAGGCGAACGTCAAAAAGAGGCGTATAAAGGTCAGTTTCTAATAGATTGGACAACACCGGAGGACTATGCATCGGGCATTAAGCTGGATATGCAGGTGTACGATCTGGACATTGCCCTGGCCGATGCAGCCACATATCAATCATGGCGAAAGAACAACAATAACCGTTTATCCATTGCTGCATTCTCAGAAGATCGTTCGGAGCGATACGCATCGATAAAACTTATGCCGCTCAAGGATGAGCAGACAGCCATTGATATCCTCAGCAATAGACTGAGTGAGAATGATCTCCAGGCCGATGAGATACGAGACTATGATGAGCCAGGACCGTATATCATTCTTGCTATCGATGCCGTTGCGCTGCCAGAATATCCCTATCTGCTCAACAGGATCTTACGCAAATGGATAGAGTTTTGGATAGAACAGTATCCAGATCGCTATATTAAGCGCATTTATACGCAAGCCATGAGTGAAAGTGGCTATCGAATGGTACAGCATTTTTTTATGTCGCCCCGCTTCGATCTTGCGCCAAATGCATTCATGTTAGATATGGCGTATCCTAGTGCGTCAAAGATTGTTCATAATCTTCAAGAGAGATTGAAAGAGAAAGCTCCATTACCAGCGGACTTATTACCTCCACTTTAACTCTCATGAGGGGGCATATATGTCGCGTGTATCTCAGGCGTTTGGTAAAACGCAGGGCAAGGATCGCAATTTTTTCTTTTCCATGACCATCCTGGCACGCTGGCGGTTGCGCAAAACCTGGTTTTTGCTGGCTATCGTTTACCTGGGGGTGAGCGCCGCTGTGACGATTGTGTGTGCTGTGCCGCTCTTCACCTCGCTGGCTGAGGTGACCAGCCTGCATGAACTGCTCAATGTTTCGCCGACCACGGGTGAACTGAACCTCTCAGTGACCACGCAGGGGATCTCAAGCAGCGTAGAACAGGGTGTGCAGAAGATTTTTGATCCGCTTGAGCAAAACACGGTCGGCCCCTATCTTAACTCAACCAGCCAGTACAGCGTCACCACGACTGGTGTGCATGTAACGGCCCCGCCGAATCTGAGCACGTTCGCACCCTTGAATATCTACGCCACTTCGTTGGAGCAGCTCAAGTCCCATCTTCAACTGATTCAGGGCAACTGGCCGCAGGAGCATGGTTCCACAGGCGAGATCGGCGCTCTACTGACCCCTGAAGAGGCGCGGGCGATGCATGTCAGTGTGGGTGGACTGTTGACCCTGCAAGGCGATTTTTTTACGCGCCGCGAGGATATGCTGGGTGGCACTACCCCTGATCCCGCCGCAGCCTTGCAAGTGCGCGTCACCGGCCTCTTTGAAATTCCTGCTCAGGCCACCCCGTATTTGCATGGTGAGACGTTTCAGCCGGTTATAAACAGCGAAGGCACATTCTACACGTTGCTGCTGCCAGCACCTGACTTGCTGACGAGGCTCGATCAGGTGGCGCGAGAGCATGGGATCGACGCTGTGTTCTCTCCGCTGACCTTCCAGTGGAACTGGTATTCGTACCTGCACACCTCGCAGCTTCAGTTCTCACAGGTGAATGATCTGGTGACACAGCTCACCAATTATCAGGCAGGCGTGGCCAGAGCGCTTACCTCTATCCAGAGCCAGCAAAATTCCGAGACGGGGCTATTCAACGCGCCGTATGTGACCCAGGCCACGCTCTCAAATCCAACGCCTGGCTCTTTCACCATTACCACGCTGCTTAATCAGTATCAGAGCCGCATCGCCCTGGTGAGCATTCCGTTGACCATTCTGGCTCTGCAAATTCTGGCCTTGATTATCTTTTTTGTCGGACTGGTGGTGACGCTGCTGGTGGAGCGTCAGCTCGATACCAACGCTTTACTGAGCAGTCGCGGGGCCAGCGGCAGACAGATCTTCTGGTCGCTCTTCTATCAGGGTATTGCTCTGTGCGCGCTGGCGTTGGTGCTCGGTCCCCTGCTGGCTATCTGGATCGTGGTTACGCTGACCACGCGCATGCTCTCTGGACGCGCGCCGGATGTGCTCGCGCTGGTCGTCGGGCAGCCGGGGCAACTGTTCCTGACGATTGGCGGCTATGTGCTCTGCGTGATTCTTGTAACACTGCTGACGATGGGGCTGCTGTTGCGCCGTGCCACCGACCTGGATGTACTGGCGTTGCGCCGCGAAACAGCGCGCGCGAGCTATAGGCCCGCCTGGATGCGCTACTATTTTGACGTGACCGCTGCGGTCATTGCCCTGACAGGCTACGGGGTCTCGCTCTACCTTGCCGGAGAGACGCGTTTTCTCGATCTGCGCACGCAATCGCTCATCCTGGCCCCCCTGGCGCTGATCGCCCCGGCCTTTTTGCTACTCGGTGGTTTTTTGCTGCTGCTGCGCGTGTTTCCCGCTCTTCTACAACTGGGAGCGTGGCTGAGTGCGCGCAGGCAGGGAGCGCCGACAATGTTGGCGCTGGTGCAGATGGCGCGCGCGCCTCGCCAAGCGCTGCGCATGACCATGCTGCTGGCACTGGCCACGGCCTTCGCCATTTTTACGCTGGTTTTTTCCGCAACCCAGGTCCAACATACTGCCGATATCTCCGCCTTTGAGACTGGCGCCGACTTTAGCGGGAAGCTGCCTTCTAACGTGACCCGCTTTGCTGCGACTGATCTCCAGGCAGTAACCGATCTGACCGCGCAATACCAGCATATTCCGGGTGTACTCTCAGCCACTGTTGGTTATGTGGACCAGGGGGCCGTGGATCAAACCCCCGTCGAAGTACGAGCGGTGGATGCATCGAATTTTGGGAAGACTGGCATTTGGAACGGTGCTTATTCTTCACAATCTTTGCCTCATCTCATGCGACAGTTGACTGACAATTTTTACAACGATATTGGCTCTGGAACAGCATCTGTGATTATTGACGAAACTACCCGTGTCAAGCTGAACCTGAATATTGGTGATCCTTTTATCGTCAGGGTCAACGGAGTTGGTGATACCTCTCTGAATTGTGTGGTGCTCGCGATTGTCCAACACATTCCCACCGTGAATGGGAGCGCCGCCGTCGCCGACCTCAGCACGAGCGACTTTACACCACCAGGCGGTATTTTGCTCAATTATGCCACCTATAACCTTCTATATCAAGCTATGCAGCAAGAGAACCTTCTGCATCTGACAAAGCAACAACAGGCGCACGCGCAGATTCTCCCGCTGCCGCTGAATGCTCTCTGGTTGCGTACCAGCGACGGCCCTGCTGCCCTGGCCTCAGTGCGCTCCGCGCTCAATTCCCCCCGGTTGTTTGTGAGCAACCTGTATGATCGGCGTGAGATCAACACGGAATTGCAGGGTGATCCTCTCTATCTCACGATCCTCGTCCTGCTCATCATTGGGGTAGTCACGACTCTGCTGCTAGCCCTCGCGGGCGACCTGGCTTCGTCCTGGCTGAGCGTGCGCTCGCGGCTGACCAGCTTCACCGTTCTGCGCGCGCTGGGAGCCACGCCGCGTCAGATTGCTGAGATCCTGATGTGGGAGCAGGGCATCATGTATGTTACATCCCTGGTGTTGGGGGTCGTGACCGGCGTAATCCTTGTGCTGACCGTTGTGCCCTCGCTGATCTTTACCAGTATCCCCGTACATGGGGTGATGAGCCAGTTTAGTGATACCGAGTTCTACGTCATTCAGCGTATCGTGCCAGCGCACATCGTTGTCCCCACCACACTCAATATCGTGCTGGTCATGCTGCTCGTCATCTGCGTCGCTGCGCTGGTTCTGATGATTCGCACGGCCCTGCGTCCTTCAATGAGCCAGGAGTTGCGGGTCAGTGCGGATTAGGACGTTGTGCATGGCCTGATCTGGCGCGTGATGAGCGGACCAGGTGGGTGGAACAGGAGCAGTTTGCGAACGCATCGACAAAAAGGCAGTACCATCGGTATTTTATCTTGCAAAACGATGAAACTCTATGGTATAGTCTTCTATGGAAAGCACGAAATTGCAAAGCGTGTTGAGCATTTTTTTTGTCATACATATAGTGGAAGTAGGAGCGACAAGCTATGCCCGCCATCCTGATTTTGTTCTTTCTTATAGCCGTCACCCTTACGCTACTTGGCCTGTTCCTCTCTCCCAAACACCCGGCTCCTCATCCACACAACGAGTATCTTGTCACGCCCAGAGGGCGGCGCATTGTGGAGTCCGCGCCCGTCCCAACACGCACTGGTCGGCAGGCTCCGGTGATGAGAGATGGCGAGATCAGACGGCGCGCAAGTGCGCATCGTGCTGGTGAGCAGGGGATAGGCGGGAATGAGATCGGGCGGCGGGCACATGTGTATCGCGCCGATGAGCAGATGATAAGGGGGAGTGAGATCGGGCGGAGGCTAAACGCGCATCGCGCTAATGAGCAGGGCGCGGTAGCGATTTTTGGAGGAACGTTCCCTGCCTGGGTAGGCTCGTGGAAGGTGCTTATTCCAGGGCTGGCTGTGCTATTTGTGCTGAGTCTCTATCTGTTTAGCATGCTCTTCCCCTATTCACCCATCTGGACTGCCAGCCCATTTGGACAGGCTGCGGCAGCCGTGCCACCTGTCAGCGGCTTGCCAGTGTTTACCGCTACGCAGCATCTCACACGTCTGAATCAACTTGACCCTGCGCAGTACCAATCTTCGCAAGAATATACGACCTGGGCCGATTCTGCCTGTTCTGCCGCCTCGATGACCGAAGTAATCAATGCTTATGGCCACCAGTATCGTATCACTGATATCTTAAAGGTCGAGGCCAATATTGGTGAGATCACACCCCAGCTCGGCCTGCTCGAAGATGTGGGTATTCAGCGCACGGCAGCAAAGTTTGGCTTTAAAACCAGTTGGGGCCACCATTTAAGCCTGGACCAGGTGATTACCGCCGCTAATAGTGGTATGCCGGTGATCGTGGGCATCCCGCCGTCCAGACTTCCCGGCGGCCATCTGTTGGTAGTGCACGGTGGTGATAGCAATAACGTCTATCTCACCGACTCCTCACTCAGGGACTGGAGCCAGCTCACACGTGCGCGCTTCTTGCAACTCTGGGGGGGATTATCGGCAATTCTCACGCCTGCATGATGTTTAAACACTTATGAGTCATCCCTAATTTAAAATTGGGGATGACTCATATATACTTTTTCACCGTAAGAGGTTAGTATTTACC
>CAXUEY010000226.1:0-8412 GCA_964250225.1 uncultured Ktedonobacteraceae bacterium | reverse complement strand
ACATTCTCAAGGCGCTGGCTCTGGGTGCGCGCGCCGTGCTGGTTGGGCGCCCGATCCTCTGGGGCCTGGCTGCTGATGGCGCGCAGGGTGTCCAGCACGTTCTGGAACTGTTGCGCAACGAGTTAGAACTGGCGATGAAACTGGCAGGCTGCCCCACGATTGCCAACATCAATCGCGCATTGGTGAAGCTCTGATCGCGCTGGCATGCGCGAGAGTTTGTAAAAGGGAGATGTTATGGAATTCACATTCAAACCGATGAGAGAAGAGGACGCGCAGCAGATTGCGGCCTGGCATTATGCCGCGCCCTACGATTTCTATGATATGGAGCAAGATCTAGAAGATCTGGCGGAACTGCTGGCTCCCCAGAGCTGGCAAGAACCCCATTACGCCGTCTTCAACGAGGAGCATGAACTGATCGGCTTTTTCTCCTTCCATCAGGCCGAGCAGACACGAGAGATCGGGCTGGGACTGCGCCCAGACCTGACCGGCAAAGGTCTGGGGCGAGCGTTTATCAACGCGGGGCTGGCCTTTGGCCAGGAACGCTACGCTGTAATGATGTGGAGCTTGAGCGTGGCCACCTTCAACACACGGGCGATTCGCCTCTACGAACAGGTCGGCTTCACTGCTCTCAAGACATTTATGCAACGCACAAATGGGGGAGAGTACGAATTTCTGCGCATGACTCGATCAGGCGAACAGGCGCAACCATATGGCTGAGTAGAATAGTGTATACTTGCCAGGTATGCTTTGGATATTTGTTCCTGTTTATGTGTGAGCAAGAGGCGTACCCATACGTGCTCAAGACATCAGCGACATCTCTGGGTCATCGGCAATGGCGATTACTTAATCTGAGCTAAAGTTTGCCAGAGACCATAACCAGTCGTCCAGATTTTGCCACGTATGCCACCCTTTGGTCCAATCTCTTCACTTAAACCAGCGCGAGCACGTAGCGACTGAACTCATGCCCGTGGATATACGCCAAGTTCTGGTAAAAAAGGTGTTTCTTGCGTTTTTCGATCTATCTCTCTATGTAAAATAGCAACATTGCGTATAGTAGAACTACAACACGCAATGTTGCTATTTTACCGTGTACGGGCAAGCTGGACGCACGACGAGGGAGCAAAAGGCGTGAAGGAGAAAGCCTCCCTCGTTTCTCACGGCTGGCTTAGAAGGGCTTGCGGTACCTCGGCATGCGTTCCACCACCTGATAGCCTACGCGTTCGTAGAGGTGAACTGCTTTGCCTGGATTTTCCTCTGTCGCCCCGAGATCTGCCTGCTGAATGCCGCGCTCCTGGCAGCGTTGGAGCATGCGCGTCATCAACGCTTTGCCCAGACCGCGCCGTCGGAAGGCCCGGCGTACCCCGACCCAGGGGGTATGCGCGCCCTCCTCATCGCTAGTACTGATGACATACCCTGCGATCTGATCTCCCTCCCAGGCCACCACCCACAGACTGGCATCCAGGTCAGGTCCGCCCAGCTTGCGCAGCCAGGTGTCATAGCTTTCGAGGCTATCGTAGCTCTCAGCGAACGCGTCTTCGTTTGCCGCGTAAATGGCAGGCAACTGGTCACGCGAAACCGCGCAGATTTCCAGGCCATCAGGGAGTGGTGCGAGTTGGAGGGGCTCGGTGGGAAGCTGGCAGGTCATCCACACCGTGGTAAACGCCACCGTGTATCCCTCACTCAAAAGCAAGGCGCGGTTCCCAGGTTGGGTCTCATCGGCATTGCCCCCAAACACACAGGGGTTCGTCGGTGAGAGCCTCTCGGCAACCTGGCGCAACCGTTGCTCTTGCCAGCGTAAGAGCGCACGCCCAATGCCTTTGCGCCTCCACTCCGGGACAAGGCCGCCCAGGGGGAGAAAAAGCTCAATCTTACGCTCTGACCACCAAACAAGCCAGGTATAGCCAATCGCCTGGCCGTCTACCTCGACGATCAGGCAATCGTGCAACGGATTGCACACGGGATCGGGATCGATATCTGGTCCGGGGAGCCAGGTGTCACCATCGACGGCTTGCACGTTCTTGCGCACAGCCTTGATTGCAGGAAAGTCAGCTTTCCCTTGAAACAAACGGAATGCCAGGCCAGAGATGGCGGGCGCATCGGGAAGCGCGAGATACGATTTTGTTTGACTCATCAGTCTATTCGTTCCTTTCAGCATTGACGTTCTCTGAACAGCTTCTCGAACGTCAATCACATGAGAGAGTGTGTACGCTCTGATTCTGGGCAACAAAAAAACACGAGGTGGCTTGTGGTCTGAGTGGAGGGGTGAACGTGAAAAATGCCACAAAAACCACGAGCTGTCAGTGCGCCTCGTGGTGCAATTTTCGCGGGAAAAGCCGAAAAATCTACCTTTTTGAGGACGCACTCATAGATAGGTAAGCGGAAATAGAGAGACGAGGTGGCTTCTTTAGCACAGAGCCATATAAAACCATCGTGTGCGTCCTTTCTGAGAGATAATAGCTGGGCTATCGACCTAAGAATACCATAGATTTCGTCGTGATACAAGCCTGCTCGCAGAACTTCATCCCTTGATTCAAGCTGAACCTGCATCAACGAGTCGAAGGTGCGGGCGCGCTGGTCCCTCTGGTCGTAACGGTTCGACCCCATCGGGCAGCAGAAAATCAGGTAAGGCAATAACCTTGTCCCACCAGACGGGGAGAAATCACGTGTCGCTTCAAGCTGAGTCTAGAGGAAAGCACGCCCAAAAATCGTGCAAAGAGACAGTGCATCGTAAGTTAGAAGGTGATACAATGAGAAAGAGGAAAAGCGGTGCTTTCTTCGCGCTTCGGAAAATAATGCTGTTGCTTGCTCTTCAAGAAGAAGCGTATCACAATCCTTGCACACTGCTAAAAACGTTAGGATAGACGGAAGGAGACCAACTATGTCTGACCCCAAACTCACACCCGTGCCACTGGCTGAGATGGACGAACGGACCCGCGACCTTGTGTCCAGAGCCAATCTCGACAAGGATGGCGAGCCGCTGGCCGTCTTTGGGACGATTGCGCGCCATCCCAAACTCTTCTCGGCCTGGCTGCGCTTCGCTAGTCGTTTGATGGCCGGGGGAAGTCTGGAGCGACGCCTGACGGAACTGGTGATCCTGCGCGTCGCGTACAATATGCACAACCACTACGAATGGGGCCAGCACGTGCAGATCAGTACGGAGCTGGGGATTGAGCAGGCAGCCATAGAGCGCATTGCAGCGGGTCCGGCGGCTGATGGGTGGTCGCCGCTGGAAGCCCTCTTGCTGCGGGCCACCGACGAAATGCACAACGAGCGCTACATCACCGATATCACATGGAATAGCCTCGCGGAACAGCTCAACGAGATCCAGTTGATCGAGTTCTGTTTTCTCGTCGGCCACTACGAGATGCTGGCGATGTTCCTGCACACGGTGAATGTACAACTTGAGCCGGGAAAGGAGGGACTGCCTACAAAACAGTAATTGAAAATGAGATAACGGCAAAATATTCCTCAAACGTGCGACCAGGGTGCCAAACTATGCACCTTCGACGACCGTCCCCCATATGCTTCGACGGCTGCAAGAGCCGTGCTCGAAAGGAAAGAATCCATGAGCGATTATGATGTGTTTCAATTGGGCGATCTCACGCTGCAATCTGGCGCAACCTTGCCCAACGCCTTTATTGCCTACAAAACCTACGGCACACTGAACGCGGAGAAGAGCAATGTGATTGTGAACCCCACCTGGTATGCAGGCAACCATACCGATAACGAGCGCATGATTGGCGCGGACAAAGCGCTTGACCCGCGCAACTATTTTATTATCGTGCCCAATATGTTCGGAAACGGCTTCTCCTCGTCGCCGAGCAATACCCCACCACCATGCGAGAAAGCTGATTTCCCCCATATTACAATCTACGACAATGTGCGTTGCCAGCACCAGCTCGTGACTCAACTGTTTGGGATCGAGAAGATTGCGCTGGTGACTGGCTTCTCAATGGGCGCGCTGCAAACCTTCCAATGGGGCGCCAGCTATCCCGCTATGGTTGAGCGGCTCGCACCATTGGCAGGGACGGCGAAAGCATGGCCGCATAATTTTGTCTTTCTGGAAGGCGTGAAAGCGACGCTGCAAGCCGATGCCGCGTGGAACAAGGGGTGGTATAACGAACCGCCAGCCGTGGGCCTGAAGGCAATGGGCCGTGTCTACGCTGGCTGGGCGCTTTCACAGGCGTTCTATCGGCAGAAATTGTATCAAGACGCGGGCTATCAGGAATTGGAAGATTTTCTGGTTAACGAGTGGGAGAACGATTTCCTCAAACAGGATGCGAACAATCTGCTGGCCATGCTCTGGACGTGGCAGTACGCCGATATCAGCGCGAATACAACGTATAACGGGGATTTTGAGCGGGCCCTGAAGAGTATTACAGCGCGCGCACTCGTCATGCCGAGCCGGACAGATCTGTATTTCACGCCAGAGGATAGCGAGTATGAGGCGAGTCTGATGCCCAACGCGACCTTCTGTCCCATTGAGTCGATCTGGGGTCATACGGCAGGAGGCGGGTCCAATCCCGCTGATGCACAGTTTAATAACGAGAAGCTCAAAGAACTGCTGGCCTGGCAACCAACGACTTCTTGAGATGGTGGATCTGGGATTTTCTTCCACCCTGATCATACCATAGGTGTCAACTCTGCACATCGTCCATATGGACGATGTTTTTTGGTCTCATCATTGGGTATACTTCCTCCACACTTGATTGTTCACTGACACATATTTTCGTGTATTTTGGGGCAAAAATCGCCCATTTTTCTCGTATAATGGCTCTTCCCCGTAAGAAAAAACGTAACAAGGCTGCTGTCTGCGAACCGCACCTGGCGGGTTCGCACGTGTTCAACGAAGTGTAAAAGGAGGCCCAATGAATCTGCCCATCCGGCGTTACTTCGCCCTGCTCATGACCTACCTCAGACCTCAGTGGCTCAAGACGTGCCTGATGGTTCTCTGTCTGCTGACCGGGGTCGGCCTGCAACTCTTGAACCCACAAATTATCGGCTACTTTATCAATACCCTCACCACGCATGGTCCCGTCTCGGCGCTGCTGGCCGCGGGCGGCGTGTATATTCTGGCGGCTGTGCTCAATCAGGGTATCAGCGTGGCCGGAACGTACTTTAGCCAGTACGTGGCGTGGACGGCGACGAACCAGTTGCGCAGCGACCTGGTGCGCCACTGCCTCTCGCTGGATATGGGTTTCCACAAAACGCACACCAGCGGCGAGATGATCGAACGCATTGATGGCGATGTGGACGCGCTCTCGAACTTTTTCTCGCAGTTCGCAGTCAATTTGATGAGCAATTTGCTACTGCTGCTGGTGATGCTGGCGCTCTTCTTTATCATCTCGTGGCTGGTCGGCGTGGTCATGCTCGCCTTTGCCCTGTTTGCGCTGGCCCTGCTCTCGTACCTGCGCGGACGCTCCATCCCGTTCTGGGGGGAGCAACGACGGATGAGCGCAACCTACTACGGCTTTATCAGCGAACGCTTGCACGGTCTGGAGGATATTCGGGCCAACGGCGCGGATCAAGCGGTGATGCGCAGTTACTATCAAGTGCTACGCAACTGGCTGCCGATCAATAATCCAACCATACGAATTTCCGCTCAGATGGGCATCAGTATGCTCTTTTTGTATGTGTGTGGAACCGCCCTGGCACTCGGCCTGGGCCTCTATCTCTGGGGTCTGCACGCTATCAGCCTCGGCACGGTCTACGTACTCTTCGCGTACACAAATGCGCTCGCGCAGCCGCTCGACGCGATCCAGGAGGAGATGCAAGATTTACAGCAGGCCGAGGCGTGTATTCAGCGTATTGAGACGTTGCTGCACATTCCTTCCGCGCTGCCAGATAGCGGCACAACCATGCTCCCCACGGGGCCGCTGAGCGTGGAGTTGCGCGATGTTGCCTTTGGCTACAAAGAAGATGAGCCGGTGCTGCACGCGTTGGATATAAAGGTCGAGCCGGGGCACGCGCTGGGCCTGCTGGGACGCACCGGCAGCGGCAAAACGACGCTGGCCCGTCTGCTCTTCCGACTCTACGATCCCCAGAGCGGTGAGGTCTCCGTCAATGGCGTGCCAGTGCGCGAGATCGGCCTGCACGAACTGCGCCGTCACATCGGTATGGTCACGCAGGAGGTGCAGATCTTCCACGCCTCGGTCCGCGATAACCTGACCTTTTTTGAACACCACATCCCGGACACTCAGATCGTCGCGCTGCTCGCCGAGCTGGGTCTCGGTGCATGGTATCAGACGCTACCAAAGGGTCTGGACACGCCTCTGGGCAGTGTCGAGCGCGCGCGTGGTCTCTCAGCGGGCGAGGCTCAATTGCTGGCCTGTGCGCGTGTCTTCCTGGCTGATCCCGGTATCGTGATCCTGGACGAAGCCTCCTCGCGCCTCGATCCTGCCACTGAAGCCCTGATCGAGCACGCAATCACGCGCCTGCTGGAGAACCGCACCGCGCTGATCATCGCGCACAAACTGAGTACGCTGCAGCGCGTCGATGAGATCCTCATCATCGAGAACGGTGCAATGCTTGAATATGGTCCCCGCGCAGACCTGGCGAACGACGCCGACTCACGTTTCGCCCGGCTGTTGCGCCATGAACTCGCGGAGGTGCTGGCATGAAGTCCATGCGTTTTATCGGACGGCTGCTGCGTTTCAAGCCGCAACATTTCCTGCTCCTGATCTGGGTCAATATTGTCTTCTACGCAACGAGGCTGGCCTTCGGACTGATCCTGCAAGCTTTTTTTAACGCGCTACCCTCCTCAACCTCAACCAGTGCGTATCTCTGGAGCCTGATTGGTGTGATGGTGGCTGTGGCCCTGGCGCGTATGGGCTTCCAGTATTTACGCATCTGTGTCTCGCAGACCTGGATGTTCAGTCAGCCGCGTATGGTGCATCGCAACCTCCTGCGCCGTCTATTGGAATTGCCGGGTGCGCGTGCTCTCATCGAACCGCCTGGCGAAGTGATCAGTAGCATCCGCGATGACTCGACGATCCTCACCACGATGTTCGCGCTGATTGCGGTAAGCATCTCGCTGGTGCTTTTCACTATCGCAGCGTTTATTATTCTTTACCGTATCAATCCACTTATTACACTACTGGTTTTTCTCCCGTTAATGGTAGTGATCGCTATTGGGCAGGCTATGAAGCAAAAGCTGGATACCTATCGCCGGGCCAGCCGCGAGTCCACCGCGCGTCTAACGGGAGCCATTGGTGAGGTATTTAGCGCGGCGCAGGCCATCCAGGTGGCCGGGGCTGAACGCCCGGTCCTGGCTCATTTCGACGCGCTCAGCGAGGATCGGCGCGCAAAAATGGTGCGGGATAGCGTTTTCAGTAGTGTGCTGAACGCCCTGTTCACCAATGCGGTGGGTATTGCCACAGGTGTGATCCTGCTCCTCGCGGCCCAATCATCAGTTCATCTGGGACCAGGCGATCTGGCGATCTTCATCAGCTACCTGGGCAGTATCGGCTACTTTATCGAAAGCCTGGGTTTGCTGCTGGCTCAGATCACTCAGGTCAACGTCTCGTTCGAGCGCCTGAGCAAGCTATTACAAGGTGCGCCATCTGAGCGCCTCTCGGCCATCGATCCGCTGCCCCTGCACGGCGAACTGGCGGAGCTGGCACCAGTAGGCAGAAACGCGCAAGATCGTCTAGAACGCCTGGAAGTAAGCGGGCTGGGCTACCGGCATCCCGAAGCAGGTCGCGGCATCGAGGATATCAGCCTGAGCCTGGCGCGTGGCTCGCTGACGGTGGTCACAGGACGTGTTGGCGCGGGCAAAACGACGCTGCTGCAAACGCTACTGGGTCTGTTGCCGATGCAGCAGGGGAGCATCATCTGGAACGGCGCGCCGGTGGAAGATCCCGCCACGTTTTTTGTGCCGCCGCGCAGCGCGTACACCGCTCAGATCCCGCGCCTCTTCAGCGATACGCTCAAAGAGAACATCCTGCTGGGTCTGCGTGAGGAGCAGGTTGATCTGCCACGCGCCGTCCACACCGCCGTACTGGATCGCGATGTCGCGGGCTTCGAGTCAGAGCTGGAAACGGTCATCGGTACCAGGGGCGTCAAGCTCTCTGGCGGCCAGGCCCAGCGCGCGGCGGCTGCCCGTATGCTCGCTCGCGAGGCCGAACTGCTAGTCTTCGACGACCTCTCCAGCGCGTTGGATGTCGAAACCGAGCACACACTATGGGAACGCCTCTTCGCCACCCGCGACTGCACCTATCTCGTCGTCTCGCACCGCAAAGCCGTCCTGCAACGCGCCGATCACATCATCGTCCTCAAAGATGGTCGCGTTGAGGATGAGGGCAGGCTGGATGGGTTACTGGAACGCTGTGAAGAGATGCGTCGATTGTGGCACGGGGAAATATGATGTGTGGGGATATGACGGTGTATTTCGCGAAATACACCATCATATCC